>JBARXH010000137.1:0-3889 GCA_049647245.1 Litorimonas sp.
GGGTTCCGCTATGCGCGCGGCGAAGCGACGGGCATCGATATTCCGGACGATCCCAAGCCGCTGGAGATCGGCAAGGGCCGGGTGCTGCGCGAAGGCAGCCAGGTCGCGATCTTCTCCTACGGCACGCGCCTCGCCGAAGCGCTGCTGGCCGCCGAACGGCTGGAGGGGCGCGGCCTGTCCACCACGGTCGCCGACGCCCGGTTCGCCAAGCCGCTGGACAGCGAGCTGCTTGGCCGACTCGCGCGCGAGCATGAAGTGCTCATCACGGTCGAGGAGGGTTCGGTCGGCGGCTTCGGGGCCTTCTGCCTGCATGACCTCGCGGCCAACGGCGCGCTCGACCGCGGCGTGCGCATCCGCACCATGACCCTGCCCGACACGTTCATCGACCAGGACACGCCTGAGAAGATGTACGAGCAGGCCGGACTGGACGCCGATGCGATCGTGGCGAAGGTCTTCGAGGCGCTGGGGCGCGAGGCGGATGCGGGGGCCAGGCGGGCCTGAGCTAGGCCCCGTCCGACCCGTCCAGCACGGGGCGTTTCGGCCGCAAGCCATTCCAGAGCCATTCCATCATGGCCCCGATCTTCGGCGCGCCGTGCAGATCGGGGTGGGTCAGTATCCACAGATCATAGGCATGGACCGGTGCGCTTGCGCCGATGCGAACCAGTCGCGGATCGTCCGCCGCCATGAAACAGGCCAGACGGCCAAGCCCCAAGCCGTCCGCCACGGCCTTGTGGCGCAGAACGATGTCATCGACGATCAAACCGATGCGACCGTCCGGGTATGGGGAGCCCGCCAGCCATGCGGGTGGCGATGAAATGCCGTCCTGCCTGGCGAGCGGGGCGGAGATCCACTCGTAATCCTCCGGAGCACGGGACTCCAGATAGGCCCGCTGAGCGTAGAAGTTCAGGCCGATGGGCGAAACCAGCCGCCCTACGAGGTGCGGGTCCGGCCCGATCTGACCCCGCAGAACGACGTCCGCCTGTCCCCGGTCGAGGTCGGCCAGGCTGTCGGAGGGCGCTATGGTCAGATCGACCTCGGGATAGGCGCGAGAGAAGGCCGCGACCGTTTCCATCAGGTCCGTGAACTGAAGAAATGCGCGGGGGACGGACAGGCTGAGCGGGCCGGAGAGGGTTTGCGACGATCCTTGGCGGAGCCTCTGTGCCTCGAAGTGGAGGGCCTCAATCCGTTCCGCCACGGCTACGCGCTGCCGCCCATAGTCGCTGATGCTGTAGGAACGTCCGGATTTCACGAAGACCGGAGAGGCCTCCGAAGCCTCGACTGCGGCCAGCCGCCGGGCGACCGTCGTGTGAGTCACGCCCAGGGCCTCTGCAGCCGCCCGCAAGGTGCCAGCCCTGAAGATCGCGAGGATCAGTCGGTGATCGTCCCAATTCTGCATGCCTCATGTTTGTAACGCTGGCGCACCAATGGGAAGCGGAATCTTTGATTATTTCGATGAGTTCGTGCGGATAGAGCCTTCCATGTTGCCTATTCACGCCAAGGAGGCCCAACATGTCCCACCGTTCGATCCGTATCACGTCCGCTTTAGCGCTGCTCGGCGCCGTCTTTTTCTCGTCCCATGTCTCCGATGCGGCCTTCGCGTCGCAACGCCTTCTCCCGACTGCCCAGGTCGAGGCGGCGGACGACCTCGTCGTCGATCTGAAGGCGGGACAGGTTCTGGAAATGGCACTGCCGAAAGCCCGGATGGGGCGGGAGGGACGGGAGGCCCGGAACCGCTACACGCGCCTTGTGGTCCCCCTGATGGAGGCGCAGCCGTTCGAGGTGCTCGGCGCGCTGGAGGTGGAGGAGACCGTCATCGGCCAGGGCCGTCCATCCTTCGTGGAGTTCCGCGCCTACCGGGACAAAAGTGTGAAATCCCGTCTCGAAGCGACGCCGGAATGGCGGGAGCTTCTCGACTACCGCGGCAAGGGGTGGAGACGGCAGGACGTCTTCTCCACGGTCCTGTCCGATGACCTTGTCCTGAGGTTCGACCCGTCCAAGCATTATACGCTGGCTGTCGCGTGGACCGACCCAGCAAGGCCAGAGGATTACGACCGCTACCTCGCGGGCGTGGAAACCGAATTCGCGAAGATCGGAGCGCGCTTCCTGCAACGGTTCGATAGCGTCGCCTACAGGACGCAGGACAGCGGCCGGGAGGTCCCGCCGTCCAGGATCATCTGGGTGGAATGGGACGACGAGGACGGTCTCGACCGTCTTCTCGGCAGCGAGGCCTACAGCGAACACGCTCCGCTGTTCAGAAGCGGCGTCTCCGACTTCCGCTTCTACCGCATCGCTTCGCCCTCCCGGTCCTGAACCCTTCTTTCAGGCTTGGAAAGGCTGCGCCGGGGGTTCTGCCTCCGGCGCAAATGCGTATGAATGCATCATGCGCGCCGATCTCCATCTCGTCCGGCAGGGCCATTATGACAGCCGCGCCCGGGCGCAGGCGGCGATCAAGGCCGGGCTGGTGCGGGTCAACGGCCGGGTTCTGAAGAAGGCGTCGGCGGCCATTCCCGATGGGGCGCGGGTGGAGGCGGAGCAGCCGCACCCCTACGTGTCTCGCGGCGGGTTGAAGCTGGCTCATGCGCTGGACGTGTTCGGCATCGAGGCGGACGGCCGGGTCTGCCTCGATGTGGGCAGCTCGACGGGCGGGTTCACCGACGTTCTGCTGCGGTCCGGCGCGGCGCGGGTCTATGCGGTGGATGTCGGCCGGGACCAGTTGCACGAGCGCCTGCGCGCAGACCCTCGCATCGTCTCCATGGAAGGGCAGGATGCGCGCGCGCTTGAGCCGGTCCTGTTCGACCCCGTGCCGGACCTGCTGGTTTGCGACGCGTCGTTCATCTCCGTCACCAAACTGCTCGGCCCGGCCCTGTCCCTGACACGAGAGGGCGTTCTGCTGTTCAAGCCGCAGTTCGAGGTCGGCCGGGAGAATGTCGGCAAGGGCGGGATCGTGCAGGGCGGTGTCGAGCCCGCGATGGAGGAGGTGGAGCGGTGGTTGCGCGGGCAAGGGTGGCGCGTGGCCGCCCGGACAGACAGTCCGGTCCGGGGCGGTTCCGGCAATGCGGAATATCTCTGGCACGCCGTGCGCCTATAGAGAGCCGCCCTTGCGGGCCTGCAGGATCAGCAGGGCCAGCGCCGCGACCGCGACGAAGAGGCTGAACCCATCCAGCCCCTCGCCACTGCGCCATCGCAGCACGCAAAGCCCGATCAGCACGACGGCCAGCACGGCCAGAAGAAGAGGGGCGTAGCGTTTCATCATGGCCGGGTCCGTGCCGTGTCTCCCAGCGCAGGTAAACCGCTCGCACTGCTTGAAGACGACGCCACAGGTGTTAATGGGCGCGCGACTTCTTTTCCGGGACATTTCCGATGCACGACTATCGCAGCCATACCTGCAACGAACTCCGCGCCAAGCATGTCGGCGAGACCGCCCGCCTGTCGGGCTGGGTCCACCGCAAGCGCGAGCACGCCAACGCGCTCTTCATCGACCTGCGCGACCATTACGGCATCACCCAGGTCGTGGTCTATCCGAGCGCCGATTTCTACGAGACCGCCAAGCGCGTGCCGTCGGAATCCGTCATCACCGTGACCGGTGAAGTGCTGGCCCGCGACGACGAGGCGAAGAACCCGGAGATCGCGACCGGCGACATCGAGGTCCGCGCGGCCGAGTTCACCGTCGAGAGCCAGGCCGACCCGCTGCCTCTGCCCGTCTTCGGGGAGCCCGACTATCCGGAAGATATCCGCCTGACCTACCGCTATCTCGACCTGCGCCGGGAGACGCTGCACAAGAATATCCTGCTGCGCGGCCAGGTCATCAACTCGCTTCGCCGCCGCATGATCGAGCAGGGCTTCACCGAGTTCCAGACGCCGATCCTGACGGCATCGAGCCCCGAAGGCG
>JBARXH010000138.1:0-13119 GCA_049647245.1 Litorimonas sp.
ACACGACTCCCCCCCCATCGACGGTTTCAAGCGCTCGCTGGCGGCGGCGACAAAGGCCATCGCGGCGCGCGAAGACCTCGAGGTCTCCTATGGCGGGGACGTGGCCGGGCTGGTGCGCGACCAGGTCATGCTGCCGAGCCTTCCGCCCGCGCCCAAGCCCGACGTGATCGCCAAGGCCCGCGGCGAAGCGGACGCGCTGGCCCTGCGGATCGCCCTGCACGATGCGGACACGCACAGCGCCAACATGCCCAAGAGCGGCGCGGCGCGGGCCGTGTTCGAGGCGCTGGAACAGGCCCGGGTGGAAACGGTCGGCGGGAAGCACCTGTCCGGCCTGGCGGACAATCTCTCGGCCGCCCTGTCCGCGCGGGCCAAGCGGCGCGGGTTCGACAAGGCGGACATCGCCAAGGACGACACCAGCTTCGCCGAAGCCATCGGCCTGTATGCGCGCGAGCGGCTGACGGGGCGCGACCTGCCGGAGACCACGGACGGCATCATGACCGCCTGGCGCGACGAGATCGCCCAGCGCAGCCAGGGTCGCATCAAGGCGCTGCTGGAGCATATCCACGACCAGGACGCGTTCGGCCGCCAGGTCAACGACTTCATCGCCGACCTGACGCTGGACCGCGACGAAGCCGACCCGGAATCCGAGGACGACCAGGAAGAAGAGAGCCAGCAGGACGAAGACGAGCAGGAGCAGGAAGACCAAAGCGCCGACAGCCCCAACGAGGAACAGCCCGGCCAGACCGAAGTGTCCGACGCCGACGCGCTGGAAGACGATAGCGACGAAGCGCAGGATATCGTCGACGCGGAGAACATCGACGGCGAGAGCGACGACAGCGAGCAGACGCCCGACGCCCCCTCGCAACGCCCGCAGCCTCGCAACAGCCCCGACCCCTACCGCGTCTTTACGACCCGCCACGACGAGGTCATCAAGGCCGAAGAGCTCTGCCCGACCGACGAACTGGAGCGGTTGCGCGGCTACCTGGACGGGCACATGGCGGGGCTGTCCTCCGTCATCTCGCGGCTCGCCAACCGCCTGCAGCGCCGCCTGCAGGCGCAGCAACAGCGCAGCTGGACCTTCGATCTGGAGGAAGGGATGCTCGACACGGCGCGGCTGTCGCGCGTCATCATCGATCCGCTGTCGTCCCTGACCTTCAAGGAGGAGAAGGAGACGGATTTCCGCGACACGGTCGTGTCGATCCTGATCGACAATTCGGGCTCCATGCGCGGGCGGCCCATCATGGTCGCCGCGGTCTGCGCCGACATCATGGCGCGCACGCTGGAACGCTGCGGGGTCAAGGCGGAAATCCTCGGCTTCACCACCAAGGCGTGGAAGGGCGGCAAGAGTTTTCAGGACTGGATGGCGGCTGGAAAGCCCCGCCCGCACGAAAGCGGCCCCGGGCGGCTCAACGACCTGCGCCACATCATCTACAAGAGCGCCGACATGCCGTGGCGGCGCGCCAAACGGAACCTCGGCCTGATGATGCGCGAAGGGTTGCTGAAGGAGAACATCGACGGCGAGGCGCTCGACTGGGCGTACCGCCGCCTCATGGCGCGGCCCGAGCAGCGCCGCATTATGATGGTCATCAGCGACGGCGCCCCCGTGGACGACGCCACGCAGAGCCAGAACCGCACCGGCCTGCTGGAAGCCCACCTGCGCGAAAAGATCGACATGATCGAGAACCGCTCCGAGGTCGAACTCGTCGCCATCGGCATCGGCCACGACGTCACGCGCTGGTACAGCCGCGCCGTCACGATCATGGATGTGGAGCAGCTGGGTGGGGCCATGACGGAGAAGCTGGCGGAGCTGTTCGACAATGCACGACGTTAGTTGCGGGAGGCCTCCTGCCGTTCAGGAGGCAGAGCGCGCAGCGAAGCGAGAAACAGGTCTGCGTTACGGGCTCCGGTCAACCGACCCATGACCTAGGGGTCGACGATCCGCAATCGTCTTACCTCGCCGCCTTCGGGGTCCCAGAGCACGCCCCGTGCCGCATCCTCGACGCCGAAACCGATCTCGAAAAAGCCCCCGGTTTGGGAAATCGAGATGTCAGGCAAAATGCCGTCCGTACTGCCCAGAACGGACCCGAACGCTGCCGGCCCCGATTCAAGACGATAACCGACGATGATCCCGTCGATGGTCCCCGGAGCCCGCGTCGTGAAGAGCTTTCGGAAGGCCGGTCCCGTCCAGGTCTGCTGTCTGGTGGATATGCGGTCGAACCCATGGCCTGTGTTCATCAACGTCGCGACATTGGACGCGGTGTCTCCATCACCATCCGTGTGGAAGACGATACCGTCCTGAAAGTCCACGAAGACATAGGGCCGGCCGTCCGGAAGATCGACCGGGAAACTGTCGACCACCTCTAAGCGGGTCCTGTCGAATTCGTCGGCCGTGAGATCGTAGGGAAAGCCCAGCACGTCGAGCACGCGACCATCGTCACGGACGACGTCCAGTGTCGGTTCGAACGGGAAGTCCGCCCGCGGCCAGGGTTCACGGGAATCGATATTGAGGGTCCAGTTCTGGAGATCGTCCGCGGTCGCATAGTCCGGAAGCGCGATATCGCGTGCCCCGAAGCTGACGAGGCGGCCATTGGCGATCCCCACATAGATGTAGGCCGGGTCAAAGTTCGCACTGCGGTCCACATTTGTCAGAAATCCGGTCAGCAGGATCGCGGCGTCCAGACCCGGTACGTCGTAGGTCGCGACCTGTTGGTAATCGCCTTCCGCGACACGGATGAATTCCCTGACACGGTCTTCCGAAGCTTCGATGACCGATATGATGAGGAACTGGTCACTCACGTCACTCGAGTCCAGATCGTCGACGAAGCTCAGCCTGACTTCCGCGTCCTCGGCGAAGACCACCGGCAGACTGTCTCCATCCCTCCGGCTGTAGACCGCGACCGGTTGATTGTTCGACAGAAATTCCGTCGACTGGTCCAGCCCGGTGACTTCCACACCGTTGGCCGTCCGAACCGCACCGACAAAGGCGTCCGGAGCGTTCGATCCGAACGGCGTTGTGTTCAAGGCCGACAGCACCAGAAAGTCCTTAGCCTCCGACACCAGCTCGAGCTGTTCTGCGGACTCCAGTCGTGGCGTGGTGAGAATGTTCTGCACCGCGACGTCCACGCTCTGCGAACTGGACCGCGCGCCGTCAGAGACGCTGACGTTGAATGTCAGGGTGGTGTCCTCGCCGACTTCGGGGGTGAATTCCACTCTGGCCCCGTCGACCTCGAACGGCACGTCCGGCCCGGCCGTCTGGGTCCAGGTGAAGGTCAGGGACGATCCTTCCGGGTCGCTGGAGCCGGAGGCATCCAGGGTCACGGCATTGCCCTCGACAATGGATGTGCTGCTGGCCGTTACATCCACGACCGGCGCGGCGTTTGACGGCGCGGGCGCGACGGGCGGAGCCGACGTCCGGACGGAGCCTCCGCAAGAACCGAGAAGCACGGCCCCCAAGGCCACAAGGCTAACCTGTCTGATCATGGAAAATACATAGCTCGAAGCAGACGGAATTGGAACCCAAGGTTGCAGCCTATCTGCGTCCGTGTCGAAACTTTCGCGCCAGTTGCCGCGTTCATCCTATCGAACACATATTGGAGACATCTCATGCTCAAGAACGCCATCGGAACCCTTTCCAAGCTCGACCTGTCCCGTCTGGACGCCTCCGACGTCGGGCGCATCGCGGCGATATTCCGCGACAGCGCCCGCTTCGACACGGCCGTGACGGCGCGGCAGGCTCGCAAGCTGGCCAAGCGCGGCGGGAGCTACGTCGCGGCCCATCCCAAGCAGACGGGCCTGTCGCTGGGCGGTGCGGCCCTGCTGGGTCTGGGCGCCTATGCGGCCTACCGCTATCTCTCCGCGCCCAAGGCGGACACGATGCTGGACAGCTCGGACGGCGGCGAGACCGTGGAAGAGCGCGCCAGCGTGAGCGACGACGTGGCCGAGGTCGCCTAGCCCGCGCCTGCGCCCGAGGCAGCGAATAGACAGTTCATTGCCTGAACGGGATCCTGCGTCCAAAGAGGGCGCGTGAACCTTTTCGTCAAAATCCTGCTGGGTTTTCTCGGCTTTGTCGTCCTGGCAGGTGTCGGGTGGTGGGCTGCCTCCAAGGTCGCGGCGAAACCGGGACCCGAAGCGCCGCCCCTGTCGGACCTGTCCGACGCCGGATTGCAGGCTGCCGTCGAAAGCATCGCGGCGGAGCGCAAACTGGTCGGCATGGCCGCCCGCGTGGACGTGGGCGGCATCGTCATCGCGGAAGCCGTGACCGGTTTGCGGCGCGATGACGGGAGTGTCCCGCTCTCCCTCGACGATCTCTTCCATGTCGGATCGATCGGCAAATCCATGAGCGCCACCACCATAGCCACACTGGTGGAAGACGGCCTGATGGGTTGGGACGACACGCTGGGCGACAGCCTGGAGGGAGTCGTGGAAATGCATCCCGGCTGGACGGACACGACCCTCTCGCAGCTTCTCACCCATCGGGCCGGCATTCCGCAGCCTCCGGTCACCGCCATGATCAACAGCGTAAGCGAACCTGTCCGCTTGAGGGAAGTCCGGCGCGAGGTCGCGGCCCGGATCCTCGAAGAGGCCCCTGACACTCCGCCCGGATCCGTCTTCGCCTACTCCAACACGGGCTACATGCTGGCCTCCATCATGGCGGAGGAAACGACCGGCGAGAGCTGGGAAACACTGATCGGGACACGGCTGGCCGCGCCCATGGGTCTGGAAACGCTCGGCTTCGGTGCCCCGACCGGCGGAGACGAAAATGCCGATGTGCCATGGGGGCATGTCCGTATCGGCCCGGTCAAACTGTCCATGGACCCGGCAGACAATGCCGACAACCCGCCCTGGATGGCGGCGGCCGGTACGATGCATATCGGGCTGGACGACCTGCTGGCTTACGGCCGGGCGCATCTGGAGGCGGGACGCGGACCGGAATCGGTATTGTCCGCAGCGACCTTCGACTATCTCCACACGCCCGCACTGGACGATTACGCGCATGGCTGGGTCGTGCAGCGCCGTGACTTCGGCGCAGGGTCCGAGGAAACCGTCATCTGGCACAACGGGTCCAACACCATGTGGTATGCGGCCCTGTTCCTCGTGCCGGAGCGAGATGCCGTGTTCGCCCTGCTGACCAATGACGGATCGGGACTGAACGGAACGCAGCCCCGCTTCGACCAGCTGGCGAAGGAAATCATCGCTGCACTGCCCCGTCCCGACCCAGGCTAAAGGCTAGAGACTAGGGGCTTGCGGAAGAGCAATCGCTCCGGTGCCCCGGCACGGCAATGAACGCGCATGACCAATCAGCGCCCCGCTCCGACGAAAACCTTTTCCCTCTCCGCCGCATGCATCATCTCTAGCATCGCCGCGCTATCGGCCTGTTCGCCCGCGGAAACGCAAGATCAGGCATCTGCACCTGTCGTGACGGACAAAGCCGCGCCCGATCCCGCCCGCTCCACCGATGTGCAGCTCGTCTCCCCCGACGGATCCTACGAGACCGTCCCGCTGGAAAAGGAAGTCATCACGCTCAAGGTTCTCCAGACGACCGTGAAGAACCTGTCGGACTATCCGACCGTCGAGGAAGGACTGCAGCAGAACCTTGCCCACATGGAGGCCATGGCGGACGAGGCCTGCAGCACGGGCAGCAAGCCGGACATTCTGCTCTACCACGAGTTCCCGCTGACCGGTTATTCCTCCGGGACGCGGACGGAGAAGCTGCAATACACGGTCCAGATGCCCGGACCGGAGACGGAGTTCCTGGGCGAGATCGCGCGCGACTGCGACACCTACATCATCTTCGGGTCCTATGCGACCGACCCGGACTGGCCCGGTCACATTCTCAGCTTGAATGGGGTGATCGACACGGACGGCATCCTGGTGGAGCGCTACTGGAAGACGCGCAACATCAAGCGCCTCTATCCCGACCGGGAGATTACCACGACGACGATCGAGAGCGTGCGCGACCGCTACCGCGACATGTACGGGCCGGAAGCGGAATTCCCGGTTGTGAAGACTGAGTTCGGCAATATCGCCGTTTCCACCGTGCAGTTCGACCCGTTCGTCTTCGCTGCCTTTTCCATGAGAGGTGCGGAGATCCTGCTGCGGACGGCGACGCTCTTCGCCGATTACGACGTCATGGCGACGGCGGCGCAGAACAATGTCTACTCCGCCATGGCCAACATCGCCTTCGACATTCCTGGCTACGAGGCAGGCGAGTCCCTCATCGTGGACAATTGGGGCAAGGTGCTGGCCAAATCCGAGAGCAAGACGGAGGACGACATCATCGAAGCGCAGATCCCCATCGCGGCGTTCCGCGAGGGCCGCCGCATCCCCAACTTCGCCCTCGCCGTCACAATGCCCGTCATCGAGCAATATGTGCAGGAATTCCCGCTCAACCACATGGACGTGGCGCGCGAGGACCTGCCCGAAACCGGCGCGGCCATGAAAGCGCTGATGGAACGCGCCTCCCGCTTCAATTCGGAGGCGCAGAAGGCGGAGTGGGCCGGCAGATAGGGCGGGCCGCCCTATTGCTCCGGCAGGCAGACCCGGTCATCGGCAGCGCTGTAGATGACGTGGGCCCCCTTCTTCCAGACCTTGCAGATCCGGTCGTCGGCGGCGAGATAGTCCCGGACCGGCTGCGGCAGGAACGGATCCACGACCGAGGCCGTACCCTTGGCCTCGATCAAGGCGTCGAACCTCTCGATGGTGCGCATTTGCACGGCCTGAACGCGGAGCGCGTCGCGGCGGCGCAGTTCGCCCATCAGTATGCGCGGCTTCCAGTCCCCCACTGCCCGACCGTCCGCCACAAGCTCCGCCATATGGTCATACATGTCGGACACTTCCGGATGGGTCGCGTAGGTCCTTCGTTCGGGTAAGGTGATGTGGTCGTCCAGCCCGGTCCACGTCCACGCGGCCCAGAGCAGCACGCAGAGCGCCACGACAGGCCCCGACGCCCGTCCCAGCCCGGACAGGAGCACCGACAGGCCGCCGACCGCGAAGACGGCGAAGATCGGTCCGGCCGGGAGGATGTAGCGCAAGGGGATGTTGGGCAGGCTGACGAGCGCCCAGTAGGCGAGCGTGCCGACCAGCGTCAGACGAAGGGGCGTCGCGAAGGAGAGCAGGCGCATCACGAGGACGCGGACCGGCGACGGAGCCCCGTCCGTGACGTCGTCGGAGATCGCGCGCGGCTCCGCCGAAACGAAGCCGACCGCGGCGAGGGCCAGCAGAATGAGCGTCGGCAGGCCGAACGTCGTCCGGTATGCCTCTCCCGCCCCGACCGTGATCTGCGCCTCCGCCTCCTGTGCCAAATCCGTCAGGAAGATGTCCGCCATCTGCGTGAGGAGTCCGGCCATGTAACCCAGGATCGTGGCGAGCGTGGCCGCGGCATCGGTCGGTTCCGCATTGTCGCGGAAGTGGCCGACGATGGCGAAGCTCGACGTGAGGCCGAACAGGTGCGCCATGCCCGCCGTCAGCGCAAGGGCGAGCCCAATACCAAGTAACGGCCAGGCCAGCGCGCGCCACTGCCGCCTCATCCCCAGGAAGATCGCGATGGCGAGCTGCGCGACCACGCCTTCGAGCCGCACCAGCGAGGGCAGCAAGACAAGAGCGGCGTAACGGCCCGTGGCCCATCGAGTCCGGGGCGCAGCGTCTGACAGGCGGTAACCCCCGTACAGAGCGGCCGACAGGGCGAAGGCAGAGGCGATATTGGGCTGTCCCTCCTGCTGAAAGCCGATGACGTAGGGGCTGAGCAACAGGACGACCAGGAGCGACAGGCGCGGCAGCGCCGCCCAGCCCAGTCGCCCGACCAGCTGGAAATAGATCAGGGACGTTCCCGCCCAGAGACAGGCATTGAGCATGCCGAGCGCGTGGAAGCCGTCACCGAACAGGCTCTGCCATGCCAGGAGCATGAGCGGCCATCCGGGGAACACGACGGGAAAGCCGTCGAGAAACGCGTTCCATGGCAGGCCCTCGCGCAGATTGTCGACATGGATCTGGTACTGATAGTAGTCGCCGTTACGCGTCTGGAAGTCGCCAAGCACGAAGAGGCCGCTCAGAACCACATAGAGCAGGCAGAGCGCCACGGCCGCGAGGGTGAGCCACAGCGCGGCACGGCGAGGCGGCAAATCAGGTCCGGCCTGTGCCTCGCCCTCTGTCATTTCGCGACGAGCCACAGGCCGGCCAGGATCAGCGCGAAGCCTGCCACATAGCGTGGGGTGATCGTTTCGCCGAAGATCATCACCGACAGGACCGGCACGAAGACGGCCCCGCACAAGACGAACACATAGGCCAGCGACAAGTCCACGCTGCGTAGCAGAAGCAGGTAGGTCACCATGCCGGTGCCATACACGCCGAGTCCCGCCACGAGCGGCCAGGAGAGCGCATCGAGACTGATCAGGCTCTCGACCTTGGAGAGCCGGGTAGAGGCAAGCTTGAGCAATACCTGACCGACGGCGATCGTGGCTGCGCTGTAGAGGCCCAGTCCCCACTCGAGCCCGGTCATGCGGATGCCTCTTCAGCGTCACCCTCGGGGCTTTCCGGATCGGGCAACAGGGGACCGATGGCGATGCGCGGCACGCTTTGTATGTCGTGATGGACCGCACCGAGGAGCAGCAACAGCCCTGTCAGAAGCGGGGCGATGGCGCCGACAACCGTGCCGGGACTGTCGGCGGCAGGGCTTGCGAGCGCCTGCAGGCTGAGAACCGTGCCAATGAGGATGCCCAGCAGGCCGAGGACGATCTCGATGGAAGCGAAGTTGAACCCGCGCAGGAAGTAGCTGTAGCCGATCCGTTTCATGAAGTTCCTCAGATGCCCCCAAGCGAAGGCGGGGGCTTCCCTGTGGCCGGACAGTCCGCTGACCTCGTCGCCATAGAGGGCGCGCATGGGAATGTCGATCACGCGCGCCCGCACGAGGCTGGCGCGGAACAATAGGTCGGACTCGAAGAAGTAGCGCCGCGAGATCCGGTCTGCCGAGAGGTAGGGCAGAAGCCTGAGGTCGAGAGCGATGAAACCGTTGGTCGGGTCGAACACATCCCAGTAGCCCGTGGAGATCTTTGCCACGAAGGACATGGCGGCATTGCCGACGATGCGCGGCCACGGCATCTGGGACAGGGAAGTCGGATCATAGAAGCGGTTGCCCTTGGCGTAGTCCGCCTGACCGTCCCGGATCGGGCGGACGAAACGTTCTATGTCGGCTCCGCGCATCTGGCCGTCCCCGTCGATCTTCACGCCTACCGACATTCCGTCGCGGTAGGCGCGGTCGAAGCCGGCCAGCACCGCCCCGCCCACACCGAGATTGACCGGATTGCGGATCAGCACGACGCGCGGGTCTCGGCACTCGCTTTCCACAAGGTCGCCGGAACCTTCGGGGCAGGCGTCGTCTACAACGTAGATGCGCTCCACCTCGGGGCCGACATCCGCGATCACGCCGAGGATGAAGGCGCTCACCCGGTGCGCGGGAATGATGACGGCAATCTTGAAATGGGGGTCGGTCATCATCGTCCTGCCCCGCCGTGGCGGGAGAGAGCCTAGAAGCTCGGCATTGAGCCGGTGGCCGCCCACGGGATGAAGAAGGCCAGCGCGACGGACACGGCAAGTCCGAAGAGCAAGCGTCCGGCGTCGCCCGTGACGTCGCGCAGCGCCTCGCCGCGGTCGCGCAGCCCGCCCACATAGGAGACGGCCAGCTCACGGCCCGCGATCAAGCCGAGGAAGACCCAGGTCGTGCTCATCGGGATGTCGTTCATCTCCTTGAAGATGAGCAGGATGATGCCGAACATGATGTCGACCAGCGTGCCCACGCGCGGATCCTGCGTGTTGGTCTTGGTGTTGACGATTTCCTGGATGCGTCCGCCGCGGCGGCTGAACGTATAGGCGAGCAGGCCGAGGGTCAGGAAACCGCCCCAGAAGATGGTGGACGCCGCGATGGTGACCTGCGTCTCGCCCGCCACTTCCAGCGTCTGGCGCGGCAGGAAGACGAAGATGTTGGCGAGGTCCTGAGCCAGCCATTGCCACCACAGGAACGCCGTCGTCATCCACTGGAAGACGTACCAGTAGGGCGCGGCGCCCTTGTCCTGCGTGTTGGCGATCCAGCGCTCGTAATAGCGCGAAATGGCCGTGTAGATCACGATGCCCGTGCCGAAGGCGACGGCGTAGCCCAGCGCCGACTTCAGCAGCATGGACCCCAGCACGCCTTCCGTTTCGCGCCCGCCGGTGAGCGCGAACATGGTCAGGACGAGGAAGGTGGTGGACACCGGGACGGAGGCCCGCGTCAGCAGGATCAGCACGGCGGGCGGGATGATGTGGTACCACTGCACGCCCCCCTCCGGATAGGGGATGGTGTTCAGCCGGTCGAAGGCCACGTCCGTGTCGTAGGCGAAGTAGCCATAGACCATGACGGCCACGAGGATCGTCCCGGCAAAGGCCCAGAGAATGCCCCAGTGCCGGTGCTGGTTGGATCGGAGGAAAGTCCCGAGGGTCTGGATCGCGTCATTCGCGATCACGGAGTAGGCCGCCAGAGCGAAGCCCATGACTCCGAACAGTTCGATACCGGGCATGTCCGACCTTAGAAAGCCGCCTGGACGCCCAGGCCTGTCGGGAGACGATTTCCCATAGGGAGTGCGCCCCGCCAAGTGACAGTTTTGCGACGAATGGGAGTGCCGCTCCGAAAGCTGTGGGCAACCCGGCGCCGCCGGGCTAGGCTTCCGTCATGACCTTGAAGATCGACTATGTGGAGTTTTCAAGCGGCCGAATGGAGGAGACGCAGGCCTTCTTCGCGGATGCCTTCGGCTGGCGCTTCGTGAATTACGGACCCGATTACCGCGACATACAGGGGGCGGGCCTCGGCGGTGGGTTGGAGCGGAGCGAGACCCGCGCGCCGCTGGTGGTCCTGAAATCGGACGATCTCGAAGCGGACCTGGCGCGCATCCGAGAGGCGGGCGCAACCATCGAGGCCGAGATTTTCGACTTTCCAGGCGGACGGCGCTTCGAATTCCGCGAACCGGGCGGCACGCTCATGGCCGCCTGGTCGGAGGGCTAGGGACTATTTGAAGTCCTTGTAGTTCTCGTCGTCCACGGCGGAACTCTGCAGCTTGATATAGCGCTCGATGCCGATCTGGCGAATCATGTCGAACTGGGTTTCCAGATAGTCGACATGCTCTTCCTCGTCCGCGAGGATCTTGGACAGCAGGTCGCGCGTGACGTAGTCTCGAACGCTTTCGCAATAATGGATCGCGTCGCGGTAGATCGGAATGGCGATTTCCTCGAGCTTCATGTCGCATTCGAGGATCTCCTGCACGGACTCGCCGATGTGCAGCTTGCCGAGATCCTGCAGGTTGGGCAGGCCGTTCAGGTAGAGGATGCGGTCGATGATCTCGTCCGCATGGTTCATCTCCTCGATCGATTCGTCATACTCCTTCTTGGCGAGGCGCGTGACGCCCCAATCCTTGAGCATGCGCGCGTGGAGGAAATACTGGTTGATGGCGGTCAGCTCGGCCTTGAGGGCACGGTTCAACCAGACGACGACTTCGGGATCTTTCAACATGAGGCGGGTCTAGGAGCGCGGTCCCGCCCGTGTCAAAGCCAATGTCGGCAGGCGATTTTCATTCGCAGGGAATAATGTCGCAGGCCGGGCCTTTTCGCGAGAACGGCTCGCACATGCAACGATTTCAGGGGCTTGGCGCGACTGCGTCGCAGTGCTGCACCCTATTCGGCGGCGTCGAGCAATGGCCGGGTCGACCGCCAGGACCGCAAGCGGTCCTCGATGTCGTGACGGCACTGGCCGCACCGGAAGCGCGTCCCGCAGGCCCGCTGGACACAGGCGGCGGTTTCGGCGCCGGACTCGGCAGCGGCCTCGACGGCCCTGGTATTGATATTGTTGCAGATGCAATGGATCACGCCCCGTTCAATACGCAAGTGCGAATGAGTGTCAACACTCTTGCGAATGAATGTCAGTTATGTAGCGCAGGTTAATCGCGTCCTGTCCCCCGCCCCTGTAGGCCCTCCCCGCATGACCCCCGAAGACCTCGCCGCGCGCCACCCGCGCCTGTATCACCAGACTGCACCGGGGGCGTGGGCGTCCGTGCGCGCGCAGGGGCTCATACCGACGGCGGAGATGCTGCACCGTCTGCGCCTGCCGCCCGAGCAGATCGACGCTCTGACGCGCCATCCCCGCCCGCACACGATCCACTTCCTCGACACGCCGTTCGGCCAGGTGGAAATCAACGACAACCGCCCCCTGTCCCATGCGGCGCTCTCGCGCTGCCTCGATGATGGCCTCTCGCCACAGGACTGGTGCGCCATGCTGGCCGAGCGCGTCTTCTTCTGGGCGGACGAGCGGCGCGGTCTCTCTCGCCTGCTGAACGCGAAGATGAACCGCGACCGGGCGCGCGATGTGCTGGTGATCGACACGCTCTCCTTCGCGACCGCCGAGCGGCCCCGCATCGAACTGTCCCCGATCAATAGCGGTTCCACCATCCGCAAGCCTGCCCGGCGCGGCCTGAGAACATTCACGCCCATGCAGGACGTGGCGGACTACAGAACTTGGCGCGGCCTTCGGGGCAAGTCGGACACGGTGCTGAAAGTCGTCGTGCCGGTCATGGTGACCGTCGCGCCGCACGTGGTGGAGGTGCGGCGCTATGAGGGCGGAACCTACACGGTCATCGACTAGGGCTCGGTCGGGCATTGGTTTGCTGTCATTCCCTCTGTCATCCCGGACGCCGCGCAGCGGTGATCCGGGACCTTGCGTCATGGCGTGAGGGCAGCGTTGCTGCGGTGGCGTCAGGTCCCGGCTCTGCGCCCTTCGGGCTGGGCCGGGATGACGGATGTGTCGTTCGGGCAAGCGCGTATGTCCTGCCGGGCATCGGGTCCTCGGCCTCGTCTGTCTCGCGTGTCTGTCGTGCCGTGGGTGCACGAGGCGCGGGCTTGCCTCCGCCGAGGGCGAAGACAAAAGGATACCGGTTTACGACGGGAACAAGCCCGCGCGTCGGGTCCGAAGGGCACTCACGCGCACGGGACCGCGTCCGGTCAGGCCGGAAGGCGGGAAGACGGTCTCCGGGTCCGTCGCAGCGACGGCCCATCCAAGGCGCGCGCCTCTCCCGCCCTCCGGCAAGCAGCCCCAAGGGGCACAGCCGG
>JBARXH010000139.1:0-9100 GCA_049647245.1 Litorimonas sp.
GCGCATGGACCCGGAGGCGGGCATGGCGGGCAGAACCGCTGCCGCCCCGTCCTGCGGGACGAGCCGCACACGGCCGCCGGAGAAATCGAGCCTATAGTCCTCGGACGTGCCTTCCGCCGCCAGGGCCATGCCCCGCACGATGTATCCGGGCGTCTCCAGGCGGGAGTCGGGCGCGGCGAAGATGAACCGGGTGCGCGCGTCCTGGGACAGGGCGACGTCGAGCGTGCCGCCCGGCAGGACGAGGTCCGTCCCGGCCACGGGGAAGGTCTCGGACTGCAGGCCCATGTTCGTGAAGCTCACCGACCAGTCCTGCGTGCGTTCGGCGACCGACCCGGACAGGTCGGCGCGGTCGACCTGTATGGACAGCTCCGCGGCATCCGCGTCTTGCGTCGCGGGTCGGGCTGCGGTGAACCGGGCATCCGCCAAGCCCGTCCGGATGCGGGCGGGGTTGGTCCCGCGCCTGGCGAAAAGCGGCCCGTCGGGGCGCAGGCGGCCCTCGAACGCCGTCACGATCCAGTCGGACGGCGTTTCCAGCGCCGCGAAGCGCAGGGGGCGGTTCGGGTCGAACGCCACTTCAAGCCCGGTCTCCCTCAGCCGGGACGTCAGCGTCCCGCCCGCGCGCAAGCCTTGCACGTATCCGCCCGGCACGTCGCCGTCATAATCGGCGGCCCCTCGCAGCGTCAGTCGCCGTGCGGAATCCGCCGCACCGGAGGGCGGCGCGTCGTAATCGAACGCCACGCCCAGAGGCCCCAGCCGCGCCGGTCGTCCTTGCCGTGTCCGGCTCCGCCATTGTCCTTGGGTCTCGATCCGTCCCGTCGCGGTGCGGACCCCGTCGACCGAGATGCCGTCCTCGGACGCGATGCGCACGCGCAGCGGGGTCAGCTCCACGGGCAATGGACGGTTCAACGTCACCTGTGTTGCCATGTCGTAGCCACCCGACCCCACGGCGTATCGGTAGAAGGGCATATCCGGGACGGCGTCGAGCACGGCCTGGACGGGCGTTCTTGCTCCATCGGGCTGCGCCTCGGACAGGCGGAGCGGCGTCCGCACGCTCAAAGTGCGCAAGGCTTCCGACAGCTGCACCGACATCGACCCTTGCACGTCCGATCCGCTCAGCAAGGCCTGCACGGGGGCGACGAGGCTGGGCGCGAAGTTCTGTGCCACGGGCACTTCGGACAGGGCGTCGGCCAGGCTCAACGTGCGCGCCAGCTCCCGGCGGCGGTCGGCATCCCCGAGGGCCGTGTCGCGCAGGTCGATGTCGATATCCGCAGCTACCGCGCCCTCCGCCCATCGGCCTGCCACGGAAACTGCGCCGATCTCTCCGCCGATCGCCTGCGGCGTCGTGAACCGTCCCCCGGTCAGCTCTGCCGTGCCTTGCGCGGAGCCGGAGGTGGCCTCGGCATTCACGGCCAGGCGGGTTCCGGTCAGCCGACCGGATGGATGATCGAGATCGACGCGCAGCCCGGGCGACAGGACGGTAAAGGGGCCTCCCTCGCGCTCGACCTCGACGGGTCCGCTGACCGAGAGGGCGGCCCCGTCACGGCTGAGATCGGCCTGTTCGATGCGGCCGGTGAAGGAGAGCCTGTCCCGCGCGGCCATGTCCAGGTCGCCGTGGATCTCAACGGGACCGAAGGGGGTGGACAGCTCGACCTCGGCCCGGTCGACGCGGATGCCGCCGGACGGGAATCCTCCCGCGCCGCTGCCGGTCGAAGGCGGCATCCAGCCATCCGTGATGCGCCCCGTCTCGTCCAGAGTGACCGAGGCGCGAAGACCGGTGAATTCCAACCGTTCCGCCTGTCCGTTCAGCAGGTCGCGCCATTGGTACGCCGCTTGCAGCCTGTCGACCGAGAGAAAGCGCTGCCCGTTCTGGGAGAGCCGGATGTCGCGGATGTCCGCTGCGGTGCCGTTCGCGGAATGGATCGAGAGATCCGCGTCTATGCCGAGGGAGTCCAGATAGGTGATCGCCTGCCGTTCCATCAGACTGTACCGGTTGGACCACGCCCACAGTGCGGCGAGCCCGGCCAGCAGCATGAGGCCTGCCAGCAACCCACCCGCGATTTTCAGCCATCGGGGCAATCAGCCCTCCTCTGCGGGGCGACTGCGGTGCGGCATTGCGGGGGTCGGGACCGGCATGACACTGTGCTTAGGCCGGAGCGTCCGGTCCCACCACGAAAAAAGCTGCGTATAAAAAAGCTGTAAGGTGACGGGAATGGGCGACACGGTTAACAGTTTGCGAACGCGCGGCGGGCACACTTGGGGAGCAAGCGGCGTGAGACACACAGACGCTTCTTCCACGTGCCCGAGGACGACCGACCGAATGACCCAGCCGAACTATTCTCCCATGACGCCGCGCAAGCCGGTGGCCGGCAAGGCCAAGGTGCTGCTCGCCGGGGCGGCCGCCCTGATGATCGGTGTCATGCTCCTGCCGCGCGGAGCCGTCGACACCGTCGCGCCGGTGGAAGCGGACGCCACGGTCGCGGCGCTGCCGCAGGTCGATCTCAGCCGTTTCGATATCGCTCTGTCCGATGAATTCGCGGCTCCCGCCCGGGGCCACCGCGCCGTGACACTGCGTTCTGGCGACAATCTGGGGCCGGTCCTGCAACGCGAAGGCATGAGCGGGCCGGACGCCTACCGTTTCGTGCAGGCCTTTTCCGAGGAATTTTCCCCGCGCCAGCTGCGCGCCGGGCAGACCTTTAATCTTCATTTCGAAAACGGCGCCGTGTCCGACGTGACCTTCCGTCCGACGGCCGAACGCACCGTGTTCGTGTCCCGCGACGGCGACGCCTGGGACGCGCGCAGCGTCGAAGCGGAATTCCGCTACGAGACCGTCAGCGTGAGGGCCGCGATCGAAAATTCGCTCTATCTGGACGCCACGCGCCTAGGCGCGCCGGACAAGGTCGTCGCGCAATTCGCGAATATCTACGAATATTCCGTCGATTTTCAGCGTGACATCCATCCGGGCGACGAGTTCGAATTGTTCTTCGAGGTCGCGCGCGACCACAATGGCGACATCGTGAAAGCGGGCGACCTGCTGTTCACGTCCTTCACCCCGGGTGACAAAGCCATGGATTACTGGCTGTTCGAGGATGCGGACGGAGAGGAAAATTATTACGATGCGGACGGCAAGACCGCCAAGCGCAAGCTCCGCGCCACGCCCATAAACGGCGCGCGCCTGTCGTCGCGTTTCGGCAAGCGTCGGCATCCGATCCTCGGCTACCGCAAGATGCATGCGGGCGTGGATTTCGCGGCGCCGACCGGCACGCCGATCATGGCGGCTGGCTCCGGCGTGGTGGAGCGGGCCAACCGTTTCGGCAGTTTCGGCAATTACATCCGCATCCGCCACTCCGACGGATACAAGACGGCCTACGCTCATCTGCATGGCTTTGCGCGCGGCATCAAAAAGGGCGCGCGGGTCCGCCAGGACCAGATCATCGGCTATGTCGGCACGACGGGCCGGTCCACCGGGCCGCACTTGCACTACGAGGTCCATCTCAACGGCAAGAAAATCAATCCGAGCCGCCTGAGCCAGCTGTCCGGCAAACCGCTCTCCTCCAGCCAGCGTCCGGCCTTCGATGCCCGCCGCGCCGAGATCGAAGCGGCCCGTGCCGCATCCACCGTGATCGGCCAGGCCCAGCACGCGGCGCTCGCGGCGGAGACCGCTCCAGGTTAGATTTATCTGAACCGGTCTCGCGTTTTTCGCGTGTAATCATCATCGATTAATCCTGTGATTGGCGAACGGGGCCGTTCCGGCTCAATTCGCTTGCGGATTAATTCGGATCCGGTCTAGTGGAGCGCGATTCCCAACGGCTTCGGGTTAGATCTGGCTCCATGAAAAATCTTCTGAATTTCTTTTTTTCCTTCGACAAGCTGTTTAAGGAAAAGCTCATCGTTCCCTTTTTCTGGCTAGCGCTCATCGTCGCGGGCCTCGCCTTTTTTGCTGACGTCTTTAATACACTCTCCTTGGGTCCTCTCGCCTGGATCATTGATCTCGTCGGTGACTTTGCGGAAATTCTGCTCGCGCTGATATTCATCCGGATCATTTCGGAAATCTTCGTCGCAATTTTCCGCATCAACGATCATCTGTCTCCGGATGGCGGCAAGAGCGAACTGGCGGATATCGATCCTGTCGCCGAGGCGCGCAAGGCGGCGGAAGCGGCCGCGGCCCGTACGCGGGAAATGACCAAGACCGCGTCCGAGAAAACGAAAAGCGCGACGTCTGCCGCAGAGGCCACGACGACGTCAGCCTCGACGTCCGCCAAAGCCACCGACGCGGTGAAGGCCGATGCCGACCCGCTGCCTGTCAAGGCGCTGGAGCCGTCCGCCGTGGACGGCGCGGCGATCAAGCGCGGTCGCGGGCGTCCCAAGGGGTCTAAGAGCAAGTCCAAGACGGCCACTGCAGGTGCTACGGCCACTGCAGGTGCTACGGCCGCTGCGCCCGCCAAGCGCGGCCCGGGGCGTCCCAAGGGATCCAAGAACAAGGCGACGACGGCTGCGGCCACCGCCAAGACCAAGACGTCTCCGGTCCTCGACCCCAAGACGGGCGAGCCGGTGAAGCGCGGTCGCGGTCGTCCCAAGGGGTCGAAAAACAAACCCAAGGTGCTGGGTCCCGACGGCCAGCCCGTCAAGGCCAAGCCCGGACCCAAGCCCGGCACGAAGGTCCTGCGCGACAAGGACGGCAACCTTCTGAAAAAGGACGGCACGCCCCGCAAGAAGCCTGGACCGAAGCCCAAGGCGGCGGACGCCAAGCCGGCTGCGGCCCAGTCCACTGCGACCAAGTCTACTACGACGAAGTCCACTGCGACAAAGGCCGCTCCGGCCAAATCGACGCCCGCATCCGACGCGCCCAAGGGCACGGTGGCGGACAAGACCCCGGCCAAGGCCGAAACACCGGCCAGCAAGGACACGCCCAAGAGCTAGGCTCTGCGCCCAGCCTTCGGACAGAACGAAGCCCCGGCCATCAGCCGGGGCTTTTTCATGCCACGCTGTGCATCAGGCCGATCAGCCAGAACAGTCCGCCCGTCATGACGAGCAGCTTGATCCAACCACTCGTCCCGGATGGGGTGGGCGCAGGGCGCATTACGGGCGCCGCCCGTCCAGCGCGTAGCGGCCGCCGCCCATCCCGGCGAGGACGAGGAGGCCGCCCGCGATCGCGAGGTTCTTGTAGAAGAACAGCGACTGCACCGGATCGGACAGTTCGGCGTGGAACGTCACTGCCGTCACGACGGTGAAGCCCGCCAGGACGAAGGCCACGGCCCGCGTCTTCCAGCCCGCGATCAGCATAAAGCCGGCGAGGATCTCGAAGCCGATCACCAGAGGCAGCAGGCCGCCCGGCAGGCCGACCGATTCCATGTAGCCTTGCGTCCCGGCATAGGCGCCGATCTTGGACAGGCCGGCAGAGGCGAACATGCCGCCGATGAGCAGTCGCCCGAGCACGGGGGCGAAGCGGGCCGTGGCCCGGTCGAGCGAGGCCAGCCCGGGAAGGGCGGGGCGTGACGGGGTGGATGTCTGGGTCAGGGGTGTCTGGGTCAGGGTGGTCATGAGGGTCTCCATCGTTTCGATGACCCTCAGTTAGAAATTGCTCGCGTTAGGATAAACACGAAGCCTGGCAAACCATCGTTGCGGTCCTTGCAACGATCGTCCCCCGCTCTACCATCGATGCGCTCAGCCGAAGTCCGCGACCGTGCGACCGGGATGGAGCGCCAGCACCCGCTCTGCCACCGTCACGAGATCGAGGACGCTCTTCCCCCTCAACCGGTCCCGGCCCTGATCCAGCGCCCGCTGATAGGCGCCGAACGGACCTGCGGGCGCGTCGAGGACCGCGCCCGCCGGAGACCTGACCGGAAAGGGCGGCAGGTCCGGGTCCTGCAGCCGCGCGCCGTTATAGCCCAGGATCAGCAATCCGGCCGCCGCCAGCGTCCGGCTGTCCGGATCCAGCGCGGCGGTTTCCCGCAGGAACGATTCCCGCAGGGCATCCGCCGTGGAGAGGTCCAATCCGGCGGACGGCATGACGGGACCGGCCGTCCCCCCACCGGGGACAGGCCCCGATTGCGGCGTCGAAGGCGCTGTGGCGCAGGCGGTCACGCCCAGAGTGAAGCCCAGAGACAAGCCAAGGAAGGCCCCGCCGATCAAGAGCCGTTCGACACGCCGCCTCATGCGTCCTGAGCGGCCGCTTCCACGGGGCCGAGCACGCTGACGCGCACCTTGCCCCCGGCGGCATCGATCTTGACCGTGTCGCCGTCATGAATGCGCCCGGCCAGCAGTTCGCGGGCGAGCTCGTCCTGCACCTGCTTCTGGATGACGCGCTTGAGCGGCCGCGCCCCGTAGGACGGATCGTAGCCGTCCTTGCCCAGATGCTCGCGGGCGGCGTCGGTCAGCTGCACGTCGATCTGCTTGTCGCGCAGCCAGCCGCGCAGGCGGTTCATTTGGATGTCCACGATCGCGCCCATATGCTCGGGCTTCAACCGCTCGAAGAGCAGGATCTCGTCGATCCGGTTCAGGAATTCCGGCCGGAAATGCGCGGACACTTCCGCCATCACGCCGACCTTCGCCTTCTGGACGCTTTCGCCGTCGCCGAGGTTCAGCAGGTGCTGCGCCCCGATGTTCGACGTCATGATGATGAGCGTGTTGCGGAAATCGACCGTGCGGCCCTGTCCGTCCGTCAGGCGGCCATCGTCCAGCACCTGCAGCAGGACGTTGAACACGTCCGGATGCGCCTTCTCGATCTCGTCGAACAGCACGACCTGGTAGGGCCGGCGGCGCACGGCTTCCGTCAACGCGCCGCCCTCATCATAGCCGACATAGCCGGGAGGCGCGCCGATCAGGCGCGAGACGCTGTGTTTCTCCATATATTCCGACATGTCGATGCGCGTGATGGCGTCGTCCGCGTCGAACAGGAATTCGGCCAGAGCCTTGGTCAGCTCCGTCTTGCCCACGCCCGTAGGGCCGAGGAACATGAAGGAGCCGATGGGGCGCTGCGGATCGCGCAGGCCTGCCCGGGCGCGGCGCACCGCATCCGAGACGGCTTGCACGGCCGTTTCCTGCCCGATGACGCGGCTGCTGAGGAGCGTTTCCATTTCCATCAACTTGTCGCGCTCGCCTTCCAGCATCTTCTCGACCGGAACGCCCGTCCATCGGGACACGACGGTGGCGATGGTCTCGCTGGTCACCGTCTCCGTGTCCATCACGTCCGTGTCCTGCTCCTCCAGCTCGGCCTCCTGCGCTTCCAGCTTCGGGATATCGACATGCTGCAGGCGTCCGGCGGTTTCGTAGTCGCCCCGGCGGACGGCGTCTTCCAGCTCGAAGCGCGCGCGCTCCAGCTGTTCCTTGACGTCGGTCGCGCTGGCCAGCTTGCCTTTTTCCGCTTCCCAGGCGGCGGTCATCTCGGCGCTCTGCGATTCCAGCTCCTCGATCTCGGCGAGGCGCTTCTCCAGCCGGTCCTTCGACGCGTCGTCCTTTTCCTTCTTCAGCGCTTCCACCTCGATCTTCAGCTGCACGAGCTTGCGGTCGATCTGGTCGAGCGCTTCGGGCTTTGAGTCGACCTGCATCCTCAATCTGGAGGCGGCCTCGTCCATCAGGTCGATGGCCTTGTCGGGCAGGAAGCGGTCCGTGATGTAGCGGTCGGACAATTTGGCGGCGGCCACGATGGCCCCGTCCGAAATGCGGATGCCGTGATGGACTTCGTACTTGTCCTTCAGGCCGCGCAGGATCGAGATGGTGTCCTCCACCGTCGGTTCGGTCACGAACACGGTCAGGAAGCGGCGCGCGAGCGCGGCATCCTTCTCGAGATGCTTGCGGTATTCGTCCAGCGTGGTCGCGCCGACGCAGTGCAGCTCGCCGCGCGCCAAGGCGGGCTTCAGCAGGTTGGCCGCGTCCATCGCGCCGTCCGTCTTGCCCGCACCGACCAGCTGGTGGATCTCGTCGATGAACAGGATGATCTGACCGTCCGCATCCTCGACCTCCTTCAGCACGGCCTTCAGCCGCTCTTCGAACTCGCCGCGGTACTTCGCGCCCGCCACGAGGGAGCCGAGGTCGAGCGCCAAGAGCCGCTTGTCGCGGATGCTCTCTGGCACGTCGCCGCTCACGATGCGGTTGGCGAGGCCTTCGGCGATGGCGGTCTTGCCCACGCCCGGCTCGCCGATCAGCAGCGGGTTGTTCTTGCCGCGGCGGCTGAGCACCTGGATCGTGCGGCGGATTTCCTCGTCCCGGCCGATGACGGGATCGAGCTTGCCGTCGCGCGACGCCTGGGTCAGGTCGCGGGCGTATTTGGAAAGCGCGTCATACTGGTCCTCGGCATTGTCGCTGGTCACGGGCTGATCCCTTCTGACGGATTTGATGGCCTCGGTGAGGCGCGACACGTCCACATTGGCCGTGTCCATGGCGGAGACGAGGTCCTTGTCGGCGTTCAGGGCCGTGGCGAGCAAGAGCCGTTCCACGGTCACGAAGGCGTCGCCCGCTTTCTTGGCATTCTTCTCCGCGCTCGCGAACGTCTTGGCCGCCGCCTGGGACAGGCTGAGCCCGCTGCCGCCCTGCACGCGGGGCAGGCGGCCCAGCTCGCGGTCCACGGCGGCCTGCAGCGCGTCCACGCTGCCACCGCTCATCTGGATCAGGTTCCTCGGCAGTCCGCCATCCTCCATCAGGAGGGCCAGCATGATGTGGCTGGACGTGATCTGCTGGTTGTCGCGCGTCACGGCTTCGGTCTGGGCCGACTGGATCACGGACCGCGCGCGCTGGGTGTAGGCTTGGATATCCATGGCCTGAACTCCTTCACTCGAATGGGTCTTTCGCGCGGGCTGAACCGCCTGCGCGTCTCTTCGGTTCCGAGATAGGAATGGCGTCCTATAGGGGGAAGGGGGAGGGGGCGGTTATTTTGGAAAGGGGAATCTGTCCCCGGCCCGTGTTGCCGGGGCCTCTTGCTTGGCTCGAGCCACAACCGGGCCAGTGAGGGTGGGAGCAATCCCGATGGAGACCCCGGCACTGAATGCCGGGGACAACGCCCCTGAACTCCCACGCGCCCACGTCCTGCCGGGCATCGAGGCCTCGGCCGATCAGGAAGTCGCTCGGTCCCGGGCTCACCGCAAGAGGTGGCACGAGGCGCGGGCCC
>JBARXH010000140.1:0-6640 GCA_049647245.1 Litorimonas sp.
GGCCCGCACCTTCTACGACATGGCCGCCTCGCGTGGCCACCCGGACGCGCTGGTCGCGCTTGGGGAAATGGGACTGGCGGGCAAAGCGGGCCTGACGGACGAAGATGCCTACGCCTATCTGACGCAAGCCTCCGAGATGGGGCGCACGGACGCGACCCGCGCGCTTGCCGAGATGACGCGTGCCGGACGCGGCGTGACGCCGAGCGTGGAAGGCGAACGCGAGCTGCTGGAACGCGCCGTCGCCGCCTTCGACACGGACGCGACCAAGCGCCTGGCCGACACCTATTTCGAAACCGACCCCGTGCGCGCGCTGGAACTCTACGAACAGGCGGCCGCATCGGGCAATTCGGACGCCGCCTATGCCGCCGGGCTGATGTATGCCCAGACCTTCGAAATCCGCCCGGACGAGGAGCGCGCCGCCTATTGGCTGGGCCGCGCTGCCCAGGGCGGACACGCCGCCGCACAGGCCGATTACGGCCTGCTGGTCTATCAGGGCGCGGGCGTGCCGCGCGACGACGCCCAGGCCGCCGACTGGTTCCGCCGCTCCGCCGAGGGCGGCGACACGGAAGGCATGTTCCTCTACGCCTTCACCCTCGCCAAGGGCGAAGGCGTGACCCAGGATTTCGGCGAGGCCTATTACTGGCTGCTGAAGAGCGGCGACAGCACGGTGGACGATTACCAGGCCGACCGCGCGACCCTGCGCGAGCGGCTGGAAGACAATGTCGATCCGGACGTTCTGGCGGCGGCGCGGGCGCGGCTGGAAGAGTAGGCCTCGCTAAAGGTAGCTCTGCAGCTTCATCGCGGCCGGGACGGCGTTGCTTCGCAGCTTGGTGAGGATGGCGGCCACCTCCGGGTCGGTCTTATCGGCGCTCGCGACCATGGCGGAGAAGCCGTCGAGGCGGTTGCTTCGGATCCAACGCTGCAGCGCCTTGTCCTGACTCCAGATCGCCTGATTCATCAGGTTGGCGACCGTCATGCGGACGAAATCGTCTAGCCCGTCAGGCAGGGGCACGACGCCCGCCCGGGCGTTCTTGTCCGCGTCCGTTCCGCCCAACGCCTCCAGATGGGCGATCAGGGAGGCGGAGAAGCAGGGTTGGTAGGCCCGCACGGTCTGCAGCGTGATCCGGCCCGGCTTGAACACGGCGGTCGTCTCCCGCGTCGCGATGGCCGAGGCCGAGCAATCGATGTGAACATGGTCCGGACTGGTCGGGACCGTGCCGTTTTCCAGCACGATCCGCGTTTCGCCGATATGGGTCACGCGGCCCAGCCGGACGACGGTCTTGATCTTCCGGAGTTCATCCAGTTCCGCCCGGCTGACGGTGGGGGCGTGGAACATTTGCGGGCGCTGGTCCGGGTCGATCCGGACGAAGTAGCCGCACGCCTCCAGCCGGTCGAACATGTCGTCCCGGTCCGTGGACTGCGCCATCGCCTCGAACGCGTCCGCCTGGACGCGCATGGTCTGCTTGAAGAAGCGGGGCGCAGGCTGCGTGGCCGCCCGGTCGTGCATCCAGCCGTCGCGCGACACGATCCAGCTCAGCTGGTCCGGTGCCGCGCCCTGCTGCAGCAGCCAGAGCAGTACGTCGATCCCGGTCTTGCCGCCACCGATCACGACATAGCCCGCGGGCGGGGCCTCCAGGGTCGCCACCTCTCCCGCCGGCATGAAGCGCACACCGTCCGCGACCGAGAAGTTCGGCGTATGGTTGGCCGGGACCGTGTTCTGCCAGAAGGTCGCATCGACGAGCGTGTCGAAGGCGACCGTGCTTTCCGCGCCGGACCGGAGGTTCCGCAGCCGCCCCTCGCCCAGATATTCCGTGCTGGGGCGGTAGGTGACCCGACCCGACGGCAGCAGCGTCTCGCGCATCACCGCCTCGTAATAGGCCTGGATCTCCGGCAGGGTCGCGAGATCCGCCAGACCCTCGTTCAGACCCGTCCGGTCGATCTGCCCGCGGCTCAGTTCCCGCGACGCGACGCCGTAGAAGCTCGACGGCTGATGCAGGGTGACGAAGGGATAGGCGATGTTCCAGTGCCCGCCCGGACGCGGGTGCTTGTCGACGATGGTCAGCGTCGCGTCCGTTTCCGCGATCAGCGTGTCGGCGAACGCCATGCCCATCGCGCCCGCACCGACGAGCAGATAGTCAGTCTTATGGGGTTCGGTCATTTTCAGAGCCTGCCAGCCGGCCGGGGCGGCGGCAAGCGCAAGGGTCGTCGGCGTACTGAAGCCCTACCGATGCGCTATCCGATGTCGCGGACCAGACGGAAGCCGAAGTCGTCATAGCGGTGCTCGCGCGTGTATTTCAGCCGTTTCGCGGCGCGCATCTGGTAGCCGTGGGTCACCCACGAGCCGCCCCGGATGATACTTGCATTACAATCGCCGTCACGCCGGGGAGAGCCGTCAGCGGGGTTGCCGGTATGTTTCGGCACGTAGCAGTCGGACACGAACTCGTAGACGTTGCCATGGATGTCGTGGACGCCGAAGCCGTTGGCGGGATAGCTGCCGACCGGCGTGGTCTGGCGCTTGTATTCGCCCGGCACGGTGCCGAGGCCATAGGGGAACTTGCCGTTGAAATTCGCCTCGTGGGAACTGATGCCGCGCTCGGTTGGGGTGGAGAAAGGCCATTCCTTGCCGGCCCGGGCGACATATTCCCATTCGGCCTCGGACGGCAGGCGGTAGGTCTCGCCGGTCTTGGCGTTGAGCCACTTTATGTAGCTCTGCGCGTCGTTGTAGCTAATGTTGGTGACGGGGCGGTTGCCGCGCCCCCAGCCCTTGTCGTCGGGGCGGTAGCCGTCGCAGCCCCCACCCGCGACGCAGGCGTCCCATTCCGCGAAAGTCACTTCATGGCGGCCCATCTCGAAGGCATAGCCGATATTCACGTCGACCTGCGGGCCTTCGTTGCGGTCGCGCTTGGGCATGTAGCGCGGACTGCCCATCTTGAAGCGGCCCGGCCGGATCACCACCATTTGCGGCCCGCCCGGAACGGGCTTGCCCTGTGCCGGCGCGCTGAAGGCGAGAGCGGCCTGGTTCTGCTGGACGATGGACGGACGCACCACCGTGCGGGGAAAGGCTTCGCGGTTCTGGCGAAGTCGGGCGGCCGGGCGGTCGTCGATCGCGCCGACATAGGGGTCGGAGGACTGGGCAGCCGCGGGACTGGCCGACAGGAGGGCGCTGGCCGTCAGGCCGACAAGGATTGCAAAACTAGATCGCACAAAGGTCTCCACCATGATGGGACGGCCGTCCGGACAGAGGACGACCGCACAGGGCTGCTCCCCACGCCCGAATCGGTCTTAGGGCGAGCTGTTTAGCGGAGCCAATGTTAACGTAAGCCCAATCGCAGTTCCGCCCTGCGCGATAACGCCGCGCAAGGATGGCCGTGCAAACGACGTGCGAGGGCTTCCGACCTAGTGGTCGTATCCCGGGTTCGTCCGGGCGAGTTTGCGCATCAGGCCCGGCCAGACGAGATTGTCGCCCATGCCCGGCATGAAGGCGGCGGCGCCTTGCATGTAGACCTTGTTGCCCATTTCCTCGGGCTCCTCGATCAGGTTCTCTTCGCCTGCCGCCTGGGCGAGGATCTGCACGCGGCAGGCATTTTCCAGGAAATAGGTCCGCAGGAAGCAGGTGCCCGCGCTGGGACCCAGGGTCAGCGTGCCGTGGTTGCGCAGCATCAGCAGGCTTTTCTTGCCGAGGTTCAGCACGATGCGTTCGCGCTCCTCGAGGTTCAGCGCAATGCCTTCATAGTCGTGATAGGCGAGGTCGTCATGGACCTGCATGGCCATCTGCGTGTAGCGGCGCAGCCCGCCCTTCTGGGCCGAGACGGCCATGCCGTTGGCGGTGTGGACGTGGATGACGAACTTCGCGTCGTCGCGCGCCATGTGGACGGCGGAATGGATGGTGAAACCGGCCGGATTAATGAAATAGGGCGTGTCCTGCTTGATCGCCCCGTCCTCGGAAATCTTCACCAGGCTGCTGGCCGTCATCTCGTCGAACATGACGCCGTAGGGATTGATCAGGAAGCGGTGTTCCATGTCTCCGTTCTCATTGGGTTCGTCCGGCAGGCGCGCGCTGATGTGGGTGAAGACCAGATCCGACCAGCCATGCATGGCGATCAGGCGGTAGAGCGCGGCCAGATCCTTGCGGATGCGCCATTCCTCGGCGGACACCTTTCCTTCCAGCCTCTCGATCTGGGTCGGGTCGGGGATCAGGAAGCCGGGATCCCGGTCCATCGCTTGTTGGATGCGTTCGCTGTTGGTAGGAGCATTCATGGGCGTTTCCCCGCTAGTCTTTCGCTTTTCTCTGATTGTCCTCATCATGACCCAATCCGGTTGTTCGGACAAGCCGACGCCTTTGACGGCCGAACCTGCACCGCTGAACGCGGCGGCGGCCCAAGCCAGCGCTCCCGACCCGTTCGCGCCCATCGTGCAGCGCAGCGCATCGGGGCTGGAAGCGACATGGATCGCCCACGGCGCGCATCTGGTGTCCGTGCGCCTGCCAGACGGCACGCCCGTTCTGGCAGGGTTCTCGGAGCCGCGACTCTACGCGGACGACCACCCCTATGTCGGCTCGCTCATCGGGCGGACGGCCAACCGCATCCGCGGTGCGGCCTTCGAGGTCGACGGGCAGGCCGTGTCGGTCGCGGCCACGGAAGGCGCAAACGCGCTGCATGGCGGGCCAGACGGGTTCGACGCGCAAGTCTGGGAGGTGGACCGGGACGGCGAGGCATTGATGTTCCGCCATACCTCCCCAGCCGGGCACCAGGGCTATCCGGGCAATCTCGACGTGCTGGTCCGGGCGGAGCTGGACGTGCGCGAGCTGCGCCTGTCGCTGATCGCCTGGACGGACGCGCCGACCCCGGTGAACCTGACGCAGCATGGCTACTGGAACCCGACGGGGCTGTTCATCCAGCCCGTGGACGGTCTTGTCCTGCAATCCCCGGCCGACCGGGTGGTGGCGGTGGATGCGGCGCTCCTGCCCACGGGCGGCACGCCGTCGGTGGAGCGCAGCCCGTTCGACTTCCGGCAGGCCCGGCCGATCGGGGCGGCCCCGCTGGACGCGACCCTCCTGGTCCCGGGCGAGGGACTGCGGGAGATGGCATCGCTGACCGACGGCACCCGGACGCTCACCCTGCTGAGCGACTATCCGGGCTTCCAGATCTACACGGGTGAGGCGCTGGGGACGATGGACGGTTTCGTGGCGCGCGGCGGGCTGGCGCTGGAGCCGCAATATGCGCCCGACGCGGTCAACCGGCCCGTGGACGGACAAGACACGATCCTGCGGCCGGGGGAGGTCTACCGCCATAACATCGTCTACCGGTTCGACGGCCTCGGCTTCGAGGCGGAAGAGACCGAAGCCCCGTGAGCGATTTCGTCACCGACATCTGGTATTTCGCGGCCACGACGAACGACCTGCCGCAGTCCGGCCTGTTGCGCGTGGTCGTGGCGGGCGAGCCCATCTGTCTGGGACGCCGGGAGGACGGCAGCCACTTCGCCGTGCGCGACATCTGCCCCCACCGCGCCGCGCCCTTCAGCGCGGGCTGCATCAAGAAGGGCGGCGTGGAATGCCCCTATCACGGCTGGGTGTTCGACACGCAGGATGGGCGCTGCACCTCCATTCCCGCCCTGACGCGCGACAGCAAGGTCGATCCGGAACGCATCCGCGTGCGGACCTTTCCGGTGGCGCGAACGGGCGCGCTGCTCTGGGTCTGGCTGGCGTCCGACCCGAAGGACCGGAGCGCTCCGCCCTTCCCGCCGCCCGCCATGCCCCTAGTGGACACGAAGCCCGTCATGGATGACGGAATCACGCTGGGCTGCCACGTGGACCATGCCGTGATCGGACTGATGGATCCGGCGCATGGCCCCTTCGTGCACAAGCAATGGTGGTGGCGCAGCCAGGGATCCATGCACGAAAAGGCCAAGGCGTTCGAACCGCGCGAGCGGGGCTTCGCCATGGCCCGCCATGCGCCTTCGTCCAATTCCGCCGCCTACAGGATCCTCGGCGGCACGCCAGAGACCGAGATCACCTTCCAGCTGCCCGGGATCCGCACGGAGCATATTCGCGTGGGCCGCCGCACCGTGCTGAGTTTCACCGCCGTCACGCCGGAAACGGAACACAAGACCCGCATCCGGCAGCTCTTCTTCTCCGACCACGGCCTGTTCCGCGCGCTGTCGCCCGTGCTCGCCCTCGGTGCGCGGGCCTTCCTGCGCCAGGACGCCCGCATGGTGGATCTGCAAGCGCAGGGGCTGGCCCACGACCCGACCCTGATGCTGATCGAGGACGCGGACACGCAGGCCAAATGGTACCACCAGCTCAAGCGGGCCTGGGCTTCATCCAGGGAGACGGGCGAGCCTTTCGTGAATCCGGTCAAGGCGCGGACCCTGCGGTGGAGAAGCTGATGCGCACGATCACCCCTGCGCTTGCCCTGGCCTTTTCTCTGGCCTTTTCCCTGACATCAGTGGTTTCGGCCTGCTTCGCGCACGCCGCCGATCCCGCAACGCCCCAAGGCGGGCTCGTCATCGCGGGCGGCGGGCTGAAAGCCGACAATGCAGCCGTCTGGCAGGCTTTCATAGAGGCGGTTCCGGCCGACGGCCCCGTCGTGATCGTTCCCAGCGCGTCGGGCGAACCCGCCCTGTCGGCAGCGTCGGTCGAACG
>JBARXH010000141.1:0-3375 GCA_049647245.1 Litorimonas sp.
GTCATTCCCAGCGCGGAAAGAACGAAGACCGTCAACGTGATCAGCCCCACCCCGCCGAGCTGGATCAGCAAGAGGAGGACCACTTCACCGAAAAAGGTCAGCTCCTCGCCCACATCGAACACGGACAGGCCCGTGACCGTGATGGCGGACGTTGCGGTAAAGGCCGCGTCGGACAGAGTAATCCCGTTGACCGAGCTGAAGGGCAGCCAGAGCAGAACGCTGCCCACCGCGACGAAGGCTGCATAGATCGCCGCGATCTTGAGAGAGGTCGGAATGGTCCCCACAGGATTAGTCCGGACGGATCTGGAGCAGTCCGTCCGCTTGCCTCTGCGCGTTCTCGATCTCCGGCATGAACACGCAGTCGATCCCGATGGCTTCCAATATGCCGCGATGCGCTTCGGACTGCGCCTTGGCCCCCACCCATTTCGCGCCGAGTTCGCGCACGTGGTAGGTGCAGAGCATGGAGGCCTCGACAGTCTTGCCGATCGCAATCAAAACCAGATCGTGATCGTCGATGGAACACTCGCGAAGCGCGCGGACGTCTGTGGCGTCCGCCTGAATCGTGTTGTCGAGTTCGGCGTGCATCCGGTCGACCAGATGAGGGTCCTTGTCCACGCCCAGGACCCGGACGCCCTTGTCCGTCAGCGAGCGGGCGAGGGCCGTGCCGAACGTGCCGAGCCCGATCACGACGGCTGAGGTATGGCTCTTGAACATTGAGGCTCCTGGAGCTGCCCGGTCATCGGCGACGCATCTGGCGCACCGGAGGTGAGAGAATGCGCCTCCATAGGCTTACGGGAGAGGGAGAGCTTCGTTCCCACTGTCCACAATCGCGCATCTTGCCGGGTTAACGCGGCAGGGGATTCGTGGCAGGGGGCGAGCATGACCGATCTTTCGAAAAGCCAGCGCGAACATCGCGACATGGCCAATGCGATTACCGCTTTGTCCATGGATGCGGTGCAGCGTGCCAATTCCGGCCATCCGGGAATGCCTATGGGTATGGCGGACGCTGCCACAGTGCTGTTTTCGAAGTTCCTGAAATTCGATCCGGCCGCTCCGGACTGGGCGGACCGCGACCGGTTCATCCTGTCGGCAGGTCATGGTTCCATGCTGATCTACAGCCTCTTGCATCTGACAGGCTACAAGGCCGTCACGATGGACCAGATCCGCAACTTCCGTCAGCTTGGTTCCATCACGGCCGGGCACCCGGAATACGGCCATGTGCCTGGCGTGGAAACGACAACGGGACCGCTGGGGCAGGGTGTATCGAACGCTGTCGGATTTGCGCTCGCCGAGCGTCACCTCAACGCTCGCTACGGCGACGATATCGTTGATCACCACACCTACGTCATCGCGGGCGATGGTTGCCTCATGGAAGGCATCAGCCAGGAGGCGATCAGCCTGGCTGGCCATCTTGGTCTGCACAAGCTGATCGTTCTCTGGGACGATAATGACATCACCATCGACGGGGCTGTGTCCCTGTCGGATTCAACCGACCAGAAGAAGCGCTTCGAGGCGTCCGGATGGCAGGTCATCAAGGTGGACGGTCACAAGCCGGATCAGGTCGAGAACGCGCTCAACCGGGCCAAGGACTCGCCCAAGCCGACGCTGATCGCCTGCAAAACCACAATCGGCAAGGGCGCGCCGACGAAGGCGGGCCTGAACAAGGCGCACGGATCGCCATTGGGTGACGACGAGATCGCGGGCGTGCGGGAGGCCATCGGCTGGACGCACGCGCCCTTCGAGATTCCTGACGGTATATATACAATGTGGCACCGGCCGGGCCGGGCCGGGGCGGAAGCGCACCGAAAATGGGCCGAGCGACTTGCCGTGTCCGACCACAAGGACGAGTTCGAACGCGCCATGCGGGGCGAACTGAATGCGGGCTGGCTCGACCGCTTCCAGGCCTACAAGGACAGTGTCGCCGAAGACGCCCCGAGCCTCGCCACGCGTGTAGCTTCCAACAAGGCTTTGGCACCGCTGACCGAAGCGCTCACCGACATGATCTCCGGTTCCGCCGACCTGGAAGGGTCCAACAAGACCAAGACGCCTGCAACGTCTCAGGAGATACAGGCGGGAACCTATGGCGGTCGCTACGTCAATTACGGCATTCGGGAACACGGCATGGCGGCGGCCATGAATGGTATGGCGCTCCACGGCGGGGTCATTCCATATTCGGGTCTGTTCATGGTGTTCATGGATTATTGCCGCCCGTCCGTGCGTCTTGCCGGGCTAATGGGAGTGCGGACGATCTATGTGGCCACCCATGATTCCATCGGTGTGGGTGAGGACGGCCCGACCCACCAGCCGATCGAACATCTCGCCAGCTTGCGCGCCATGCCCAATGTCTACACTTACCGTCCTGCGGATGCCCTGGAGACGGCCGAGTGCTGGGAACTGGCCGTCCAGCGTGACACGGGGCCAAGCATATTGGCGCTGACCCGTCAGGGCGTCCCGGCCGTCCGGCACAGTGCCGACAAGAACTGGTCCGAACGGGGCGGCTATGTGCTCCGTGCGGCGGACGGGGCGGATGACATCGTGCTGGTCGGCACGGGGTCCGAGGTTCATCTCTGCGTCGAGGCGGCGGAAGCCCTAAAGGCCGAAGGAATAGCCGCGCGTGTCGTGTCCATTCCCTGCATGGATCTCTTCATGGAGCAGGATGACAACTATGTCCGCTCGGTCCTCGGCAAGGACTTGCCGAAGGTCGCCGTGGAAGCGGGCGTGCGGCAGGGTTGGGATTCGCTGATCGGGCGCGACGGCGCCTTCATCGGCATGGATGGATTTGGCGCGTCCGCGCCAGGCGCACAGCTGTTCGAGCACTTCGGGATCACGGCTGCAGCCGTCGTCGACGCCGCAAAGCGGCAGCTCGGGCGGTGAGGGAACTTCCCGGAGACGTCTTCGTGGCGGGCCAGCTCATGCCGGCCCAGCTTCAGGCTCTGGCCGAACAGGGTGTGATGAGTTTCATCAATAATCGTCCCGATCAGGAAGCACCGTTGCAGCCCTTCTCGGAAGAACTCGAGCAGGCCGCCATGGGTATGTCGCTCGATTACTATCATATTCCCATGGCGGGCGGCCTCACGCCCGGTCTTATCGAAGCCTCGCTAACAGCCTATGAGTCCGCGCCGCGTCCCATCGTGGCCTTTTGCGCGTCGGGCATGCGCTCCGCCGCGCTATGGGCCTTCGCACATGTCGACAAGATGGGAGTGGACGCGGTGATGGAGGCTGTGTCGGCAGTCGGTTTTCCGCTTGAACAATTACGCGATCCGCTGACGCAGTTCGCGGCCCGGAAAGACAGCTGAACGCCGCCGACACAGGTTTGACCCGGACACTGCTCACGTGAGCGGGCGTTTCAAATCTGCCCTTTCATCCCAGTATGGG
>JBARXH010000142.1:0-1704 GCA_049647245.1 Litorimonas sp.
ACATCCTGCCGGAAGACGGCGATCTAGACACGGCCGTGGACATAAACCGCGGTTCCACGGTGGACGGCAGCGGGCAGCTCCGCCGCGCGGAAACCCTGTCCCTGACGCTGGCGGCCCAGGTCGCGGACGTCACGCCCAATGGCGACCTCGTTATCATCGGCCGACAGAACGTGCAGGTCGAGGGCCAGGCGCGGACCCTGTTCGTCTCCGGCGTGGTCCGGCGCGAGGACATCAGCCGCCGCAACGTCATCACGCTCGACAAGATCGCCAACGCCCAGGTCGGCTATGACGGCAGCGGTTCCGTCTCGCGCACCACGGTCGACCGGCCGGGCACGCGCGCCCTCGACACGCTGATCCCCTTCTAGGACGTACCCTCATGAAAGCGCTTCTCTTTCCTCTCATCATGGCCATCAGCGCCGGAGGCGGCGTGGTCGTCGCCGACGTGCTGCGCGGTGACGGCGGCGCGGCCGGGGCCTATGAGGGCGACGCCAAGGACGCCCACGCCAAGGACGACAAAGGTCATGGTGGCAAAGACGCCGGCAAGGGAGACGACAAGGCGCACGGCGACAAGGCCGGAAAGAAGGACAAGGGCTATGGCGGCGGCTCCGGGGACACGGAATATGTGAAGTTCAAGCGCCAGTTCGTGGTGCCCGTGCTGAAGAACCAGTCGGTCAGCGCGCTGATCCTGCTCAACCTCGGCCTCGAAGTGCCGGAGAGCCAGCGCGACGTGATGTTCCGCATGGAGCCGCGCTTCCGCGACGCGTTCATCCGCGAATTGCTGCAAATGTCGGACGACGGCTATTTTGACCAGGAACTGACCTCGCCCGACACGTACGAGGTGCTGCGCGAGACCCTTCTGCGGGCGGCGCGAGAGATCGCCGAGGATGACATCAAGGACATCCTCATCCTCGATCTGTCCCGCCAGGACCGCTAGGCCCGCCAGGCCCGAACGCGGAGCTTTCCGACGGCCCGGCCCGGAAGGCCGGTCAGCTCTCGGCCGATCCGGGTTCCTCGGGCGTCGCGCCCTCGCCGATCTGGCTGGCCAGCAGGTTGGAGATGCCCTCCAGGATCTGGTTGGTCGTGGCCTGCAGCTCCAGATTGGAGAAGGTCGCCAGCTGTTCCACGAACTGGGTGGAGTCGAGCGGGGCGAGCGGGTCCTGGTTGCGGATCTGCGCCGTCAGCAAGTTCAGGAACGTGTCGAACTGCTCGGACTGTTCGGACGCAGCCGAGTCGGTCTCGGAAGTCGTAGCGTCCCCGGACGTCGTGCCCGGTGCGGGGGCCGCATCGGTTTCGTCATTCGCGACCGGGGCCGATGTGGAGGCGGACACACGCGTCGGCGCTCCGGCCACATTGCTCGCTATCGTCGAAAAATCCATGGTCTCGTCCTTCCTGGCAAGAGCGGGTTTGGGGGAAAGGGCTCAGACCCTCATGTGCAACCGGGCGCTGCCGTCGGCGGCAAGGCGCGTCATGGCCGGGACGGCCACGGGCGGGGCGTCGGAGTCGGCCGTGACCGGTCCGGACAGAGGGGCGGAAACGTCGCTGCCGTCCGGACCGTCTGCGTCGGAGGCCCCGGAGTCGCCGAACTGCGATCCGAAATCGGCCGCATCGCCCAGCTTCACATCCACGCCGCCCGCATCGCCGCGCTCCAGCGCGGACGCGATCAGGGACATGCGGTCGGCCAGCGCGGCGCGCGCGGCTTCGGAT
>JBARXH010000143.1:0-2845 GCA_049647245.1 Litorimonas sp.
GCAGCAGCTTGTCGTCCGTGTTCGGGACGATGCCCAGACCTTCGACCGAAACCAGCACGCGGTTGTCGGTCAATGCCGTCTGGCCACCGGCGAACGCTTCCAGATCCACGGCAGCCGACGCCAGCAGGACCGTAGCGGGGTGCGACGTGTCTTCGCCGGGAATGGGCGTGCCTAGCGCGTCTTCCGTGTCTTCGCCGGGGCGCAGGATCACGGCAGCTTGCCCGTGTCGTTTTAGCAGTCGCGATGCGATGGATTTCAGCCCCATGCGAACCTCCCTGTTTTGGCGGTTGGGCGTCCCATGATGCGCGCGCCTTCCGCGACGGCCAGCACGGCCGCACAAGCCGCGTCGATCCGGCCCATGCTCCGGCCCTTCACAATCTTGGAGTTGCCCGCCGGGTCGATTTGCACCGCCGCTTCGCCCATGGCGTGCCGCAGCAGATAGTTCGTTCCGACATGGACCTTGCCGTCGAAGACAGACCGGCGGAACCGTTCCACGTCTTCGCCGCCGTCGCGGAACCCCATGCCTCGCCAGATCACCGGCGCGCGGTTGCCTATGGCGTCCAGTCCGTCCGAGATTTCGGATTGCTTAAACCGGTCGCAGACGATGCCCGCGACGGTTTCCCCGTCCAGCTTAGCCAGCATGACCCGCAGGAATTGCTCGAGCGGGACCGTGCGCTTGCCCATCAGCAGCAGTTCCCCGCGCTTGTGCATGATCGAATAGAGGTCTCCCACCGCGTCCGACTGGCCCCGTGCCTCGAGCGTCGGTTGCGTGCCGAACGCGCCGAACGCTTCCAGCCGTCCCGTATCAGGCCAGAGGAACGCCGCCGCCGTCATGGATGCCGATTGGCCTTGATCCAGCCCGATAACGACAGAACCTTGCCGGGGTGGCAGATCGTCCGTTTCGCAGGCCAACCACTCGTCTAGGCTTAGCAGGGCGTCGCGGTTGTCTTCCTGCACCCGCTCATTGCGAGACAACAGGCGGAATTGAGACAGGGCCGAACCGCCGCGCTCCATGGCCAGCGCCGCGTCTTGTTTCAGCCGTGTCAGTGTCGGGCCGATTCCATACTTCGCGCCGGGATTGGCGATCAGCAGACTAGCCTCGTCGTCCACCGGCAGACCGGGCGTCGGGCGATGTTCTTGGCGGTAAACGCCAGGCGCGTCCCGGTCCAGCCAGAGCGAAAAGGCGTGCATGTCGTTCGGGGCCGAGGTCGATATGATCAGCGCGCGGCCGTCGCGTTTCGATAGGCCAGTCAGCAGTGCGCCTTCCAGTTCGTCGCCAGCGGACGGCTGCCAATGCCCACGCTCGTCCATCAGGACCATGGTGGGACTGGAACCCAAAGCCGACTTGCCGTCTGCCGAGATAGCCTTGAGCATGTGCGGGCCGTTGGCGTCGTCGTATTGGATTTCAAAGCGGGGTTGCCGCCGGATCGTAAACTTGGCCTGCTCGTCATCCGGCAGCGTGCCGATGAAAGACACGACATAGCGCCAGGCAATCTTGGCCTGCTCTTGCGTGCGGGCCGCGATAATGATTTCCCGTTCCGCCTCGCTCGACCATGCGCCAGCGAGTTCGCCTAGCGCCAGAATGGCAGACAGGGCCGACTTACCCCCGCCGCGTCCGACAGACAGCACGCCGACGTTAATAGCGGGCGCAAAAGCTCCGTCGATGAACCGGTTTTGATACGGGGCCAGCTTGATCGGCTTACCAGCCATGCGGCCAGTCGGGACCGAAAGGGTCTTTGCAAACCGCTTCACTAGCGTGGAAGTCTTAGCCATGAGCCAGCCCTCCCGTGTGTGTAGTAAAACAACTCCCAGCGTCGGTCCCACCCCCAAAAGAAAACGGGGGCATTGGGACCACCTCACGCAACCATGCCAAGCGCAGGCAAAGGCGTCGTTTCAGGCGAATGTTTGTGAGAGTGCTTTCCGAGGGCGCACCTACCCCGTCCCCTGATAGGACAAGAGGCGAGGGCGTGCCAGTTGTTTCGCTACCCGACTTGCGGCCACGTTGTGGAAGTGAAGTGGTGAAGGGAGAGAGGGCGGAGCGTGCCAGAGAGGGCAGCGCCCGCACGGCTTTCGGGTTTTTGCCAAGAGGGCAAACCCGAGCCGCGCTAACCCGCAGGCGTGGGAGAGTGTCTAAGGCTAGTGCCACCCTAGCCCCGACCACCACCCCATGGCTCCTAAGGATGTCGCAATAATTGAGACAGGGTAGCGCCCTATTGCACCCCAAACGTCGCAATAATTGAGACAGGCCGTCGCAGTATTTGAGACAGGCTATCATCGAAACGTCTCAATATTTAAGACAGTAGCGTCTTCATATTTGAGACGGGGTTTTGTTTTCGCGCGGGGCTTATGTGCGGGTGCTGCCGACTTGCGTACAGGGAAGTCAGCCCCTTTCTGCCATGAGCGGAACCATTGCTTTCCAGGTCCATCCTCGCCAGCGGGCGGTTCTTCCGTCAGCTCGTAGGCCGGGGCTTTCCCCATGCCTTCCGTGCCCAGACACGCGCCTTGCGTCTGGATTATGAAGCCCTTGGCCTGTAATTGCTGGAACGCCTTTGCCGCCGTGTTGTGGGCGATGCCCATGGCCTTTTACGCCTGCCGGACAGACAGGCGCAGCTTGCCGTTGTTGTTGAATTTCTTCCCGCGCCACTCGTGTTTGATCCACACGTAGAGGGCTTGTGAAGACGTCGGCAGCGCGCGCCAGGCAGGCGTCTGCATGACGTCCAAGCGGGACGTCGTGACCTTGTTGTGAGCCTTTCCCTCTTGCGGTTTACGTCCCATCGTCGTCGCCTCCATCAAGGGTGGCGAGAACGTCCAGGATCGCCCGTGCGACCTGGCTGGCCTGTTCGGG
>JBARXH010000144.1:0-17393 GCA_049647245.1 Litorimonas sp.
GACGGCGTCGACCGTTTCGCCGCCCTCGCAGAGCCGCGCGAGCCGCGCCGCACCGAAGGCCGGGCCCGAAGCGGACGCGTTCCGCCGCTCCAGCCGCGTTCCGAGCGCCGATGCGAGAACGTGGCAGACCAGGTCAGAACGGGATCCGCCGCCTATGACGGAGAGGCTTTCCGGCAGGGTGTGTGGCTTGCCCAGCGCACGGTACGCATCCGCCAGCGTGTGGCAGACGCCTTCCAGAGCAGCGGCGGCCAGCGCTCCGGCGCCATGTTCCATGCCTAGCCCGCACATCTGCGCACGCAAGTTGGGCTGATTGTGAGGTGTCCGGGACCCTGACAGATAAGGCAGCATGAGAGGCCCCGCCCCCACACGGCTCGGGTCGACAGCGCGGAGCATGGCAGGCGTATCGCCGAACCCGAAGCTCCGAGCGGCCCAGTCCAGCGCGCTGGTCGCACTCAGGGTGACTCCCATGCGGTGCCAGCGTCCCGGCAGGGCATGGCAGAACGTATGGACCATCCGGTCCGGCGCGGCGCGGTAGGCCGTATCGGAGATGAAGACGACCCCGGAAGTGCCCAGAGAGACGAATCCTTGCATGTCCGAGACTGCCCCCATGCCAATGGCTCCGGCGGCATTGTCCCCGCCCCCGGCCGCGACCGAAACGCGGCCCATGCCCCATTCGTCCGCGATCGATGCGCGCAACCGGCCCGTGGGTTTGTTCCCGTCGAACAGGACGGGCATGGCTGCGCGGTCGAGGTCTGTGGCCTCGAGCAATTCGTCTGACCAGTCCCGGGCGGCGACGTTCATCCAGAGCGTGCCTGCGCTGTCGGACCGGTCCGAGGCCTTGTCACCGCACATCCGGTGCCTCACCCAGTCCTTGGGCAGAAGGACGGTCTGAATACGACCGAAAAGATGGGGCTCGTAATCCCGCATCCAAAGCAGCTTCGGCGCGGTAAAACCCGCCATCGCCGCGTTACCCGTGATGGGCCGCAGGCGCGGGACCCGGCGCTCCAGCGCTCGGCAGGCTGCGTCGCTGCGCCCGTCATTCCAGAGGATGGCCGGCCGAACAACCGCGTCCGCCGCATCCAGGCAGACGGCGCCGTGCATCTGTCCGGACAACCCTATGGCCGACACGCCCGCGCGCAAGTTGGCGGGAAGAGAGAGCACCGCTTGGGAGACGGCGCGCCACCAATCCTCGGGGTCCTGCTCCGACCAGCCAGGGTGGGGACGTGAGATCGGTATGGGGTTCGAACTCGCTTCGGCCCGGACGGACTGCGCGTGGTCGACGACCACGGCCTTTGCCGAGGATGTGCCCAGATCGATTCCCAAGAAGAGGCTCACGCGTCGCACGCCTCCGGCAGAGCATCGAAGACGAGGCGGAAACCGATGTGGGACGCGGAAAAATCCAGTTCCTGGACCTGTTCTCCGAAGGGCGTTCCGTTGCGGCAGAAATCCACGTCGCACAGGAACGACCCGCCCGCGAGGATACCATGATCCGGGCCAGCCGGAGTCGCGGTCCATTCCCACGCATTGCCGACCATGTCGTGAAGACCGTAGGCGTTGGGTGGAAACCGACCGACGGGCGCGCGCTCCGCGAAACCATCGGCCACGGCATTTCGAAGCGGAAACGTGCCCTGCCACGTGTTCGCCGTTTCGGGCGGCGCCGTCAGATGGTCCCACGCCTCTCCTGCGAGCGCGGCCGTGCGCCATTCCTCGAGGGTCGGCACGCGTCCGCCCGCCCACTCGGCATAGGCGAGCGCGTCCTCGTAGGCGATCTGCACGGCGGGTTGGTCGGAGCGAGGCAAGCCGTCGGGCGCGGGTTCGTCCGTGCCGGTCGGCCTGCGCCAACTCGCCGTGCGGTCGAGACGCCACCAACCGGGTGCCGAAAGCGTGGGGGTCTGGAAAACGGCCGAACCGAGACGCACGCCCGGCTCCTCCGGATCGTCTCGCTCCGCCAGGCTCACATATCCAGATTGCGCGACGAAGTCGGCGAAATGGGATTGCGTGACTTCCGTGCGGTGGATCCCGGCTGGCCCGACGGACGGAGGCAGGATCGCGATCTCCGGACCTGACTCAACCGTGCAGATGCGCGGTTTCAGCGGGTCGTTCGCGCACGCGGCCAAGCCGAACAGGGCGACGCTAGAGATCAAGCGTGGAACGCGGATTGGATCCCTCCAGAGACTGGCCGAGGCCGATGACGTAACGCCCTGGCTCCAGACGCCATGCGGACGTGTGTTCGTCCCAATAATGCAGGTCGCTGTCCGCGATGAAAAGGGAGACGGTCCTGCGTTCACCGGCACGTAGCTCGACGCGCTCGAACGCCTTGAGCAACGGCACGGGGCGTTCCACGATGCGGTTGGGGAAGCCAACATGGAGGCGGACCACCTCCGCCCCGTCATGGCCGCCCGTATTCCTTACGCTCAGCTGCACGTCCAGCCCGCCCTTGACCCGGCGCGCCGACAGGGCGCGATGTTCGAACGTGGTGTAAGACAGGCCGTGCCCGAAGGGGAAACGGACCTCGGCTTGGTGCGCTCCCATGCGCGTATAGCCGTGCAGCTCGTCATAATCCGCCGCGTCCGCCGCCGGGTCGAAGCTTGGATAGGCGCTCTCGTCCGTCGCGACCGAGAAGGGAAGCCGACCGGAAGGGCTGACGCGGCCAAACAGTAGCGACGCGAGCGCGTGGCCGCCTTCCATGCCGGAATAGAAGGTCTGCAAAATGGCCGAGACGTCTCCGGCCCAGTCGCACAGGATTGCCGAACCGGATTGAATCACGACCACCGTATTGGAATTGCGGGCTGCGACGGCCCGGATCAGGGCGATCTGGTCGTCCGGCAGCCGCAGCCGGGTGCGGTCGCCGCCTCGGTCGCCGCCACCGCCCAAGGCTCCGGTCCCATTCGCCAGATCGGGATCTGGCTCCGCGTTCTCGCGCGCATCGGCCAACGCCTCTACCATCTCGTCGGGCATGCCGGGGGGCGGCGCGCCCATGTCGCCCGGGATGAATTCCCCTTCGTGATCCGCCGTCGTGCCGACGACCAGGATCGCCGCATCCAGCCCGGCGGCCGCCGTCGCCGCCGCTTCGGGGTCGGTCTCGTCACCCATCACAGACATCTCTTGGCCCAACAGGTCCGACACGCCTTTCAATGCCGTCACGCTGTAGGGCGGCCGCACGCGCGAGGAGCCGAAATCGCCTAGGTTTTCCACGTCCGCCAAGCGACCGAACAGGCCGACCTTCGCCGATTCCGCCAAGGGAAGAACGCCCGTGTTTGTCAGAAGCGCTGCGGACTTCTCCGCCGCTTCGCGTGCAACCTGGACGTGGGCCTCGCTCGCCACCAGATCCATGTCGTAGTCTTCGACCGGGTCTTCCGCGCAGGCGAAGCGGTAGAGCGTACCGAGGATCCTTCGGCAGGCCGTGTCGACCACACCGGGATCGATGGCCCCGCTTTCTACGCCCGCGACCAGCTTGGCGCCGAAATGGATCGGCTCCGGATTCTCGATGTCCAGCCCGGCGCTGGCTCCGTAGGCGCGGTAGACGCCTAGGATCCAGTCTGAGTGCACGAAGCCGTCAAAGCCCCACTCATTTCGCAATATGTCCGTCAGCAGGCGGCGGTTCTGTCCGCAATATTCCCCGTTGAGCTTGTTGTAGGCGCTCATGACCGAGGCGCACCCCGCATCGAGAATGCGCTTGAAATGCGGCAGGTAGACTTCGCGAAGCGTACGTTCACCGACCCGGACATCGACCTTGAAACGCGAGTTCTCGATGGAGTTGACGGCGAAGTGTTTCACCGTCGCGATCACATTGTGGGCCTGGATGCCTTGCGCTAATGCCGCGCCCATTTCGCCCATATGGAACGGATCTTCGCCATAGGTTTCCTGCGCCCGACCCCATCCGGGGTGGCGCAGAAGATTCACACAGACCGCGCCGTTCAGATTGCAACCCTGGGCCCGGCTCTCGATGCCCATAATTTCGCCGATGCGCCGCTCCAAATCGCGGTCCCAGCTTGCGCCGCGAGCCATGGTGGATGGAAAACAGGTCGAGTTGCCGCGCGCCACACCCCGGGGGCCGTCCGTGAAGTAGAGCGCGGGCACACCCAGCCGTTCGAGCCCGCCACCCGCGCGGTAGGGCCTGCCGCCCCAGCGCATGCCGTCCTCTGCCATGGCTTGGAAGAAGCCCTGTCCGCTCATCATGGCGACCTTCTCTTCCAGCGTGGCTTCGGCCAGGATCGCATCGATCGCCTCGCCGATCTGCGCGTCGGTCATTCCGGGTTTCGGGGAAAAATCACTCATAAAAGTCTCGTTCGCGCGGGCAGGCCCGCAAAATCAAAAAAAGGACCGGAGCGGACCAACGGTTCGCGCCCCGGCCAGGAAACGACTGCCGGGACAGCCATGGGGATGGGGTGGCGGGTCATTGTGAAGGCGTGTCTGGACCTCCAAGTCGCGGTCCGACGGGCGCATCTGGATCGCGCGGCGCGAAGGGATTGTCCGGCTCGGTTTCCGTCCCTTCGAGATCCTCGCGCATGGCGGTCACATGGCGCATCAGACGCTTCACCGCGTCCGGATGCTCCCGGTTGAAACTGAAGCGTTCGCGCGGATCGACAGACAGGTCGTAGAGAACTGGCTCCCCGAACCGCTCGAACGGCACTCTGAACGTCCTGTAGAATGTCTGGAGGCTGAGCCGGAACCGTTCGTCCCGGACCGCGACGACGTCGTTGCCATCCATGAAAAAGAGAACGTCGTGCGGCGTGCTGCCCTCCCCGCGCATCAACGGCAGGATGTCCCGGCCGTCGATCGTGCGGTCGCCGGGCACGTTCGCTCCCGCCAGCGCGGCGAGGGTGGGCATTAGGTCGATCTGCATGGCCATGCCGTCGCGGACCTGCCCAGCAGGCAGCCCCCGCGGCCAGCGGGCGACGAACGGCACGCGAAAGCCCCCTTCGTGCATCTCCCCCTTCCGGCTGCGGAGGGGCCCAGCGTCGCCTTCGAACCACGGACCATTGTCGGACGTGATGATGACGAGCGTGTCGTCAGCGATCCCGGCCACCTCTAGCGCGTCCAGCACTTCGCCTATGCCGGCATCCATAGCCTCGACCACATCGCCATAGAGTCCGGCTTCGGACCGGCCTTCGAACTCATTCGAAATGAACAGCGGTATGTGTGGAAAGGTTTCCGCGATGTAGAGGAAGAACGGCCCATCGGCGTTTTCTGCGATAAAGTCTGCGGCTTCCGCCGCGTAGTTCGCCGTCAGCTGCGCCTGGTCGGCAGGCGACTGGATGATCTCCGATCCCCGGTAGAGGTCGAACGGTTCCATGTCGTTGGAGTAGGCAACGCCGTAGAAGCGGTCGAAGCCATGTTCGGTCGGCCAGTGTTCGGCCCCATGCCCCAGATGCCACTTGCCCACCATGGCGGTCGCGTAACCCGCATCGCGCAACAGTTCGGCAACCGTGACTTCGGACCGCGGCAGTCCCCGCTGGGAAAAGGGATAGATGACGTGTTGCATTCCCGACCGGTTGGCGTACCGCCCCGTCAGGAGCGCCGCCCGCGACGGCGTGCAGACATTGGCCCCGGCATAGAACTCCGTTAGCTGGATGCCCTCCATGCCCAATCGGTCGATGTTGGGCGTGTCGATCAGGTCCGCCCCGTTCAAGCCGATGTCGCCCCACCCCAGATCGTCCGCCATGAAGAGAACGACGTTGGGTGGTCGCGAGGTCTCCTGTTCCGCCGCGTCCGATGATACGGCGCAGGCGGAGACCAGAACGGCCGCTCCCAGCAGGAGCGGGCCGAACACCATCGAGAAGCGAGACGAACTCACGGGGGCCTCTAGAAGTTGGCCGTCAGCCGACCACCGAAGTAGCGTGAGTAATCGCGCGGAACATACTGGCTCAGCACGCCGCCATAGAGCGGATCGCGGAAGATGTTGGACGCGTAGAACTGGTCGGTGACGTTGTTGACGAAGATCGTCGCCGTCCAGTCTCCATCGTCGCTTTGCAGACCGGCGGACAGGTTGAAGAGGGTGAATGCTCCCTGCTCCGTCGCCGGGTCGCCGGCGAGCGAAAAGTTCGTGCTGCTTTGCGTCCGCATGTTCAGTTGCAGGAAGCCGTCGAAACTCGCTTCCAGCGGCACGATCTGGCGCAGCGTCGCGCTCATCTTGACCGATGGAGCGTTGGGCAGACGAATGCCGGATGCGTCCTGCAGATTGCTGACGATATCATCGGAAGGGTCGCCCGGCGTGCCGCCATCCGACAAGGTGACGGGCACGCAGCCCTGCGCCGCAGTCTGTCCGAAGAAGCAGGACGAATTCGGGAATTCCGTGATGGTCGCATCGGTGACGGACACGCCCCCCTGAAGGGTCGTGTATTCGGATAGCTGGGCGAGGAGTTCGACTTCGATGCCGGTCGTCTCCACCGAACCGACATTGGTCAGGAGCGACTCGGCATTCAGCACGCTGTTGGCGTCCTGGGACAGCACCGTTCCCTGCTCCTGGAAATTGTCGTATTCCGTGTGGAATAGAGCGATGTTCAGCGTGGCACGGCCATCCGCGAGGCGCGTCTTCAATCCCGCCTCGAACGCATCGGATGTCTCCGCCTCAATGGGCTGGACATCGGCGGGCGCCCCGAAGCCGGCATCGACACCCCGACCTTTATACCCCCGCGCGTAACGGACATAGGACTGAACGTCATCGTTGAAGTCGTAGCGCAGGCCGATCTCGCCGGTCAGTGCCGTGTCGTCTGTCCCGTCATCCACACTGGCAGGCGTGCCAACGGTGCCGCCGAACGGACGATCTCCCGCGACCAGCACGTTCGCCGGATCGCGGTCGATCGTGTAATCGAGTTCTTCGTAGATGAGCCGCAGCCCGCCGAACACGGTGGTCTTGTCGTCAAGGTAGACGTTGCCGCTGGCGAACGCGGCCAGGTTGGTTGTGTCCACGGTCGCGTCGAAACGGCCGGACTGGTTGATCTGCAAGATGTTTCCACCCCCGACCGGAATGGCGATTTCGAAGCGACGTTGGAAGGTCCGGTCAATGTCTAGCAGGAAGGCGTAGGCTCCGAGCACATAGTCGAACCGATCGTTCTGCGGAGAGGTCAGGCGAAGCTCTTGGCTGAATTGCTGGATACCCGTCGTTCCGCTGTTCAGGTCGAAGGTGATGAATCCCGGGATCGGATCCTCGAGCGCGGTCGAATCCACGTCGAGATTGTTCACGAAATCATAGTCCCTGAAGGCCGTGATGGAGGTTGCGGTGAATCCGCTTGCGAAATCATATTCCGCCTTGGCCGACACGCCCCATTGCTCCGAGTCGTTGAAGACAGGGGCGTTGACGCTCGAGTCTGCGTTTTCCTGCGAAATTTGCACGGGAGCGACCAGTCCGGCCAATGCGCCCGCCTGGGCCGGATTGGCCGCCTGGGATGTATCGCGCAGCACGTAGATGCAGCAATCCTGATCGGACTGACGGTAATCTCCGATCAGCGTCAGATCGAATGCGTCGGACGGCTGGAAGAGAACCTTGCCACGCAAACCCCAGTTTTCATACCCATTCAGATCCCGGCCGTCAGCATTGTCGATGTGGCCGTCGAATTCCTTGTAATAGCCGGTCAGACGCGCGCCGACCGTTTCCCCCACGGGACCAGAAAGGGAGGCTCCGATCGCGTATTCGCCGTCGTCCGTGGCGGAAAGATCGACCCGCCCCGAGGGCTCCGCGGACGGAGCCTGCGTTGTGACCGCAATCACGCCTGCGGACGCGTTCTTCCCGAACAGCGTCGACTGCGGTCCGCGCAATACTTCGACCTGCTGGATGTCAACGAGGTCCTGGAAACCAATGGCCTGCCGCGCCAGGACCACATCGTCCACGACGATCGACACGCTCGGCTCCACGCCCTGGCTGAAGACCGAGGTCCCGATTCCGCGGATATTGACGGAATTGTTCTGATCGTTGGTAGACTGCGTGAAGGTCACGCTCGGCGCGATCGCCGCCAGGGTCTCGACCGCGCCAATGCCCACATCGTTCAGAAGATCTCCCGACAAGGCCGTCACGGCGACGGGCACATCCTGGAGGCTTTCGGCCCGTTTGGTCGCGGTAACGATGATCTCGTCCACCTCCGCGACCTGAGCCATAGCCGGTAGTGCCAGACTCGCCGACATCGCGATCGCCGCGCAGCCGCGCAGAAGCCCTGTATGTTTCATGATGCTCTCCCTCCGATACGGGTCATTGACACGCCCGTTTGTTATCCATGTGGATATTGAGCCTGTTTTCAGGCAGCCGTCAACCCATGATCCAGCTGGACAACGATGTTCGTTGACAGGGCGAGATGCCGCTACCTATCCATTTGGACAACAGGAGGAGGGAGCCATGATGCAGGATCTGGAAGCACTCCACCATTTCTTCGCGTTTTGCCTTGCCGGGGCCACGGTCACTACAATGGCGGGCTGCTCCGACATCGAAGCATCCGAAGCTCGAACACCAGACATGCGTCCCGACATCGTGTTCATCCTGTCCGACGATCACCGCTTCGACGCCTTCGGTCATATGGACGACCGGTTGGAAACGCCGGAACTGGACCGCCTGTTGACGGAAGGCCTCCACTTCGAAAACGCCTTTGTCACCACTTCGCTCTGCTCGCCGAGCCGGGCGTCTATCCAGTACAGTCAGCCCATGCGCCTGCATGGCGTGGTCGACAATAACAGCCCGACCCCGAAGGGCCTGGACCCCTTCGCCGTCTACCTGGACCAAGCCGGTTACGACACGGCCTTCATCGGGAAATGGCACATGGGCAATGACGATGCGTCGCCCAAGTCCGGTTTCGACCACTGGGTGAGCTTCGAGGGCCAGGGCAATTACGGACCGGTCGACGCGTTCGGGCGTGAAAGCCTGCTGAACGTCAATGGCCGGAGCGAACCGCAGGACGGATACATCACGGACGTGCTGACCGACCGGGCCGTCGATTGGATCGACAGCCGCGACGCGGGCGCTCCGCTGTTCCTGACCCTGTCGCACAAGGCGGCTCATCTTCCCTTCACGGCGGCAGGCCGTCACGCGGGGCGCTATGACGACACGGATTTCCCCCTACCCGCATCGGCCGACCCGGATGCTCGCAGCGGTCCGCATCCCATGTGGCTCTCTGCACAGCGCAACAGCTGGCACGGCGTGGATTTCCCATTCCACTCAGACCTGCCAATCGAGGCCTATCAACGCCGTTATCATGCCTCCCTGCTGGCCGTGGACGAAAGCCTGGGCCGCATACGCGACGCCTTGGACCGCCGGGGCCGGGACACGGCGATCCTTTACACGAGCGATAACGGCTTCCTATTCGGCGAACAGGGCCTGATCGACAAACGCACAGCCTATGAGGCTTCCATGCGCGTGCCCATGATCCTCCATGCCCCGGGGCACATCGCTTCCGGAACGAAGGACGCCATTGTGCGCAATATCGACGTCGCCCCGACGCTACTGGCTCTGGCCGGGGTCCCTGCACCGCCGCACTTCGAAGGACGCGACATGCTGGCACCACGAACCGAGGGGCCGGAGCAGTTAATCTATGAATATTTCTGGGAGTTCAACTATCCCCAGACGCCCACCACCTTCGCGTTGCGCGACGCGCGCTACAAATACATCCAGTATCACGGCGTGTGGGACGTGGAGGAATTGTTCGACCTGGAAACCGATCCGCAGGAAACGAACAATCTCGTCCGCGACCCAGACCACCGGGCAAGGCTCGTCCAGATGCGTGCGTCCTTGCACGAGGCGTTGTCGGGTGACGAATCCAATCCCGCCATTCCCTTCACGGCGCGGTTCAACCAGGGCGCCGTCTTCTGGTCGGATGACGGAACCGACCACGTCGATTTTCCACAGCGTTGGAAACGCTCCGCCGACGCCCCGGACCTGTACGAGCACATCATACCCGACGGACCAGACAAGGCGGCCCGACTCGACGCGATCACGCCCGCCGTGCGCGCGGCTTTGACGGCGGCGGCCGACGAGGAGCCAAGTCCATGAGCCGTAGACTCGCTCTCTCCGCCATTCTTCTTGGCGCGGCGCTTCTGATGGGCGGTCCGTCCCACGCCCAGGACGGCGCGCCTGCCGACTGCGTTCCGCGCGCCGCGCTCGACGCCTATGTCCAGCGATCGATCGACCGGAAGGCGGACGTCTATGCCTCGCTGCCCATGGTCCCTGGGCGGACGCTCTTCGTCGGATCCAGCCTGATCGAGGAAGGGCCGTGGCGCGCTCTTCTCGGGGACGATGCGGTCAATCGCGGAATTTCGGCGGAGACGACGCATGACCTGCTCGGCCGGATCGGCGCTCTCGCGGCGGAGCGGCCCGCCCGGATCTTCCTCTACACCGGCGGGAATAATCTGAGCCGGCGCGGCGAGACCGCCGATCAGGCTGTCTCCGGGGTCGCGGCCGTTCTGTCGGCCTTGAAGGACGCTTCGCCGGAAACGACCATCCATCTCAGCACACTGCTGCCGCGCGAGGCGGAACATGCTGAGGCCGTCAGGGCCGTGAATTCGGGGCTTGTCAGCCTCGCGGCGGAACGGGGCGTGGCTCTGATCGACGTCCATGCCGACTTTTCCGATGGGACCGGCGCTCTGCGGCCCGAATTCACCAATGACGGCATCCATCTCAACGCACACGGCTATGCGCTTTGGGCGGCCTTGATAGAGCAGGGTTTGGCGACCCCGTCGGAGACACAATGACCAGATTTCCCGTCCTGCATTCCGTCAGTCGTTTGCAAAAAGTAATGCTGCTTCTCGGCGCGGTCGCGCTCATGGCCTGCACAGGGGAGCCGTCGGACTCTTCGGAGCCGGCGGCAAGCGCGCCAACTTCCGATATTCCGCCCAATATCGTACTGGTCATGTTCGAGGATATGAGTTCGCGCATCAGCGCGTTCGGCGATCCGGTCGCGGACACGCCCGTCCTGGACGCCTTCGCCGAAGAGGCGGTGCGCTTTCCCAACACCTTTACGACGGCGGGCATCTGCGCACCGTCGCGGTCGGCCCTGATCACGGGCGTCCATCAGCAGACGCTGGGCACGATGCACATGCGCACGCGCGGCATGGCCGGGCTCTCGGGCGGCGGACCCATGGAATACGACGCCGTACCGCCGCCGGAAGTGAAGGCGTTTCCTGAATATCTGCGCGCTCTGGGCTATCACACGTCCAACAACGGCAAGACGGACTACCAGTTCGGCGACCCGTTCACGGTCTGGGATCACAACAGCCAGGACGATCCGCAGTGGTGGACCGGGCGGAAGGACGGCCAGCCCTTCTTCGCCATGATCAATGTCTACGAAACGCATGAAAGCTTCCTCTGGCCGGAAGCGCGGGAGACGGACAACCCCATGGAAAGCCTCGTCCAGGCCCGCAACGCGCAGACCTTCGCGGGCCGTACCCGGACGACCGACCCGGCGGCCGTAGAGGTCCCGCCCTTTCTTCCCGACACGCCCGTCGTGCGGGAGGACATCGCGCTGCAATACGACAATATCACATTCGCCGAGGCCCGGCTTACGGAGATCATGGACCGACTCGAGGCGGAAGGCCTGCTGGACAAGACGGTCATAATCGTATCGACCGATCACGGGGACGGGCTGCCGCGCGCCAAACGCTCGCTCTATGATAGCGGGATCAAGGTGCCATTGATGGTGCGCTTCCCGGATAGGCGCGGGGCAGGCACGCAGGTCGACGATCTGATCAGCTTCCTCGATCTCGCGCCGACAGTGCTCCGGATGGCAGGCGGGGACGCGCGGGCCCATTTCCAGGGCGAAGATTTCATAAAGCCTGACCTGGGCACGGAACGCACCTATGTCTTCGGGTCGCTGGACCGGGTGGACCGCTTTCCGGAACGCCAGAAATCCGTCCGGGACGACCGGTTCAAATACATTCGCAACTACCGGGCCGAGCTGCCCTACTTCCGACCGGTCGCCTTTCGGGACAGCCTGCCGACCATGGGCGAACTGTGGCGGCTGCGCGAAACTGACGGTCTGACAGAGGCGCAAAGCCGGTACTTCGAGGCCCCGCGGCCGCGCGACGAACTCTACGATCTGCGCGCCGATCCGCACGAGGTCGTCAATCTTGCGGACGACCCAGCACACGCGGCCACGCTCGTTCGAATGAGTGGAGCCTTGGACGATTGGATCGACGATGTCGGCGACCTGTCGGCAATGGCAGAGACCGACATGATCGCGGCCATGTGGCCCGGTGGCGTTCAACCTGTGACGCAGCCTCCGGCTTTCATACGCCTGTCGAACGGGCGGGTGAGCCTCGTCTCTCCGACAGAAGGCGCGTCTATCGGCTACCGCATGTCCGGAGATAGCGGCTGGTCGCTCTATACATCACCCATCGAAGCGCCCTCAGGGATCAGCTTGGAAGGCAAGGCCATCCGATATGGCTTCAAGGAGAGCCCAGTCTCCAGTTTCACAGCCCCTGATTAGCAAACGATGACAAGGGGAAAGCGTTGCTGATTTCAGGGTCAGGCTCAGGTTTCGGGGTGCGAGACGCGATGGCATTGCGAGCCAGACATGTCTTCGCAAGCCGACTGGATTTGAACCCTTACCCGTAGCCGACTCCCGGCCTATCGCCACTCTCCGCCCAAGGCGGCGAACAAGTCGATGATGGCAATTGCGGAGGCCGCGTCCGCATCTGCGCGAGCGATGCGCCGCTGCAGGAGTTCGGTCTGAGTCTCGATGACGCGAAACTGGCTCTCGAGGCCTGAGCGGAAGCGCATCTCCGTCAGCGCGACAATGCGCTCGCGCTCCGCGATCGCGGTTTCATAGCGGCGGGCGGCACGCTCGGAAGCGACGTAGCGGGACAGGGCGCCTTCCACATCGCCGAGGGCGCGCAGCACGGCTGCATCGTATTGCGCTTCGGCAATCAGGACTTCCGCATCGGACGCATCGCGCCGGGCTTCCAGCGCGCCGCCTTGGAAGATGGGCCACCCGAGCGCGGCCCCGATCGCACCGCGACGCGCATCCGTGGAAATCAGCGTGTCCAGCATGGTGGAGATCAGCCCGCCCTCGCCTGTCAGGGAAAATGTCGGCAGGCGGTTGAGGTCGTCCGCGTCGCTCTGCGCTCGCGCAGCCATCAGACCCGCAGAGGCCGCGCGCAGGTCCGGGCGACGGGCCAGCAAGGTGCTGGGGACGCCGTCGGGTATGCCCGTTTCGTAGCCTGGGATGGCTACAGGACCGTCCACCAGCCTGCCTGCTGCTTCGGGTGTCTGTCCGGTCAGTGTGGCAAGGGCGAGAGCGAGGTCGATGCGCTGCCCTTCCAGCGAGGCGAGTTCGGCGCCGCGTTCCTCGATCGCCGCCCGGACCTGAGCGCCGTCCAGGTCGCTGGCGAGGTCCTGCTCGCGCAGAAGCGTCGTCAGCTGCAAAGTCTCTTCCAGCAAGGCAAGTGCGTCTCGAGTCAGGGATTCGCGCACCTGCGTGGCACGGAGTTGGACATAGGTGCGCGCCGTGTCGGACTGCAAACTCAGCAGGGTCGCATCGGCCCGAGCCTCGGCGGCCTCGGCCGACAGTCTCGCGGCTTCGACTTCCAGGGCGCGGCGGCCCCAGATGTCGGGTTCCCAGGCAGCGGAGGCCGACAATCCGAACACATCCAGCTCGGGATCGGCCTGGTCCGCGAAGGCGGGCGGAAGGTTGGCGAATTGCGGGCCTTCCAGGCTGGACCGTTCCCGCGTCGCACTGGCACCGAGTGACAGGGTCGGGCGCAGGCGCGCCCGCGCAAGGTCGACCCGCGTGCGAGCCAGGATCAAACGCGCCTGCGCTTCGCGCGCGCTGGGCGTGGCGTCTATGCTCTGGCGGACAAGCGCGGTGAGCGCGGGGTCTTCGAAGCCCTCCCAGACCGTGTCGGGAACTTCGCTGCCGAGGCGAGCCAGAATATCCTGGGTCCGGTCCGTCCACGCCGTCGGAATTTGAGCGGTCTCGGTGAGGATCTCGTCCGTGTCGGGTCGGTCGGGCAGGCTGGCACAGGCCGACAGGACGATCCATGACGCAAGGGCCATGAAGGCATGAGAGGCGCGGCAGGTCATGACACGTCCTTTCCATCATGGGCTTTCCCGATACCGAAAAAGAGCGAGTAGAGCACGGGCACGACGCCGAGCGTCAGGATCGTTCCCACGGCGAGCCCGAACGCGACCACGTTGGCCAAGCCGTAGAACAGGACATCCCGCCCGATGATCAGCGGCAACAGACCGAGGATCGTCGTGATGGTCGTGATCAGGATGGGACGAAGGCGACGCTTGCTGGCGGAGATCAGTGCAGCCTGGCGGGATTCGTAATCGTCGCCTTCGGCGTCCTTGTCGTCCTCTTCCTCATCGTCCGCCGCCTTCATCTCGATCTCGATGCGGTCGATCAGCACGATGGCGTTGTTCACCACGATGCCGAACAGCGCGAATAGGCCGAGAATGACCATGAAGCCGAAGGGCGCGCTCATCACCTTCAACCCGATCGCGGCCCCGATCACGGAGAGCGGGAGAATCAGAAGGATGATGGCGAGGTTGCGGAACGAGCCGAACTGGGCGAGCAGCAGCACGAGGATCAAACCGAGCGCGAGCGGGGCTTGGGCGGCCAGCGCGCCCTGGGACTCCCCGCTATCTCCGACAGCCCCGTCGAATTCGATGACGTGGCCCGGTTGGAGGCCTTGGCGGATCGCGTCGAGATCTTCCCGCAACAGGACCACGAGGTCCTCGGGCGAGGTTTTGACATTGCTGCCCTCGATCGTGACGGTGCGCTCCAGATCCTCTCGGTTGATGCGCGCATACTGGCCTTGCAGGCGGATGTCGGCGACCGAGCCCAAGCGGATCGGGTCGGACGATCCGGGCGCGTAGAGAGCGAGCGACTGCAGGTAATCGACGGAGCGCGACTGCGCGTCCACGGCCCGGATCACCACCGGTATCTTCTCGTCGCCCTGATAGACATGGGTCGCCGTCTGCCCGGCCGTCAGGACGGACACCTGTTGCGCGATGTCGAGCCGCGACAGCCCGGCCAGCTTGGCACGGGTCTCGTCCACGTCCACGACCAGCTTGGCGGACGGGTTGAGCCAGTTGGTCCAGACGTAGTTGAAGCCATCCTGGACCATCAGCAGGTCGGAGATTCGGTCGGCAACCTCCACGATGTGATCCGCGTCCGGGCCCTTCACCTGGATCTGAACCACGTTGGGATCGGTCGGCCCCAGGAACATGCGCGACACCCGGATCAACGCGTCCGGCAGTGTCTCCTCCAGCTCGTCCTGCATCCGCCGGACATAGACGTCGATATTCTCGAGACCGGAAAGGTTCAGCACGGCGAAGCCCACATTCGCCCCCGGGTCGACGGGCTGGAGCGACAGTACGAAGCGCGGTCCGCCGAAGCCGACATAGCCGGCCGCGTCGGTCACGTCCGGATAGCGCTCCGCATTCTGCACGGTCTCCAACAGTGTCTGCATGGCCCCGTCCGTGTGGACCGTGGAGACCCCTTCCGGCAGGTCCAGATAGACGAGAATCTGCGCCCGGTCCGACGAGGGGAAGAACTGGTTGGGCAGGGTGCTCATCAGCCAGCCGCCGCCCATGAAGGCCAGCACCATCGCCCCGACGAAGAGCAGGCGGAACCGCAGAAGGAGGCCGAGCAAGGCCTCATAGCCGTTCTCGAGCTTTTCGAACACGCGGTCCACGAAGCCGAGCTTGGTCTCGTTCTCGTCAGGCGCCTTGACGAACCGGAAGCAGAGGAGCGGGGTCACCGTCATGGCGATGACCCAGCTGATGCCGAGGGACAGGACGATTACCTGCGAGATGGAGCGGGTATATTCCGAGCTGTCGTTCTGGGCGAGAGCGAGCGGAAGGAAGAAGATCATGGTGGTGAGCGAGGACGACAGAAGGGGCAGGGCCAGCTCGCGGCCCGTCTTGGACACGGCCTCTCGCCGGTCCAGCCCTTCGCCGAGGCGGCGCTTGAAGTCCTCCGCCACGACGATGCCGTTGTCGACCAGCAGGCCGAGCGCGATCACGATGGTGGCGAGGCTCATGCGCTGGAGCGGAATGCCCCAGACGTTCATGCCCGCAATGGTCAGAAGGACCACGACCGGCACGATGGAACCCACGACAAGCCCCGTGCGCAGGCCAAGGAAAATCACGACCACTATGGAGACCACCAGCAGCGTCTGCAGAACGCTGCGCGACACGCCGTAGACGGCCGCTTCGACCTTTTCCTTCTGAACCGTGATGGTGTTCATCTCGACGCCGATAGGCAGGTCGGCACGGATTTCCTCGATGCGCGCAAGCACACGGTCGCCGTAATTGATGGCCGAGGCCGAGACTTCCTGGTCGATGGCGAGCACGATGGCGGGGCGACCGTTATAGTAGGCAATCCGCCCGGGCGGATCGGCATAGCCCGCTTCCACACGAGCCACTTCGGACAGGCGCACGGGACGGTTGACGGTCGGGTTGTCGCTATTGATCAGCACGGCGGAAATGTCGTCCGCCGTGCGCAGGATGCCGTCCACTTCCAGCGGATATCGACGCTCCGTCAGGATGACTTCGCCCGTCGGCAAGGTGACGCTGCGCGCGTCCAGCGCGGTGCGGATATCGTTCGTCGACAGGCCTGCCGATTGCAGCGCGGCATTGTCGACTCGGACATAGAGCGTCTCCTCCGGCACGCCGAGAATGGATACACGCCGCGTGCCGTCCACGGACAGCAGCCGATCGCGGATGTACTGCGCATAGTCGTGGAGTTCCGCCGGACTGTAGTCCTCCGACTGCAAGGCCAGCGTCACGACGGATACGTCGCCAAAATCATCATTGACCAAGATAGGACCCATGGTGGGCGGGAGCTCGGGCCTGGCACCCTGCACAGCCTCGTCCACCTCGTCCCAGGTCGTATCGAGGTCGGTGACGCTGAAATAGGCATCGACCTGGATGATGACCTGACCTTCGATGGCCGTCGTGCGGACCTCCTCGATCTCCGGAATGGATATGATGGCTTCTTCGAGGGGGCGGGCCACCAACGCTTCCATGCGCTCGGCGGGCAAACCGGGATGCAACGCCACGATGCTGGCGGTCCGGATGGTCAGGAACGGGTCCTCGCGCGAGGACATGGTGAAATAGCTGACTGCCCCGGCCAGCATGGCCAGTCCCACCACGAAGAGCAGCAACTTCTTGGCGCGGAACGCCGCTTCGGTCAGCCAGCCCATGGCCCTACTCGGGATACCGTGTCTGGTCGGGGTCGAGCGGCACGACCGTCTGTCCGTCGCGGATCAGGGCCGCGCCACGCGTCACGATACGGTCGCGGTCCGACACACCAGAGAGCACGACGCCCCGGTCCGTCGTCGCAAGCACGCGGACGGGAACGCGGCGGGCCACATCGCCGTCAAGGCGGATGACGGCGGAGCCCTGCGGCGCGCTCAGCAATGCGGTGGAAGGAAGCGTCAGCCCGGAGTCCGGTACGTTCCTGGAT
>JBARXH010000145.1:0-3245 GCA_049647245.1 Litorimonas sp.
CGGGCTTGGCGAGTTCGGCCTCCACCCAGCGGGCCGCGTTATCGCCGGTCAGCGCGTCCACTTCGGACCCGACCGCGTCCAGCCCCGCCATTTGCAGGAAGACGGCGACTTCGGACTTGGTTTCGAGATCGGACTTGGCCGGGCCTTGCGAGGCCGGCGGGGGAGTGGGGGCCGGATCGGGCGTGTCTCCGGAGGGCGGCGTCGGTGCCGGGTCGCTCCCGCCGCCTCCGCCGCAGGCCGCCAGCAGCGCACCCGCCCTGAGCGTGGTCATGAGCTTCAAGCCGTCCATCGTCCCCGTCTCCACCTCGGTCCTTGACCGGCCCGGGCGCGCAAGATGGATGCGCGCACGGCCGGACAACCCTTCAAACGTCCCCCGTGCGGCTTAAATGAGTCAGAAAAAAGGTGGTTAAGGGAACGCAGCCCGATCGCAGTCCACATCGCAGTCCACTGCGATGCAAGCTGGCGTATGGGTGGGCCAGGCGGAGGCCTTCAGGGCGCGGAGACGCGGGGCGCGGGCGTTTCGTGCAGGTCGAATGCGGCGTGCAGGGCCCGGACGGCCAGCTCCGTATATTCGCTGTCGATCAGGACGCTGATCTTGATCTCGGACGTCGCGATCACTTCGATGTTGATGCCCTTGGCGGCGAGCGCTTCGAACATGGTCTGGGCCACGCCCGTGTGGGACCGCATGCCGATTCCCACGACGGAGACCTTGGTGACGTCGCGATCGCTCTTGATCGCGTCGAACCCGATCTCCGCCTTGACGGCTTCCAGCGCATCCAGCGCGATCCCGAGGTCGCGCTCGCCCACCGTGAAGGTCAGGTTGGCGCTGTTGTCGGAGCGCGAGATGCCCTGCACGATCATGTCCACGATGACGCCTGCATCGCTCATGGCCTTGCAGACCTTGGCGACCATGCCGGGCGTGTCGGCCAGGCGCAGCAGGGTGATCTGGGCTTCGTCGCGGCTGTAGGCGACGCCGGATACGACGCGTTCTTCCATGGTTTGATCCTCGTGACAGACGAGAGTGCCGGGATTGTCCTGGCCCTCTTCGGCCATGGAGGTCAGCACCCGGATGGGCAGGTTGTTGTTCATGGCCAGCTCCACGGAACGGACCTGCAGCACCTTGGCGCCGAGCGACGCCAGCTCCAGCATCTCCTCGAAGGCGATGCGGTTCAGGCGGCGCGCGTCGGGCACGATGCGCGGGTCGGTCGTGTAGATGCCGTCCACGTCGGTGTAGATGTCGCAGCGGTCGGCCTTCAGCGCCACGGCCAGCGCCACGGCGGACGTGTCCGATCCGCCGCGCCCCAGCGTGGACACGCGGCCTTCGTCGTTGATCCCCTGGAAGCCCGCCACGACGGCGACGTTGCCGTCCTCCAGGGACGGACCGATGGCGGAACTTTCGATCTCCGCGATGCGCGCCTTGGAGTGCGCCATGTCGGTGCGGAGCGGGATCTGCCAGCCGAGCCAGGAGCGCGCGGGAATGCCCCGCCGGCGCAGCGCGATGGCGAGCAGGCCCGACGTGACCTGTTCCCCGCTGGCCACGATGGAATCATATTCGTCGTTCACGGAGCCGCCGCACTTGTCCTCGCCCGGCGCATGGTCGGCGTCCAGCGCATCGACCAGGGCGACGAGCCGGTTGGTCTCCCCGCTCATGGCGGAGACGACGACGGCGACTTCGTGCCCGGCCTTCACCTCGGCTTCTACCAGCCGGGACACGGCGCGGATGCGGTCGAGATCGGCGACGGACGTCCCGCCGAATTTCATGACGATGCGGCCCATTGGGCGAACCCCTCGCAAAAACGAACCGCGCCATTAGTCCAAGGGGCGCGGGCGCGCAAAGGGAAAGGCGTCCGACCCCGCCTTTGCGGCAGGCCTTGCCTCTCGCGCCCTCAGGCGGTGCGCTTCGCCTTGTCCTTGGCGTTGGTCGCGCGGATGGCGGCGGCCGCCTCGGCCCATTGCGCGTCGCCCCAGGCGGACAGCGCGCTGAAATTGCCGCCGGAGGCGTTGTAGGCCGCGCCGTCGATGCTGATGGTCTGGCCATTCACATATTCCGCGCCCGGCGCCATCAGGAAAGTGGCGAGGTTGACCAGTTCGTGCATTTTTCCGATCCGCCCCATTGGGTTCTTGCCTTGGGGATTGGCCCCGTCCCTGTTCATGTCCTCGGTGGAGTCCGCATCCGGAGCCAGCCGCTTGGTCATGCCTTCGGTCGGGAAGGGTCCCGGGGCGATGGCATTGAAGCGCAGGCCGTGGCGGCCCCACTCCACGGCGAGGCTCTGCGTCATGACGTTCACGCCCGCCTTGCTCATGGCGCTGGGCACGGTGAACGGCCCGCCATTGAAGACCCAGGTGGTCAGGATGGACAGGACGGACCCCCGGTCGCCCGCCTCGATCCAGCGCCGGCCGATGTCGTGCGTCATGGCGAAGGTGCCGCGGAACACGATGTTGGCGATGGCATCGAACCCCCGGATGGACAAATCCTCCGTGCGCGAAATGAAGTTCCCGGCCGCATTGTTGACCAGCCCGGTCAGAGGGCCGTGATCCGCCCAGATGCGGTCGTTGACCGCCTGGATCGCGTCCACGTCCCGGATGTCGCATGGATGGCCGATGACGGTTCCGCCGTGACGGTCCGTGAGTTCCTTCGCCGTATCGTCCAGAACGCCGCCGCGCCGACCGAGAATGTGGACCTCCGCGCCGAGGCTCAGGAAGCCTTCCGTCATTTCACGGCCCAGGCCCGTTCCGCCGCCCGTCACCAGAACCCGCTGGCCGTCCATCAGGCCGGGGCGGAACATCATCTTGCTCATATCCATAATCGCTCTCCCGGACCTGGATACGCACGGGCGGCAGGGTGCGGGTTTTCGGCAGGGGGAGAGGTGCGGCCCCGGCGCTGATCCGGGACAAGGGGTGGACAGGTCTTCCGCGACGAGGGGCGGGACACGGTCGGTGCCACTCCGGTGGAACTTACCGCAAGAGTGGACGATGGGCTTCGGTTCGGGGAGCGGCACGTGTTCCACACCCCGTCGCGGAAGGTCTTCCTTGTAGAGCGGATCGGAGAGGCGGGGATTAAATGGCCGGTCTTTTGTCCAAGCGACTGAAAAGGAAAGCCGCATTACCCGCGAAAACGCGGATCGTTTTTTGATGACGGCTCAGTTCTGCCGGTAGATCCGCTCCATGAGGCGCGCCATCGTCGCGTCGGGGAGCAGGCGCGCGGCCGCCGCCGACAGGCGGTTGACCCGGCCGGGGGTCCGCAG
>JBARXH010000146.1:0-9284 GCA_049647245.1 Litorimonas sp.
GGACCAGACGAGTCGGTCCGACACGTCCAGGGCAGGTCCCGGCGGTTGCGGCGCCGCACACGCAGTCGCGCCCAGGAGGAGCAGAAGGGAGAGAGGTCTAAACGTCATCATCGCGGCCTTGTCGAACGGTTGGTCCTGCATCGCCCTAACCCCTAATCCCGACGACCCGTGGGTCGGATCGTCGAAACGACACGGTGCGGCGCTGAACCGACATGTCCTATGGCTAGACCGCCCGCTCCCGGAACGCGGTCGCACCGGCCCGGCTGGTTTTGATGGAATGGCCCCGCGGAAGGTGGAGCATGAGGCATCCATTGCCCGCGCTCTCCATCGACAGGATGGCGTCCGTGCGCACGATGCGGGAGCGGTGGACCCGGAGAAAACGCGCGTCCGGCAAGTCGCGCTCGAAGTCGGACAGGCCTGTGGAGGCGAGGACCATGCCGTCCCGCATGTGGACTTCGGTATAGTCGCCGGCCGCGGACAGGAAGAGGATGTCGTCCAGCGCCACGGGCCGGATCGTCTTGCCGTCGCGGATGAAGATCTGCGACGGCGCGGACGCCACGCCGGGGTTGCGGCTTCCGACCTGCGCTTCCAAGTCACGCAGGCGCGCGAGATAGACGAACGCATGGACGCAACCCGCCACGGCTCCGTAGAGCACCAACCCCTGGACCGTCTGCCACGACAGCGCCGCTCCGGACAGAGCGCGTCCAGATATACCCTCGCTGATCCAGCCGGACTGCAGCCCGTACCCGACCTGGATGCCGACATACCACAAGAGCGCGAAGGCCAAGCCCATTGCGGCGTGTCCGACCATCTGCCGCCGGAACGGGGCATCGATCAGGTGCCGCCTCATCAGCGATCCCGCGATCCAGGCCAGCCCGGCCGCCGGAAGCGTGTTGATCGCCGCCCGCCTCAATGCGGAGAGCAGAGGACTCCCCGCCAGCCCGTGGAAGAGAAGGGCATAGACCACGAACATGGCGATCCACGCCAGCGCCACCAGCTTCAAGGCAAGCGGGAGCAGCGCGCCAAAGACAGAGCCTTCGGGGTCCTTTGCAGGCGTGCGGGCGGCAAGAGTGCGGGCGCGGTCGGTCATCGGCGACCGGAGTAGCGCGGACCGCCGCAGTTGCAACGCCTCTACATCAGCCACGGGTTGAACACGCCTCGCCCCTTCGCGCATCCGGTCAGCGCGCTACACTCCATCCGGAACATCGCCCCCAAAATTCCAAGGAGCCCATCATGACAGACAAACCGGAAGGCGTCGGAACGCTGGTCCAGTATGAGCGCGAGGGCAATATCGCCATCGTGACGCTGAACCGGCCCGAGAAGCGCAACGCCGTGTCGCCCGAACTGGCGGCCGCGCTGGACTGGGTGGTCAAGGACGTGGAAGCCGACGACGATATCTGGGTCGCGATCCTCACGAGCAGCAACGACAAGACCTTCTGCGCGGGCGCGGACCTGAAGGCGATCAGCGAGGGCAAGGGCCACCTGCTCTCCACCAAGGACGGCGGCTTTGCGGGCTATGTGTCCGCCCCGCGCAAGAAGCCCTGGATCGCGGCGGTCAAGGGCAGCGCGCTGGCGGGCGGCATGGAGCTGACGCTGGCCTCCGACATGGTTGTCGCGGACGAGACCGCCCGGTTCGGCCTGCCGGAGGTGAAGCGTTCGCTGGTCGCAGCCGCCGGCGGCGTCCACCGCCTCGCCCGTCGCATCCCGCAGGCCATCGCCATGGAGATGGTCGCCACGGGCGATCCCATCGACGCCGGGACCGCGCACCGGCACGGCCTCGTCAACCGCATCGTCCCGCTCGACCAGGTCATGGACGAAGCGCGCTCCCTCGCCCGGCAGATTACGGCCAACGCGCCCATCGCCGTGCGCGAATCCCTGTCCGTGACGCGCCGTGCCTTCGACGCCACGGACGAGGTACTGATGAACGAAGGCCAGCACGCCTTCGGCCGCGTCGCCCAGACCGAGGACATGCAGGAAGGCCCGCGCGCTTTTCTGGAGAAGCGCGCGCCGCAATGGAAAGGCCGTTAGGCGGGGCCGGGCGCAACGCCGCATCAGGGCGGGACGCCGAACACGCCCCGCCTTGGCTTGCCTAACGGCAAGGCCCCCGCCTTGCGTCGCCGGACCCGCAGGCGCATACCAGCCGCATGGATGCCTTCGCCGAATTCGCCATGCACGGGCTGGAACTGCTCGGCTCGCTCTTCCTGTTCATCGTCGGGTTGGCGTTCCTCGGCGCGGTGGGTCTGTTCATCCATGACAAGACCCAGACGCGGAACACGATCTGGCGCAATTATCCGGTCATCGGCCACTTCCGGAACATCTTCCAGCATCTGGGCGAGTTCTTCCGGCAGTACTTCTTCGCCCTCGACCGCGAAGAAATGCCCTTTAACCGGGCGGAGCGGGACTGGGTCAAGCATGTTTGCGAGACCGGCAAGGACGTCGTGCCCTTCGGCTCGACCAAGGTCTTCCAGCCCGGCATGCCCGTCTTCGCCAACGGACTGTTCCCTAAGCTGGACGAGGAGGAGCGCGTCAAGCCGCCCTTCGTGATCGGGCCCGACACGCCGCACCCCTACAAGCCGACCAGCTTCTTCAACATCAGCGCCATGAGCTACGGCTCGCTGTCCAAGCCCGCCATCCAGGCCCTGTCGCACGGCGCGCAGATGGCCGGATGCTATTTGAACACCGGCGAAGGCGGGGTGTCGCCCTACCATCTGGAAGGCGAATGCGACATCGTCTTCCAGCTCGGCACGGCCAAGTTCGGCGCGCGCAACGACGACGCCACGCTGAACGAGCAGAAGCTGGCGAAGATCTGCGAGAATCCGGACATCAAGATGGTGGAGATTAAGCTCTCCCAAGGCGCCAAGCCCGGCAAGGGCGGCATCCTGCCCGCGAAGAAGGTCTCGGCCGAAATCGCGGAGATCCGCGGCGTTCCCCAGGGCCAGAGCGCCCTGTCTCCCAACCGCCATGTGGACGCCGGAAACGTGGACGAGCTGCTGGACCTGATCGACCAGGTCCGGCGCGTGTCGCAGCGGCCGACCGGCATCAAGTTCTGCATGGGCCAGGTCGGCCCCGTGCAGGAACTCATCGACGCCATCCTGGCCCGCGGAGCCGCTTCGGCGCCCGACTATATTACCCTGGACAGCGGCGACGGTGGCACCGGCGCAGCCCCCATGCCCCTGATCGACAGCACGGGCATGCTGATCGAGGACAGCCTTCCGCTGTTGCACGACATGCTGGTGGAGGCAGGCCTGCGCGAGCGGATCAAGATCATCGCGAGCGGCAAGCTCATCACGTCGGCCGACGTGGCGTGGGCCTTCTGCGTCGGTGCGGACATGGTCAATAACGGTCGGGGCTTCATGTTCGCCCTGGGCTGCATCCAGGCGCTGAAATGCGACAAGAACACCTGCCCGACCGGGATCACCACCCACAATCCGCGCCTGCAACAGGGCCTCGACCCGTCCAACAAGGCCGTCCGGGTCATGAACTACGTCAAGACTCTCAACGAGGAGGTCGAGATGATCGCCCATGCCTGCGGCGTGGACTGCCCACGCGAACTGACCCGCGACCACCTGCTCGTCTTCCAGGCCTCCGGCCGGACCAAGCCCTTCAACAAGAGCTGGAACCGGGACCGCTATCTGGGCGCGGAAGCGGCGGAGTAGAGTAAACCGCTCAGGCTGAGAGCGGCCTTGATCACCGGTGTCAGGCATCCTCCAGACTTGCTCGCGCCTCACTCTGCCGCTTGACCCTCCCGGCCCTCAAACCTATCTCCCCTTCATGCCCAAACCCGGTAAGATACGCCCCATCCTCACCGTGCCCGACCCGCGCCTCAAGCTGGTCAGCAAGCCGGTCGAGGCGGTCACGGATGAGACCCGTGCGCTGATGGACGACATGCTGGCGACCATGTATGACGCGCCCGGCATCGGCCTGGCGGCGATCCAGATCGGCGTGCCGCAACGGGTCATCGTCATGGACCTTGCCAAGGAGGGCGAGACGCCCCAGCCGCGCTATTTCGTCAACCCCGAGATCCTCGACCCGGCGGAGACCAAGGTCCCCTACCAGGAAGGCTGCCTGTCCGTGCCGGACATCTACGACGATGTGGACCGACCCGAGACGTGCCGCGTCACCTATCTGGACTATGACGGCAACCGGGTGACGGAGGATTGCGAGGGGCTCTACGCCGTCTGCATCCAGCACGAGATGGACCATCTCGAGGGCATCGTCTTCCTCGACCACCTCTCGCGGCTGAAGCGCTCGCGCGCGATCAAGAAGGTCGTCAAGGCGCAGAAAGCCAAGCCCGTCGCGGACTGCTGCGCCACCAACAGCTGCGGGACCGCAGCCTAGAACGGCATCTTCATGTCGGGCGGCAGCGGGATGTCGCCCATCGCGGCCTTCATCGTTTCGGCCGCCGCCTGGTCCAGCTTGACCTTGGCGTCCTGGAAGGCGGCCACGATCAGGTCTTCGAGCATTTCGCGGTCGTCGTCGGCCGCGCTGCCGAGCAGGCTCGTATCCAGCGTGAGCGCCTTCATGTTGCCGCCGCCCGCCAGCGTGACGGTGACGAGCCCGCCGCCGGAACGGCCCGTGGCTTCCAGATCCGTGACTTCGGCCTGCGCGGCCTGCATCTTGGCCTGCATGTCCTTCGCCTGTTTCATCAGGCCCATCAGGTCTTTCATGTGTCGTCTCCGCTGTTGAAGTCTGCGGCGATTACATTGGGCGCGCGGTCCCTGATCTCAAGGAGCCGCGCGTTTTTCAGCAGGGAATGCCCGAAGGCGGGATGGGACCGGTCCTTGGCGTCCTGTTCGGCCTTGGCGGTGCGGCGCCGTTCGGCCAGCGGCATCGCGCCGGGCGCATCGACCGGACTGACCAGCCATTGCTTGCCGGTCAGGTCCTGCAGGGAGCGCACCATGCGCCCGACCAGCGCGTTGTGGCGGGCTTCGGTGATGTGGATCTCCGCCTGGCCGTCGCTGAAGGAGACGACGCTGACATAGCGTTCGAGGTCGGAGCGCAGGCGCAGATCGTCGATGCGCTCCACATAGTCCTCGAACGTGTCGAGCCGCAGCGTCGGCGCGGCGGGCGCGACGGGCTTCGGCGCGGTCATGGCTGCGGTCTGGGCTGCCGTTTGGGCGGCGCTCTGGGCAGCACTTTGGGACGGGGTTTGGGCTTGGGCCGGGAGGGATGTCTGCGGCCCAGGCCCAGATAAAGATGCAGCCGCGCTGGGCGCGTCGGGCGTGATGTCCGGCAGTCCCGGTCCGCCTTCGGCCTGCATCGCCTGAGCCTGCTTGATGATCTGCGCGGCCAGTTCCGGCGGCGGCATCTGCCCGGCGAGCGCGAGCTTCAGCAGCGCCATTTCGGCCGCCGCCAGCGGCACGGGGGCCTGCCGCACCTCCGTGTGCGCTCCCATGAGAATCTGCCAGCCACGGGTCAGCTGCCCGGCCGTGAACCGCTCGCCGAGACCGCGCAGGCGCTCTACCTGGTCGGGCGCGAAATCGAAGGCCGCGTCCTGTCCCAGCGTCTGCGCGCGAGAGACTTCGTGGCAGATATCGAGCAGATCGCTCATCACCACTTCGGGTGCGGCGCCGTCGTCGTATTGGGCGCGCATGGCCGTCAAGGCGGCCTTGGCGTCCCCGCCCATGGCATGTTCGAACAGATCCACGATGCGAACCCGGTCGGCCAGGCCCAGCATGGCGCGGACCTGCTCGGCCGTGACTTCCTCGCCCGATAGGCCGCTCTGCACGATGGCCTGATCGAGAAGCGACAGCCCGTCACGCACCGAGCCTTCCGCCGCCCGCGCGATCAGGGCCAGCCCGTCGTCGGACACGCGGATGCCTTCCTTGTCGGCAATGCCCTTCAGGTGCGCGGCCAGCACGTCCGCCTCTACCCGCCTCAGGTCGAAACGCTGGCAGCGCGACAGCACCGTGATCGGCACCTTGCGGATCTCGGTCGTGGCGAAGATGAACTTGGCGTGGTCCGGCGGCTCTTCGAGCGTCTTCAGCAGGGCGTTGAACGCGCCCGCGCTGAGCATGTGGACCTCGTCGATGATGTAGACCTTATAGCGCGCATCGGCCGGGGCGTAGCGCACCCCGTCCAGCAGCTCGCGCATATTGTCCACGCCCGTGCGCGACGCCGCGTCCATCTCCAGCACATCCATGTGCGTCGAGGCCATGATGGCCTCGCAGTGTCGGCCCGGCACGGCGAGATCGACCGACGGGTGGTCGACCGTGTCTGTTTCGTAGTTCAGCGCCCGCGCCAGCAGGCGCGCCGTCGTCGTCTTGCCGATCCCCCGCACGCCCGTCAGCATGAAGGCATGCGCGATCCGGCCCGTCTCGAACGCGTTCTTCAGCGTCGTCACCATCGCGTCCTGCCCGATCATGTCCTCGAAAGTGGACGGACGGTACTTGCGGGCGAGGACCTGGTAGGTTTCGTTGGGCGGGGCGGCGTCGGGCATCGGAAGCCTTTTGGCAGGCTTGCCCCGCCTTGGAAAGCGGGGCGTGTGCCTTGCTCACAGGACCATTGCGAACCGTCCGGCGCGGGCGCATGAGGTGGGCATGGGCCGGACCCGACACGATTACAGCCAATGCCCTGCCGCGCGCTGGGAGGGGGGACGGTTCGTGCCTCCGGCTCCGGTAGCGATCGAGGCGTCCATCGCGGAGTGGGACTGGGTCGACTGGCTCCGCTACGTCCGCGCCTCCAGCCGCAACCCGCTGCACGGCATGACGCAAGCGGCTCTGCACGAGTTCGACGAAGCCGCGACGGGTCTGGGCGGGGTCTTCTACACGCCCACCCGGCCGGAGTCGCTGCGCGAAGCCTTCGTGGAGAAGGCCGAAAGCCTGCGCCATTCGCGGCTCCGCAACGCCATTTTGGTTCCTGCCCTGCGCGAGGGCCTGCTGACGACGGAGGGCGAACGCTGGCGGCAGGATCGGCGCGCCCTCGCCCCGCTCTTCACGCCGCGCCACGTGGCGGGCTATGCCGACGGCATCCGGCGCTCCGCCGCACCGCATCTGGACCGGTTGTTCGACGGACCCGAAGTGGCGTTCGACGCCGCCATGGTGGACCTGACCTACCAGGTGCTCAGCGACGTCATGTTCTCCGGCGAACTGGACGGCGGCCGCGCGGCGAACCTGCGCGACATCGACCGGTTCCTGTCCAGCATGGGGCGGCCGGACCCGCTGGACTTCACGCCTCTGCCGAAATGGGTGCCGCGCCCGACCCGCATCGGACGCATGGGCATCGTCAAGCGCCTGCGCCGCCAGGTCAGCGCGCTGGCCCGGTCGCGCCGGGCGAGCATGGCCGCGGGCGAGACCGTGCCGGACGACCTGCTGGGCCTGATCCTGTCCGTCACCGGACCGGACGGCGAACCGTTCACCGAGGCGCAGGTCGAGGACCAGATGATCACCTTCATCGCGGCCGGGCACGAAACCACCAGCCGGGCGCTCACCTTCCTGATCTATCTCCTGTCTCAGGACACGGAGGCGCGCGACCGGATGGAGGCGGAGTGCGACGCCCTCGACCCCGCGCGGCCTGCGACCGAGTGGGCAGACGCCCTGCCCTTCACCTATGCCTGTTTCGAAGAGACGATGCGCCTCTATCCGCCTGCGCCTTTCCTGTCGCGGGAACTGGCCAAGCCACAGACCTTGGGCGGACACGAGCTGCCCAAGGGGGCCATCGTGTTCGGAAGCCTGTGGATGCTGCACCGCCACCGCAAGCTCTGGGACCAGCCGGACGCCTTCGTGCCGGAGCGGTTTCTGCCGGAGAACAGGGAGACGATCGGACGGTTCCAGTACCTGCCCTTCGGTCTCGGCCCGCATGTCTGCATCGGCGCGCGTTTCGCGCAGCTGGAAGCGATCGTCCTTATCGCGCTCATGGCGCGAGGGTACCGCTTCACCCTGGCGTCCGATCACCCCTGGCCCATGGCCCGGGTGACGGTGCGCCCTGAGACGCCGTTGATGATGCGCGTGGAGCGCAGATAGGCCGGCAGGGGCAATGGTGCGGCTCCGGCGCTGATCCGGGCAAAGGGTAGGAAAAGGGCCTTCCGCGAGGGGCGGCGGACGCTTTTGGTGTGCCACTGCCGGTGAACCCGAAGGCTGGAGTGGACGATAGGGGTTGCAGGGCGCGGCACGCGTCAGCCGGACCCTCGCGGAAGGAGGTGTTGCGGACGGCCAACGGGCCGACCGAACAGGGACGTTTATAGCGCAGGAGCGGACGGCGCGGATTAGATTGCGGGACCTTCCGGCAAACCTTTGAAACAGCCGCATTTGTCAGACGCTCGAACGCGGACGGCTGCCATCCAGGCCGGGAGGCTCCGGCAATCCGTGCCGGGGACGGTTGCCGTGTCGGCCCCGACTCGATCCGGCGTCCAGAGCGGCGAGAGCGGAGAGTGGACGGCGTGAGCCAGTCTCTTCATCGCACAAAAAAAGCCGCCCTTCCGGGCGGCTGACTAATAGGTGGAAGACCGGGATCCGACCCGCGGGCGAATCGTTACGGCTGCTTCGTTCCCGACCTGACCGGGTTGGCGAAAGCCCACGTCCGGGCCGATCTTCCGGATGCGTATATGGCGGTCCCGGCGCGTTTAGGCAAGCGGGGCGCGCACGACACCTTGGACGCTAGAACTTCCGGATGATGGACAGGGTCCAGAGATCGCCCACTCCGGACAGATCGTCCGTATCCGCATCGAGGAAGGTGTACTCCGCACGTACCGCGTTCAGCCGTGACGGCCCGAACCCGAATTCGATCCCAGCCCCTGCCGCGATGCCGTCTTCGGATCGCGACACGTCGACACCGCCGATCGTCGCGTCGATGTCCGTCGTGTGGTAGCCGACCCGTCCCACAAGATCGATCCCGTCGGACAGGGGCACGCGTCCGACCAGGAAACCTGCGAGATAATTGTCCACACCCGCTTCGGCGATGATGTCGCCCAGCGCGGTGAAGTCTTCGTCCGAGATGCCCAATCCGCCCTGAGCCTCGATTCCGAACAGACCTCCGAACGTATAGCCGAGTTTGCCCGACACGGCGTAGGTGTCGAACTCCACGGCATCGATGCCGACACCGGCATAGACGCCCATGTCCTGCGCGAAAGCGGCATGGGGAGCGGCGAGCGAGAGGGCGAGCGCGGCGATGTATTTGGCTGGACGGGTCATGGCGGGTCCTCGGCTGTAAAATGAATACTCCTCATTTATAAAACATTTCGCCGCACCAGAAAACATCCTTTGATGTCAAATGGCATTTCAATCCGGGTCTTGAAGGATGAAACCTAAGCGTGGCGGCCATACGAAGGCTGAGCCTCGTTTCTGGAT
>JBARXH010000147.1:0-5011 GCA_049647245.1 Litorimonas sp.
GGCGGGACGGATGAGACCGCCTGAATTCTGGAACATCCGCGAAGGCCGGGACGGCGCGCCCGTGATCCGCACCTTGTTGCGGCCCCTGGGCGCGCTCTACGCCTGGGCCGGGCGTCGCAGGCGGGCCGCGACCGAGCCGCTCGACCCCGGCGTGCCCGTCATCTGCGTCGGCAATGCGACGCTGGGCGGCACGGGCAAGACCCCGGTCGCCATCTACCTGCTGAAGAGCCTCCGCCGCATGGGCGTCAATGCCCATGCCCTCACGCGGGGTTATGGCGGCCAGCTGAAGGGACCGGTGCCCGTCAATCCGAGGCACACGGCCGAGGAGGTCGGCGACGAACCGCTGATGATCGCGCGGTCCGGTCCCGTCTGGGTCGCGGAAGCGCGGGACGAAGGCGCGGTCGCCGCCGTGTCCGAGGGCGCGGACGCTCTCGTCATGGATGACGGCCACCAGAACCCGTCGCTTCTGAAGACCTTGTCCCTGCTCGTCGTCGATGCCGAAGTGGGCTTCGGCAATGGCAGCGTCTTCCCGGCCGGTCCCCTGCGCGAGCCTCTGGCCGAAGCGCTGGCACGGACCGACGCCGTGATCCTGATGAAGCCGGCCCCGGACTTCGAGATCGACTCGCACCTCGCGGGGCAGCTGGACGGGCAGCTCGTCATTCCGGCCTATCTCTCGCCTGTCGCGGCGCTACCGACCGGCAGGCTCTACGCCTTTGCGGGCATCGGGCGACCCAACAAGTTCTTCGACCAGCTCCGGCGCTTGGGCGCGGACCTTGTCGAGGGCGTCCCCTTTGCCGACCATCACCGCTTCAGCGACCGCGAGATCGAAAGCCTGTTCACGCTGGCGTCCGAGTATGACGCGGCCCTCATCACGACCGAGAAGGACCATGCGCGCCTGCCGGACGGCTACCGCCGGGGCATTCATACGCTGCCCGTCGAAGTCCGGTTCGAAGACGAACTGACACTGCGCCGCCTTCTGCATCCGATCATCCAGAACGCGGCGTCCAGGCCCGGCAAGCTGCGATGAGCGATCCTGTCAGTGCCGCGCACCGGATCGAAGCGCTGGGCTATGATGCGCTGACAGGCCTGCTACGCCTGCTACCGTTCGGACTGGTGTCTTGGGTGGGCGGCGCTCTGCTGCGCCTCGCCGGACCGCTCACCTCCAAACACCGAATTGCGCGGACCAATCTGCGCCTCGCCTTTCCGGAACTGGGCGAACCCGAAATGAAGGATCTGCTGCGGGCGCAGTGGGACAATACGGGCCGGACCTTTGCCGAATTTGCCCTGACAGACCGCATCCGCGCCTTCGAGCCGGACTCCCGGGTCGAGGTGGAGGGAATCGAACACTTCCTCGACAATGCGCCCGGCATTCTGATCTCGGGCCACTTCGCCAACTGGGAGGTCATGGCTACTGTCCTGACCCAGTCGCCGGAGCCGGTGCGGGTGACCTACCGCAAGATCAACAACCCGCTGATCGACCGCCGGGTGCGAGAGCAGCGCGAGGCCTACGGCACGAAGTTCCTCGTCCAGAAGTCGACCCATCGCGGCGGGCGGGAATTGTTCGAGGCACTGCGCTCAGGCGAGAGTATCGCCATTCTCAACGATCAGAAGTTCAACACCGGACTGAGGCTGCCGTTCTTCGGAACCGACGCCATGACCGCACAGGGCGCCGTGCGTCTGTCGCTCAAGACAGGGCGTCCCATCCTGCCCATGGCGGTCGTCCGCGACGGCGCGCGCTTCACAGTCCGGTTCCATCCGCCGCTGGAATGGCCGCGCATCGGGGAGCGCGACGCGGATGTCGAAACCGGAGTCCGGGCGGTCAACACCTTCATCGAAGCCCGCATCCGCGAACACCCGGCGCAGTGGTTCTGGGTTCACCGCCGCTGGCCGCGCGAGCATTACGCCAAGGACACGACATGATGCGCACCCTTCTGCTTTTCGGAATGATCCTTGCAGGCTGCACGGCCGACCCGCCCGTCCCCACGCAGGCACAGCGTGTCATCGAGGCCCATGTCGCCGGTTTCAACGCACGCGACATCGACGCCATGCGGGCAGCGCAGCATCCCGAGGCGGAATGGCTGCAGGTGTCCGGCTCGGACGTCAGCACCGTGTCCTCTAGCCGCGAGGACTGGAACGCCGCCATGACCGATCTCTTCGACGACCCGTCGGACATGCGCGGCAGCCTGCGCGACTGGGCCGTGTCCGGAAACCGGGTCGCGGTCGTGGAGACTGCGAGCGTTCTCGGCGAGGATGGCCGGCGCACGAGCCGGGACACGCTGACGGCCTACGAGATCGAGGACGGGTTGATCCGGCGGGTCTGGTATTTCACGGAATGAGACTTCGCGATGAAAGCCCGGCCGACCGTCCTGCCATCTTCGCGCTGGCGCAGGCGGCGTTCGCACCCATGCCCTTCAGCAGCGGCACGGAAGGGCCGATCGTGGACCGGCTTCGGAAGGATGGCGACCTCACCGTTTCGCTCGTGGCGGAAGACGCCGGAACGCTCGTCGGCCATATCGCCCTGTCGCCCGTCACGGTCGAGGGCGAGTCGGACGGACTCTACGGTCTGGGTCCCGTTTCGGTCCGCCCCGACCGGCAGAGACAGGGGATCGGCTCAGCGCTGATTCGCGAAGCCCTGTCGCGCCTGCCGGACGCGAAGGCGGTCGTGCTGATCGGCGACCCTGCCTATTACAGCCGCTTCGGTTTCGAAGGCGGTTGCGGCCTGAGCTATGGCCAGACCCCGGCGGCCTATGTGCAGGGCCTCTTCCTCGACGGGACGCCACGACGCGGCGCGATCTGCTACGCCCCTGCTTTCGACACCTAGCTGTCGAATTCCCGCCCCATTCGCGCAGCAAATGCGGCCGCAATGGGGGGCGTCGAATGAGACGATCCAATGAGAAAGTCACTGATCAGCGGCACGGCCGCTACCGCCTTCGCGCTCACCTTCGCCTTCGGCGCGGCCCAGGCCTACGCCCAGGTTCCGCAAACCGACCCGGAAGTCGATCCGGCACACAGCGTTCAGACCGATCCCGCCGACATGGCCGATACGCTGGAGCAAGCGTCGGATGACATCGATGCCGTGGCGGACGAGCTGGAAGAGCAGATGGAAGACGAAGCGGACGAAACCTTCGAACCCAGCCTGTTCGAGGACGAAGCCACCGACGACGAAACGACCGAGGACATGACGGACGAAACGATCGGCCAGTCCGATGCGGTGGTCTGTCCCGAAGGCACCAAGGCGCAGGAAGACGGCACCTGCCGGGTGACCGATGAATGGACCCCGGACGACTAGTCGGTCTCCTTCACACTAGTTTCGGGCGAGCGCTCCGCGCTCGTCCCCTTACGCGGACTTCCTGGCCCGGGTCGCGTCCCACACGCCGAATTCATGCGCGATGCAGCGCTCGATCAGCTTGCGCCAGACGGGTTCCGCAATGTCGGCGGAAAGCCCCGCCTCCTTCGCTTCCACCAACACCTTGGCCACCACGTCCTCGATCCGGTCCGCGTCATAGACGGCCTCGCGGTTCGGCTTGATGCGGGCGGCCGCATGCATGTAGCCTTGTCGCCGCACGAGCAGGCGCACCAGCTCCCGGTCGAGCGCATCCACGCCGTCCCGGACATCCCTCATGGTCTGGCAGTCTTCCGGCGCCTTAGCCATCGATGCGCGCCTCCCGCGGCCAATCCGTCACGAGCAGTTCGGGATCGAGGTTGCGTCCGCGCCACTTCAGACGCCAGCAGAGATGCGGCCCCGTGGAGCGCCCGCGCGAACCGACCGTGGCGATCTGCTCGCCCTGGCTTACGCGCTGCCCTTCCTCCACGAGGATGTCCTCATTGTGGAGGTAATAACTGATCAGCCCCTGCCCGTGGTCGATCATGATGAGAGAGCCTTCGAAATACATGTCGTCGTCCGCCAGGCTGACGATCCCGTCGGCGGGCGCCACGATGGGCGTGCCCTTGGGCGCGGCGAGGTCCACGCCAAAATGGGGCCGCTTGGGTTCGCCGTTCAGAATGCGCTGCGCGCCGAAGTTTGTCGTCTTGCGATGCTCCGCGACCGGATAGATGAAGCCGTTGCGAAAGCCGATCTCCTCGACCTTGGACGCGAATCCGACTTTCTTGCGCGCCGTGGCGGCTCGGATGCGTGCCAGCTCTTCCTCGGAATAGGAACTCACCATGTTGGACGGCAGGCCGTCGATCCGCGACACGTCGTAGTCCCGCGGCTCGATCTGGAAGTTGACACGGTGCCCCGGCACGCGGGCGAAGGCGGCGGGCTCGTCGCGGTCGAAACCGATGATGATAAGGCCGTCCGCGTCGGCATATTGGGCGTAAGTATCGTCCTCGGCCCGCCCGATCTCGACGCGAGCGTTGGGCGCGGTGCGGCACACAACCATCCCGCCCTGCTTGGTGACACCGTGGCAGTCGAGAGGGTTGGAGGGCAGCAGCTGCGCCTCGGCTTGGGCCACGTACTCGACTTCCAGTTCGCGGATCATGTCCTGCCAGACTGCATCGACCTCCTCGGTCGTGCAGGCGTCTGCGCTCTTGCAGGACATTGATTCAGGAATGGCTGTCGCAGAGTCGAACGCCTTATTCGCGATCACGCTGCGGTCTTCGATTTCCAAACTCGATCGGGACAAACCAAAGACTTCAGCAAACTGATCAGAAGAGTCTGTTTTCGACATCTCAACCGAGGGCTTGGCTTTTTCCTCGGCGCGTGCATCTTGCTGGGTCCCGCAGGCGACCAAGAGCAAAGCTGCAAGTGCCGCTGTCTTCCTCACAGCGCACCCGCCCGGCGGAACCCTTCCATCGACGCGGCCGCGTCCACATAGGCTTCCTGGCGATCGTCGTTCCAGTAGCGCAGCTCCTCCAGCGGAATCTGCTTCTGGGTGACCGCGCACACCACATAGGCCCCGCCTTCCAGAATGGTGAAGTCGGACGACCCGTAATGGAGCTTGGCTTCACCCCGGCTTTGGAAGAACATGTTCATGGCTCCGACATAGGGGCTGCGCGCCCGGATTAAAAC
>JBARXH010000148.1:0-7495 GCA_049647245.1 Litorimonas sp.
GCCCGATGGTGGCCACGCTGCGCCACACGGATGGTGGGCTCGGCCTGTTCCACGGTGGTCATGCGGAAGACTCTGCCCGGGTGGCCGCACTGCTCGGCGGCCGCGGGACCACTCCCAATCGCGCCCCTCAGGCCTTCGCCTTCGGTCCGCACACCGGCTACCACCGGCTGGAAGCGGGCGGCACGGTCGCCCTGGTCGATACGGGCGGGGTCGCGCCCCGGCCGTACGATCTGGGCGCGCATCTGGCCCCCCTGTCGGTGGAGATTTCTACCCAGGACGGGCGCATGATGACCAATTGCGGCTGGCATCCCGGCGCGGCGCCCGACTGGCGGCGTCCCGTGCGGGCCAGCGCCGCCCACTCTACCCTGACCGTGGCCGACCGTTCGCCGGGTGACATTCTGGAAGGTGGGTTCATGGGCGACGCGCTCGGCGCGGCGGTGTCCGAGGAACCGGACAACGTCCAGGCCCGCCGCAAGGAGCAGAGCAGCGGCATCTGGTTGGAAAGCTCCCATGACGGCTATAAGGACGCGCACGGCCTCGTGCACAGAAGGCGTTTGTTCCTAGGGGAGACGGGTGAGGATATTCGCGGCGAAGACAGCCTGTTCGTGCCCGTCGGCGACGTGCCCGTGTCCCGGGACAGCGTGCCCTTCGCCCTGCGCTTCCACTTCCATCCGGACATCCGCGTGAGCCTCGCCCAGGACCTCTCCAGCGCGCTTCTTGTGCAGAAGGGCCAGTCGGGCTGGCGTTTCCGCACCGATAGCGGGCCTCTGGTCGTGGAACCGTCGGTTTACCTGGGCGAATCGGCCAAGCCCGTGCGATGCCACCAGCTGGTGATCGGCGGCCGGGCGCTGTGCGACGGTGACGGGCAGGGGCGGGAGAACCGCGTGCGCTGGTCCCTGCGCCGGCTCAGAGGCCGCGAGCAGTGAGTGGTGAGCCGTGAGGCCGGGAACGATGGGGGACGACCGTTGAGGAGAGATGGCCGATGAGACGCCGCCGCGCGACAGACCGCACGCGCCCCGTCGTCACGGCGGCGACGCGCCTGTCCGTGATCCTGTTCGACAGCCTCATGGCGGCCGTCGCAATGTTCGCGGCCGTGCGCCTGCGCTATGATGAGCTCAGCCAGGATGTGTTCGCCCATGTGGATTACCGCGCCGCCGCCGTAACCTTCGGCGTGGCGGCCATCGTCTGGGGCGTCATGCGGCAGGACCGCCCGATCTGGCGCTTCACCTCCCTGTCCGACTTCCGGCGATTGTTTCTCGGCGCGGTGATCGTCATGGCCGCCGTGCCGCTCGCCATGTTCTTCGGCCTGGAAAACGGCCGCTTCTTCCCGCGCGTCGCGCCCCTCTATGCGACCGCCTTCTTCGCCGTGGGAATCGTGCTGTCGCGCCTGACCGTCATGGTGATCCAGAACGGCGACGTGCGCGCGCTCTACCGCGCCCCGTCGGGCTACCGCAACGACGCCGTCCTGGTGGGCGAGCCGTCCAACCTCTACAACTATCTGCGCGACAGCTCCCGCCGGAACCGCGCGACCGGGTTCAACCCCGTGGCGCTGCTGGAAACCTCCGGGCAGTATGCGGGCCGCCGCATCCGCTCCGTGCCGGTGCTCGGCACGGCGTGGGACCTCGAGGACATCTACCCCAAACTGTCGGAGCGCCGCGAACAGCCGCTCCACATCGTATCGCTCGATCCCAATCCGGATCGCCGCCTGACGCAGCACCTGATCAAGTCGGCATCGGAAATGGGCGCACCGCTCGCGCGCGCCTGCGCGGACCCGTCCGGCAAGCTAACCCGCTTCGAAGCGGCCGACCTGATCGGACGCGACCCGCGCGATCTGGACATGTCGCCCGTCTCGGAGCTTCTGTCCGGCAAGCGCGTGCTCGTCACCGGCGCGGGCGGATCCATCGGCTCGGAACTATCCGAACAGATCGCCCGTCTCGCCCCCAGCCGTCTCGCCTTAGTGGATTCCAGCGAACTCAACCTGTTCAACCTGGAGCGCAAGCTCGCTCCGATGCAGCCCTTCGGGCAGAGCGCCCCGTGGCGGACCTATCTGGCCGATGTGTGCAACCGGGGCCGCATGGCGGAGATCTTCAAGGCGGAACGCCCTGAGATCGTGCTCCATGCCGCCGCGCTGAAACACGTCCCGTCGGGCGAACGCAACCCGGTGGAAACGCTGCGCACCAATGTGCTGGGCACGCATGTCACGCTGGACATGTGCGAAGTCTACGGTGTGCGCCATTTCGTGCTGATCTCCACCGACAAGGCCGTGGACCCGGTCAATGTGATGGGCGCGTCCAAGCGGGTGGTGGAACTGCTGACGCTGGCGCGCCAGAGCCAGATCCCGGACATGCACGCCTCGGCCGTGCGCTTCGGCAACGTGTTGGCCTCGACCGGCTCCGTGGTGACCCTGTTCGAGCAGCAGATCGCCGAAGGCGGCCCCGTGACAGTCACGCATGAGGACATGAACCGCTTCTTCATGACGGTGGAGGAAGCTTCCTCGCTCGTGCTGCAGGCGGCGGCGCTCAATGCGGCGACGGAAACGGAGGCCGCGGAAATCTATGTGCTGGAAATGGGCGATCCCGTGAACATCGCCCAGCTGGCCCGCAACCTGATCCGCCTGCGCGGCAAGGTCCCGGACGAGGATATCGAGATCCGCTACACCGGCCTGCGCCCCGGCGAGAAGCTGTCCGAACGGCTGACCCATGGCGAGGAGATGCTCTCGCCCACCTCGGTCTCCGGCGTGGCCCGGTTCGACGCCTGCGTGGTGGACCCGGCCGACGTGCTGCGCCGCGTGGACGCGTTGCTCGACGCCATTGACCGCCGTGACCGCAGCCAGATCCGCAAGGCGCTGACCGGACTGCTCAAGGGCTTCGTGCCCGTCGACACGCTCAACGGCCTCGCCGTCAATCACGACCTCCCCGAGCCTGCGGACCTGCCGGGGCTGAATGCGCCGAGAGACCGGTCCTAGCCCCACGGATCGGCTCCCGCCGCGCCGTCCGGCCGGACGCCCCCATTCCATTCGCGCGAACATACCTAAGCTTTTGCCCCCTACCGCACTGCTTTTGCTCCGCTCCTTGAAAAACGTCTTTAAACTTATCCGCGCCCCCCGAACCCTCCGCTAAACTCCACCCTGTCCGTTGCCGGGCACGGGGAAGGTGTACGCTCCCTCGGTTGGCGGCGGACGGGATGTGACGGACCAGAGGGTCGAGCCGGGACACCGGCGTCCGGGCGGACGGGGAGGGCGGGGAAAGCCGTCTTCGCCTTCCGTCCGGCGGCTCCCGGGTTGGCGAGGGGCGTGCAACGTACGGCGTGGCCCTTCGCCTCTTCGTCTCGCTTCCTTCGGGTCGCGGTCCGGTTCGGGCTGCGTGTTCGCCCAACATCGGACCGGTCCGCGTGTTCGCGCCGGGACGTAGGCCGCGGAAGGCTCCGGCAGGAGCCAGAATGCGAGCCGGACAGGCGACCCGGGCGAGGCGGCAGACGAGGGCGGAACCTCCCTCGCGCGGGCGTTTGGCCTGTCGAGAACCTTGGGTACCCTTTTTGTTTCGCCTTCGACGGCGAAACGCCCGCGCCCCGTGCCGCTCCTTACGAGCCGCTCCCTGCGCGCCGCCGGACTGCAAGGCGGCAGGACGTGGACGCCTGCGCGCAAACATCCCCAACCCGCCCGCGCCTACCGGTTGGCAGGCCTGCGCTTTTGGGGGATAGGGGCGACGTCCCGCCCTCAACCCGGACCGACCCATGCCCAATCCCAACCCCGATCTTCCGCCCTTCGATCCGGAGCGCCTGCGGCCCGTGGGGCGCGCGCTCCTGTCCGTGTCGGACAAGTCGCGCCTGGTGGATCAGGCCAAGGCCCTGTCCGATCTGGGCATCGAGTTGATCAGCACGGGCGGGACCAAGCGCGCCATCGCCGATGCGGGCCTGTCCGTGAGCGACGTGTCGGAGCTGACCGGCTTTCCGGAGATGATGGACGGGCGGGTCAAGACGCTGCACCCGGCCGTGCATGGCGGCCTGCTGGGCGAACGGGATCTGCCCAGCCATGTGGAGGCCATGGGCGAACACGGGATCCCGCCGATCGACCTGCTGATCGTTAATCTCTACCCGTTCGAGCAGGCCGTGGCGTCCGGCGCGGATTACGAGACCTGCGTGGAGAATATCGACATTGGCGGCCCGGCCATGATCCGGGCCGGGGCGAAGAACCACGCCCATGTCGCCGTCTGCGTGGATGCCGAGGACGTGGACGCGGTGATCGCGGAACTGCGCGAGCATGGCGGGCAGACCACGGGCACGCTGCGCCAGCGCCTGGCGCACAAGGCGTTCGCCCGCACCGCCACATACGATTCCGCCATCGCCAACTGGTTCGCCAGAACGCGCGGCGACATGTCCCCGCCCTTCCGCACGCAAGGCGGCACGCTGAAACAGTCGCTGCGCTACGGCGAGAACCCGCACCAGACGGCGGCCTTCTACACGGACGGGACGGGGCGTCCCGGCGTGGCGACGGCGCAGCAGCTGCAGGGCAAGGCGCTGTCCTACAACAACATCAACGACACGGATGCGGCGTACGAGCTGGTGGCGGAGTTTGGCGATGCGCGTGAAACCGCCAGACAGGGGGCGAAGCCCGCCGTCGCGATTATCAAGCACGCCAACCCGTGCGGCGTGGCCGTGGCTGACGACTTCATCACGGCCTACCGCGACGCGCTCGCCTGCGATCCGGTCAGCGCTTTCGGCGGGATCGTCGCGCTCAACGGGGAGCTGGACGAGGCGACCGCGAGGGAGATCGTCAAGGTCTTCACCGAGGTCGTGATCGCGCCGAGCGCGACGGACGCCGCCGTGGAGGTGTTCCGCAAGAAGAAGAACCTCCGCCTGCTGGTCGCGGGTGGCATTCCGGACCCGTCCCGTCCGTCGCTCACCTATCGCAATGTGGCGGGTGGCGTTCTGGTGCAGGACCGCGACAATGGCCGCGTGCCCGCGCACGACTTCAAGGTCGTCACGAAGCGCGCGCCGACGGAAGAGGAAATGGCCGATCTTCGCATGGCGTGGAAGGTCGCCAAGCACGTCAAGTCCAACGCCATCGTCTACGTCAAGGACGGTGCCACGGCCGGGATCGGCGCGGGCCAGATGAGCCGGGTGGATGCAGCGCGCATCGCCGCGCGCAAGGCCGAGGACGCCGCGGAAGAGGCGGGCTGGGACAGGCCGCGCACGGTCGGCTCCGTGGTCAGTTCCGACGCCTTCTTCCCATTCCCCGACGGCATGCTCGCCGCCGCCAAGGCCGGTGCGACGGCCGTCATCCAGCCCGGCGGCTCGATCCGCGACCAGGAGGTCATCGACGCGGCCGACGAGGCGGGCCTCGCCATGGTCTTCACGGGGATGCGCCATTTCCGGCACTAGAGCATCAACGCCGTGACCGGGCGGCCTTCCTGTCCAGATCGACGCGCCGGACGAACATCCAGCGGACGACCTGTCTCTCGCAGGTCGGCATGAGATCGTCCTTGAAGACGAGGACGTCCTCGCCCTCCCGTCCCAGGGCTCTCCAATAGCCGGCTTCGGGACACGGGTCGCCCGTCACGACGGTGAGACCTAGCGAAAAACCGGAGTTGGAAGACATGACGACCTCATGAGATGGCACAATCTCTCTCGTTGCCGAGACAAGGATGCTTCGCCCCAAAGCCGATGAAGATTGTAAACAGGAGATCGGGTCCGTTTAAAGTTTTACAATATTAAACAGGAAATTAGGGTTAATTTTCTACTAAGGAGTGATGTCTGGACGCCGTGATAACGCGACCGTCAGTCGCTATCCGGTCTCCCAGTCCCTATAGGTCCGTCATGCGCCTTGTCTGTCTCACACTCCTGCTCTGGCTAACCGCGGCGTTGAGCAGTTTCGCCGCCACGTCCTTGCCCGTGGATACGGGCCGTGTGGAGGCGTCGCTGCTGTCGTCGCACTACCGCGTCGTGCCGGGGCAGACCTTCCAGATCGCGCTGCGCACGGAGCTGGACGAGAAGTGGCACACCTATTGGCGCAATCCCGGCGACAGCGGAGAGCCGGTGCAGATCAGCTGGGTCCTGCCGGAAGGCTTGAGCGCAGGCGACATCGTCTGGCCGCTGCCGGACACGATCCCGACGGGTCCGATCATCAATTACGGGTTCGAGGGCGCGCCGCTCTTCCCCGTCTCCTTCACGGTGGCCGAGGACGCCCCCATCGGCTCGGTGCTCGAAGTGCAGGCGGAGGTCTACTACCTCGTCTGCTACGATATCTGCATCCCGGAAGACGGCACGCTGCGCCTTGCGGTGCAGGTCGCGGAAGTGGCCGACATCAACGATGCCAACGCCGCCGCCATCGTCGAGGCGCTGGACGCCGCGCCGCGCGAGGTGGCCGTCCAAGGGGCCATGCAGGCGGATGCAGACGCGCTGTCGATCCAGTTCGCCGACCTTCCCGAAGGCGACTTCTCGGACGCCTATTTCTTCCCCTACGACAATTCGCTGCTGGTCCACTCCGACCCGCAGATCGTCACGGTCGGGTCGGACGGCATCCGCATCGACACGACGTCCGGCTTCGGCTGGGGAGCAGGGGTGGAGGGTCCGCAGCAGGGCGTTCTGGACTTCGTGCGCGACGGCACGCGCATGGGCGCGATCGTCACGGTCGAGCCGAACGCGGCCCCGCTCGCCATCGGTGCGGCGGTCGCGGGGACAGAGCCGGGCGGAGGCGCGGCACCGATCGGTCTGCTCGGTGCCGTTCTCGGTGCGCTGGTCGGCGGATTGATCCTCAACCTCATGCCCTGCGTCTTCCCCGTCATCAGTCTCAAGGCGCTCAGCCTCGCCAAATCCGCCCATGCGGAGCGCAGCACGGCGCGGCGCGAGGCATGGGCCTATGCGCTGGGCGTGTTCGCGACCTTCGCGCTGCTCGTCGGGCTGCTGCTGGCCGTCAAGGCGAGCGGTGCGGCGATGGGCTGGGGCTTCCAGTTGCAGAATCCGGTCGTGGTCGGGCTGCTGGCGCTCCTGCTCTTCGCGGTCGGACTGAACCTGATCGGCGCCTACGAGATTGCGGGAGGGGCCTATCAGGGCGCGGGCTCGGGCCTGGCGGGCCGCGGCGGGCTGACCGGGTCCTTCTTCACGGGTGCGCTGGCCGTGCTGGTCGCCACGCCCTGCACTGCGCCCTTCATGGCCGGGGCCATTGGCTACGCTCTGGCGCAGCCGGCCCTGCTGACGGTCACGGTCTTCATGGCCCTGGCGGCGGGGTTCGCCGCGCCTTTCGTGCTGCTGGCCTACGCGCCGGGATTGCTGACCAAACTGCCCAAGCCCGGCCCGTGGATGGTGCGGCTGCGCGAAGTGCTGGCCTTTCCCATGTTCGCGGCCGCGCTCTGGCTGGTCTGGGTGCTGGGCAACCAGGCGGGCGTGGACGGAATCGCCCTCGTGCTGCTCGCCATGCTCGCCTTCGCCTTGGCCGTCTGGCTGATCCAACGGACAGGAGTCTGGAAATATGCCGGGGTCGCGGCGATCGTCCTTGCGC
>JBARXH010000149.1:0-11542 GCA_049647245.1 Litorimonas sp.
GAGCAAGACGCTCTAGCGGGTGAACGCGATGATCAGGTTGACGATGACAGTCAGCGAAATGGACGCCACCAGCATGGCTTTCCAGGGGAAGAGTATGCTGGTGCCGGACTCAGGTTCGGAATCCAGACCATCGATGCGGCTGTCGACATAGTCCTGTCCGGAGCGTCCAAGCGTTTTCGGGAGAAGGTCCGGGAACAGGTTGATCAGGACCGTGCCGACCAAGGAAATGATAAGCGACCAGAGCAGAAACTCTCCCATGACAGGCTCCTTATTCCGTCTCGGGGCGATGCTCCCGTGACATGAGATCCAACATGGCGTCGTCCACCGATCGGTCGCCCGCAAGGATGTCCGCGAGGGCGAAACTGATCGGCATCTCCACGCCGTTCTCCAGAGCTAACGTCTTGAGGGCCGGTGCGGTTGCAACACCTTCCGTCACAGCTAGGCGTCCTTGCAGGATGTCTTCGAGTTTTTCGCCCCGTCCTAGCGCCATGCCGCAGCTCATGTTGCGGCTCATTTCACTGCTGCAGGTCAGCACTAGATCCCCCAATCCGCACAGGCCCGTCAGCGTTTCCGGACGCGCCCCCAATGCCTTGCCCAGGCGCGTCATCTCCGCGAAGCCGCGCGCCATGATGGCGGCATGGGCCGACCGTCCGAGGCCCTTGCCCAGCACGATCCCGCACACGATGGCGAGCACGTTCTTGACCGCACCGCCGACTTCCGCGCCGATGACGTCGTCCGTCAGATAGGGCCGGAAGGTGGGGGCGGCGCAGGCCTCCACCAATGCCGTTCCGACCATCTCGTCCGCGCAGGCCAGCGTGACGGCCGTCGGCAGTCCGCGGGCGACGTCGGCGGCGAAGGACGGGCCGGACAGCACGGCCGGGACGGCCTGCGGAAGCGTGTCCCGCAGCACATCGGCCATGAAGGCTCGCGTGCTGATCTCGATTCCCTTGGAGCAGAGCAGGACCGGTGTGCCGTCCGCGATATGCGGTTGAAAATTGGCAAGCGTCTTGCGGGTATGCTGCGCGGGCGCGACGGATAGGATCGCGTCCGACCCGGCAAGGTCTGCCGGATGGGACGTGGCCCGCAGGCGCGGATCGAGCGGCACGCCGTCCAGATAGCAATCATTGACATGGTCGCGGTTGATGCTGTCCGCGCAGTCGGGTTCGAAGCTCCAGATCGTGACGTCACGCCCGCTGGTGGTGAGCGACTGGGCGAGGGCCGTGCCCCAGGCCCCGGCACCGATCACGCCGATTCGTTGGTAGCTCATCGGGGATGCTCCGTGTCGCGGACGCTGGCGCGGTCCTGTTGGGCGGCATACCAGTCGCTCAGCTCCGCATGGTCTTCGCGCCAGTCCAGTCCGGGGTGACGGAAGTCGAGATAGCCCAGCGCGCAGGTGAGGGCGACGGCACCGGGCGTGAAGGCAGAAGGCCGACGGCGCTGCAATTCCGGCAGGGTCGCCCGGATGGCACTCTCCCGCCGGGACTGCCAATCGGCGGATTGCTGCACATCTGGCCGCCGCCGTTCCAGCGCCATCGCCACAGCCCGGTCGGTCAGGCCGTCGGCCATCGCCACCAAGGTCCGGTCCGACCAGTCGGAGCCGTCCGCCAGACCCGAGCCAAGCGTGACGAGATGGTCGCAGATGACACGGCTATCGACGATCAGGTCTCCGTCATCCGTGGTCAGCGACGGGACCATGTTCAGCGGGTTGGGATGGTCCCCGGCATCGTCCATGACCACGGTCGAGATGAACTCCACGCGCTCCGCAAGACCGGTTTCGATGGCCGTGATCCGGCACTTGCGGACGAAGGGGGAGGTGTATGACCCGTATAGCTTCACAGAAAAACCTTCATGATTTCGGACCCTTGCGCCCGGACCCTGAAGCGGGGGCGTGCCGAGCTGCCTCCGCATCCAGTGGCCAGCGCGGTCGGGCGGGGGCGTCGAGCGGATCGGTCCAGCCGGCTTGGAACCGTTCCAGCCCCGCTTGCGCGATCATCGCCGCATTGTCCCCGCAGAAGCGCAAGGGCGGGAAGATGGGCGCGAAGCCACGGGCTTCCGCCGTCTGGATCAGTCGGCTGCGCAACACGGCATTGGCGGCCACACCTCCGGCCACCACGAAACGGTGAGGGCCGGGGTGAGCGGATTGAAAGCGCGCCATGGCGCGGTCCGTCCGGTCCGCCAGGCAATCCGCGACGGCCCGCTGGAAGGACGCGGCGAGATCGGCCTTGGCATTGTCGCTGCCGTCATTGGCCTGAAAGGCGCGGGCGACGGCAGTCTTAAGTCCGGCGAAAGAAAAGTCGCAGCTGTCACGGTCGAGCAACGGGCGGGGGAGGGGCACAGCGCGGTCATCGCCTTTTTCGGCCCACCGTTCCACGTTCGGGCCGCCCGGAAATCCGAGACCCATCACCTTGGCCGTCTTGTCGAACGCTTCGCCGGCCGCATCGTCGATGGTCGAGCCGAGCCGTTCATAAACGCCCAAGCCGGTCACGGAGAGAAGCTGCGAATGGCCGCCGGACACGAGGAGTAGAAGATAGGGAAAGGCGCAGTCTTCCGTCAGGCGCGGCGACAGGGCATGCCCTTCCAAGTGGTTCACGGCGACCAGCGGGACACCTAGACCGGTCGCAAGACCTTTGGCCGCCATCAGCCCGGTGATGACCCCGCCGATCAGGCCGGGGCCGGACGTGACGGCGATGGCGGAGAGGTCCGCATAGTCCACACCCGCCTCGCTGACGGCTTGGTCGATGATCGCCTCGATCTTGCTCATATGGGCGCGTGCGGCGATTTCGGGAACGACTCCGCCATAGGGCGAGTGAGCCTCGTCCTGCGACGCGACGATATTGGAAAGCAGGCCGCGCTCGCTGCAAAGAACGGCGGCGGCAGTTTCGTCGCAACTGCTTTCGACACCGAGAATGATCGTCGGCGTCGAAGAGGTTTGCGCCGGACTATGGGGGGCGGCTATGGGCACCGGACTCACCTAGGGAAGGCCCGAACCACTTGCAACAGACCCGCCATATCGGAACGCGCGGCAGTCCGCTCGCCCTCTACCAGGCTCATTGGGTCCGTGACCTGCTCGCCGAGCACGATCCCGATACGGATTGGCAGATCCGGGTGCTCAAGACTTCCGGAGACCGCATTCAAGGCGAACTCAAGGATTTCGGCGGAAAGGGACTGTTCACGCGGGAACTGGAGGAGGCGCTTCTGGATGGCCGGATCGATCTGGCCGTGCATTCCATGAAGGACGTGCCGACCGTGGGTCACGAGCGCCTCGTGATCCCGGCGCTCCTGCCGCGCGAGGACACGCGCGACGCCTTCATCTCGGTCAAGCATGCCTCCATCGACGCGCTCCCCGCGGGCGCAACAGTCGGATCGGCCAGCCTGAGACGGCGGGCGCAGCTGGCCGCGCTCCGCCCGGACGTGAACTTCTGCCTCCTGCGCGGCAATGTGCAGACCCGGCTGAAAAAGCTCGAAGCCGGCGTGTGCGATGCGACCTTCCTGGCTGTCGCGGGCCTCAACCGGCTGGGTGAAGGCGCGCGCATATCCCAGGCCGTGCCGACGGAACTCATGCTTCCCGCGCCTGCGCAAGGCGTCGTGGGCGTGGAAACGCGCCGCGACGAAGACGGGCTGCGCGACGTGCTGAAGCGTCTGAACAGTTCGGACAGCGAGATGGCCATTACCTGCGAGCGGGCCTTTCTGCGCGCGCTCGACGGATCCTGCCGCACGCCCATCGCGGCGCTGGCGGAGCGGGTCGGCCGGAGCTGGGGCTTCCGCGGAGAAGTCCTCTCCAAGGACGGCAGCTTGCGCTTCAGCTGCGCGGAAGGGCGTGACATCGCCACGGTCGGAGAGGCCTACGACTTCGGCTACACGCTGGGCGAGGCGCTGAAGGTCGACATCGACGGGCGGATCACTTTTGACGACTAGGCTCTGGCTGAGCCGGACCGAGCCGGCCGCGCGCAGCGCGACCGCGTGGGCGGAGGCCGGCTTCGATCCGGTTGTCGCGCCTCTCATTACCATCGAGCCTGTCAAAGCGTCCGCCGAGGTGCCGGAGCAGGCGAGCTTCATCTTCACCTCTGCACATGGCGTTCGGAACTGCCCCGTGCCGGGCGGGACGCGGCGCGTCTATGCGGTCGGACCCGCCACGGCAAAGGCGGCGCGCGAGGCGGGATTTGTGAATGTTGTAAAGGGGGGTGGGGACTGGAAGTCTCTAATAGAAGTTATTGAAATCAATGTAGAACCCTTCATCCATTTCTGCGGTTCGACCTTGCAGGGCGCGATGGTGGAAGCGCTTCTGGCCAAGGGCGCGCAGGCCGAACGGCGTGTTGTCTACCGCAATATCGGCGTCTCGGACTGGCCGCTCGATCCGTCATCCGTGGAGGCGGTCGCGCTCTACTCCCCTCTGGCAGCACGCACGCTTTTGGGGCTGCCGCATCGCGATCTGTCGCATCTGAGCGCGTTCTGCCTCTCCGAGGCCGTCGCCCGTCCCTTTCTCGCGGTGCCGGATCGGGGGCTCAATCTGCGCATTGCTGCGGAACCAACCGAAAGCGCGCTCATTGCTTGCAGCGAGACCCCCGACGTCTAGAGTGTGTGCATGACCGACTCCGACGAGATCATCGTTCTATCGCCGGACGAGCCCGAAGAGGATGCCTACGACGTCGAGGACATCGAGGCGGAGGATGAGCCCCCGCGTCCCAAACGCCCGCTCTGGCCGTTCCTGCTGTTGGGCGGCTTTCTGTCCGGCATCGCGCTGACGCTCGCCGCGCAGTGGATGATGCGCCCGGACGTGCCGGAGCCCTTCGATCCGACGCCGCTAGAAGCGCGGATCGACGCCTTGCAAAGCGAGCTGGCCTCAGTGCGCAACCGTCCCGCGCCTCGCATCCCGCGCGTGGACCTGAGCCCGCTGGAACGCCGACTCGACGCGCTGGAAGCCCGGCCGCAGGTCGAGGATGTCATAGGAGGCGACGTCGTGGACCGGCTGGAGGCCTTGCAACGCGAAGGCTTCGTAATTCCCGACCTGACCGAATTTCCGGATACGGACGCGATGGAAGCGCGCCTGTCTGCGCTGGAAGGCCGCGTGGAGGAGGTCGGGGCCGTGGCGGAGTCCGCGTCGCTTGCCGCGCTGGACCGTCCCGCGCCAGTGATTGTAGCGCCCGACGCGGCCGTTCCGGAACCCGACATCGACATGTCCCGTCTTCCTCGCTTCCCGGCGCAGGCGTTACGCAACGGAGCAGCGGAACTGGCCGGCAGCGGTCTGCTGCGCCGCACTCTGTCGCGCCATGTCCGCGTGCGCGGGGAAGACAGTCCGGACCGTCTGATCGATGCGATCGAGGCCGATCTGTCAGAGGGACGACCCCGTGCCGCCCTGACGAAGTTCGACCGTTTGCCGGACCGTCTGAAAACGCTGGCGCGGGGCTGGCGGGCCGACATGGACAGTGCTCTCGCGCAAGCCGGTGCGCCCGCCGAACCGCAGCCGGAAGACTAGATCATGACCAAATACATCATCTCCGTGTTGCTCTTCGTCGCCCTGCTGGCCGGGGTGCTGCTCTATGTCGGCGACGATGCGCTGCTGACGATCAGCTCCACCAGCGCCAAGTGGCCGATGGCCTTCCCGGATCTGGAGATGAGCTGGCAGGCCGTGATCGTGTTCGTGACGCTGCTCATGATCGCAACCATCACGCTGTGGTCCGTCCTGCTCTGGATCTACCGCTTGCCACGCCGTCTCAAGTCAGGTGTCGGCATGCGCCGCCGCAACCGGGCCATCGACGCCATGGAGGAAGCGCTGATCGCGGGCGCGGAAGGCGACATGGCGCGGGCGCGCAAGGCGTCGGCCAAGGTCCGCGATCTCGCGGGCTCGACCGATCTGGGACACATCATCAGCGCCACGGCCGCCGAAGCCTCGGGGGACCGGGAAGAAGCCATCACGCACTACACCGCCATGCTGGACAGTCCGAAGACGCGCCCCACGGGCCAGCGCGGCCTGGCGCAGGCCAAGCTGGCAACCGGAGACATCACCGGGGCCGTCGAGGCGGCGCGCGAAGCGTTCGACGACAATGTGCAGGCCCGCTGGGCGTTCGACACGCTCTTCAAGGCACTGGTCGCGGATTACCGCTGGACGGAAGCGCGCGCCGTGCTTGAAAAGGGCCGCGCGGCCAAGCATCTCGAACCGGACGTGTTCTCGCGTCGCCGCGCCGTCTTGCTGTCGGCCGAAGCCGACTACTGGATGGATCATGGCCAGCACGACAAGGCGCTCGAACTTTCGCTCGCCGCGCTGAAGGACGCGCCCGGTTTCGCCCCGGCCGCCGCCATCGCCGCGTTCGAGTTGGCGCAGTCCGGGGCGCAGAAGAAGGCAGCCGCACTCCTGGAGAAAAGCTGGGCGTCATCGCCTCATCCGGCGCTGTCGCTGGCCTATTCGGACCTCTATCCGGGCGAGAGCCTCGACACGCAGGGCAAGCGCCTGCAGCGTTTCATCGGCCCTCACGCCGAACACCGCGAAGGCAAGCTGCTGATGGTGTCGCATCACCTGCGCGCCGGACGTCCCGTCGATGCGCTGTCCCTGATCAACGAGCTGCTGGAGGACGAGGAGGCGACGACCCGGCTCTGCCTGCTAGCGGCCGAGGCCGAGCGCGCCCTGGGCAACCGCATGGATGCGCAGATGTGGACCGAACGGGCCGCGACCGCGCCGCACGAGCGGGACTGGGCCGATCTTGACCCGGAAGGGCCGGGTTTCGGCTACGAGCCACAGGACTGGCGCCGTCTGATCTTCTCCTACGGGGATACGGGCGAGCTGATCCATCCGCGTGGCGAGCGCCACGCTGCGATTCGCCGGCCGACGCCCGAGGCCAAGCCGGACCTGCCCCGCCTGGAAGCGCCGGAAAGCGAGGGCGAAGGGGGTGCGCTGGAGGAGGCGGACTCTGATCTCGCCCGGCGGTTCGACGACCTGCTCGACGAGGCCGACCCCGCATCGGGCGAGACCGAACCGGACTGACAAATCCCGCTTGCAGCCCGGACGGCGCACCGTTATAGCGCCGCCTCGCCAAGGCTAGCGTGCCGCTATAGCTCAGCTGGTAGAGCATCGCATTCGTAATGCGGGGGTCAGGTGTTCAAGTCACCTTAGCGGCACCAGCCTGGCGATCTCGCTTCGCGAGAATTTTCGATGCGGGGCATCAAAAATAGCCAGGCTCCGAAGCGCGGAACGCGCGCCGGCCTCACGTTTCAGACATAGAGTTTTCGACCTGACCGTCTGGCCTATCCCAGCATGGAATAGACGACATTGCCCAGAACATAGCTGTTGAACCAGCCGATCAGCAGCAACGCGGCGATCGGCGAGAGGTCGAGTCCGCCCATGGGCGGGATGATGCGGCGGAAGGGCTCCAGGATCGGGTCGGTGAAGCGTGACAGGCCGTACTGGATCTGCTGCACCATGCCGCCGCGTTGGGCGATGCCGAAGGCGATGACCCAGGACAGGATGATCTCGATGATGATGAGCCAGGTGATCACGCTCAGAATGGGCATGATGATCATGGAGAGGATGGACTGTGCGAATGTCATGTCAGCGCCCTAGCCAGCGCCCGCGCGGCGGACAAGTCCCAAGCACCGCCCGTCACCCTCTCTGGCTCACCCGGTAGATCGTGGGTACGTTCGCCTCGATCCCTTCGATGATCGCTCCGGCAATGTCCTTGCCCGTCGCCGTCTCGATACCCTGAAGCCCGGGTGAGGAGTTCACCTCCAGGATTTTGGGGCCGGTATCGGAGCGCAGAATGTCCACGCCGGATACGTCGAGCTTCAGGATCTTCGCGGCCTTGATGGCGGCGCGCCGCTCTTCCTTGCGAAGCCGTACCTTTTTCACCGAGCCACCCTGGTGGACGTTGGAACGGAAATCGCCGGGTGCTGCGGTTCGCATCATAGCGCCAACGACCTTGCCGTTGACGACGAAGCAGCGAATGTCCGACCCGCCGGCTTCCTTGACGAATTCTTGCACCAAAAAGTGGGCATCGAGGCCGCGGAAGGCGTCGATCAGCGCGGATGCCGACTTGCGAGTCTCCGCCAGGACGACCCCGCGCCCTTGGGTGGACTCGAGCAGTTTCACCACGGCCGGGCTGCCGCCGACGAGGTCGAGGATGCCCTTCGTGTCGCGCGAGCTTTTCGCGAACGCTGTCGCGGGCATGCCCAGCCCGTACTGGCCGAGTAGCTGGTGGGCGAGCAGCTTGTCGCGGGACTTGCCGATGCTGTCGGCCGTGTTGACCACGTAGACGCCCATCGCCTCGAACTGACGGACGACGGCCATGCCGTAGAAGGTAATGGACGAACCGATGCGCGGAATGATGGCGTCGTACCGCTCCAATGGCTTCCCGTCATAATGGACTTCTGGCTTGTGCGCGTTGATCGCCATGTAGCAGCGGGACGTATAGATCGTTTCGATCGTGTGGCCGCGCGCTTCGGCGGCCTCGATCATGCGCCGGTTGGAGTAGTTGTTCGGGGCCTGCGTCAGGATGCCGATGCGCAAGGGACGGTGCTTGACCGAGGATTTGCGGCGCTTGCGGTAGACGGAATAGTCCAGCTTGGGCTGGAGGAAGCTTTCCGTCGGGCGCACGCTCATATCGTCCTGGATAGCCGAGCGGCCCAGCAACATGCGGTAGCCCATGGTCTCGCGGTTGGTCAGCGTGATCTCGATGGGCACGGACTTCTCGCCGATCCGGGCTTCGGTCTCGATGACGTAGCGCAGCTCTGTCTGGCCGTTGGAGGAGGTGACCTGGCGCTTGTCCTTGACGTGGGCGGAGCACACGACCTCGACGGACGGGTCCTCCGGGTCGGGATGCATGATGAAGCGCACTTGCGGCTTGGACTCGGAGCCGAACGGTTCGACCCGGACGGCATGCAGCGCCGAGGTGCGCGCGCCCGTATCGACCTTGGCCTTGATCGCGGGCAGACCGAGATCGGGCATGGCGATCCATTCCTCCCAGCCAAGGGGGATCTTCGGGGGATCGAGCGTATCGGACATCATGCAGTTCCTATGCGGGTCTGCGGCCATGCACCGCTTGTCGCGCGGGCCTTAACGCAGTAGTCCCGCCATCGAAAAGCAAAACAAGATTTTACCTGGGATGTCGCCACTCATGGATAACGCCGAACCCGTCATGCGCGAAAGCATGGAATATGACGTCGTCATCGTCGGAGCCGGACCGGCCGGCCTGTCCGCCGCGATCCGCCTCAAGCAGCTGAACCCGGAAACGTCCGTGGTGTTGCTGGAAAAGGGCTCCGAAGTCGGCGCGCACGTGCTCTCCGGCGCGGTGCTGGATCCGATCGGGCTGGAACGTCTGTTCCCCGATTTCCGCGACGATGCGTCCTGCCCCGTCAAGACGGAGGTCACTTCGGACCATTTCTCCATCCTCGGCAAGGAAGGCGGCTTCAACCTGCCGACGGTTATCCTGCCGCCGCTGATGGACAATCACGGAAAGTACATCGTCTCCATGGGCGCGGTGGCGCGCTGGATGGGCGACCAGGCCGAAGCGCTGGGTGTCGAAGTCTTTCCCGGCATGTCCTGCTCGGAGCTGATCTACCGCGAAGACGGCAGCCTCAAGGGCGTGGTCGCCGGCGAGTTCGGCTATGAGAAGGACGGCTCGAAAGGCCCGAACTACGAACCCGGCATGGAACTGCACGGCAAATATGTCTTCCTCGCCGAAGGTGCCCGGGGGTCGCTGTCCAAGGTCGCCATGGCGACCTACGGGCTGACGGACCATGTCGAGCCGCAGAAATACGGCCTGGGCATGAAAGAGGTCTGGGAGATCAAGCCGGAGAATCACGAGCCCGGCAAGGTGCTGCACACGAGCGGATGGCCGCTAGGATGGAAGCAGGGTGGCGGGTCCTTCGTCTACCATGCGGAGAACAATCAGGTCTATCTCGGCATGATCGTGGACCTGAACTACGAAAATCCGCACCTCTACCCCTACATGGAGTTCCAGCGCTGGAAGCATCATCCGGACATGGCGGCCCTGCTGGAAGGCGGCAAACGCATTTCCTACGGCGCGCGTGTCGTGACCAAGGGCGGCTACCAGTCCATTCCGCAGGCGGCCTTCCCGGGCGGTGCGCTGCTGGGCTGTTCGCTGGGTCTGGTGAACCTGCCGCGCATCAAGGGAAACCACAACGCCATGCTGTCCGGCATCGCGGCGGCCGAAGCCGCGGACCGCGCGCTGCAGGCAGGCCGCATGGGCGATTCGCTGTCCGACTATGACCGCGAGATCCATGACGGCGACATCGGCGCGGACCTGAAACCTGTGCGAAACGTCGCCGTGCTGAACGGCCGTTTCGGTCCTTTCCTTGGCGGCATGCTGATGGGCGGCGTCGACATGTGGATGCAGACGCTGTTCAAGTTCAGCCCGTTCGGCACGCTCAAGCACCGTAAGAACGATGCCAAGGCCACCGAAAAGGCCGCCAAGCACAAGGTCATCGAATATCCGAAACCGGACGGCGTGCTGTCCTTCGACCGGCTGACCAACGTGTCCTTCACCAACACCTATCATGGCGAGAACCAGCCGAGCCACCTCAAGCTGATCGACCCGACCGTGCCGATCGACGTCAACCTGCCGCTCTACAACGAACCCGCGCAGCGCTACTGTCCGGCCGGGGTCTACGAAGTCGTGGTGGAGGAGGGCGAGGGCCCGAAATTCGTCATCAACGCGCAGAACTGCATCCACTGCAAGACGTGCGACATCAAGGACCCGTCGGAGAACATCGTCTGGACCGTGCCGGAAGGCGGCGGCGGCCCGAACTATGCAGGCATGTAGGCGCGGCCTTGGCCGTGCCGGATCATCGGAGGCTGTCGGCTGACCGCTTTGTAAAGCGCGCGGCCTGTGCGCGCGGGCCGCAAGCTGCTAGGGCGATCCCATGATGTTCCGCGCCTTTCTCGCCTCCGCCCTGCTCGCCGGGCTCGCGTCCGCCCCGTCGGTCGCCTCGGCAAGCGCGTTCGAGTCGGACCGGTCGCGGATGCTCGGCGACTATCTGTCGGGCAGCTATGCGCGCTACCTGAACGATCCCCGGGCGCAGTCGCGCTATTTCCAGGATGCGTTCGGCCTCGCACCCGATGATACTCGTCTTGGCCGCATGGCGCTCTATTCGGCGCTCTTCTCCGGAGATCCGGAGCTGGCCAGGGAAACCGCGCAACGCCTGTACCGCGAAGACCGCACCGAAGCGATGGCGCGCGCCGTGCTTGCCGTCGACGCTTTCTCCAAGGGTCGCTCCGCACGGGTTCGCAAATACGCGTCCGAGCCGACCCAGGACGTCACCATGGGCCTGGCCATGCAGGTTCTGCTCGGCTGGACGCAGGTCGATGAGGGGCAGTACGAACGCGCGCGCGAGACCTTTTCCGGCATGACGCAGTCGGCCTATTTCTCCGCGCTCGGGCAGTTGCAGATCGCCAAGCTCGAAGCCCGGCTCGGCAATCGGGAGGCGGCCGAGGCGGCTTTCGACCGCGTGGAGGCGACGGGCATCGCCCCGCTGGAGTACGGCCTGTCGCGCGCCCGCTTCGAGGCCCGCACGGACCGCACGGATGCGGCCAAGG
>JBARXH010000150.1:0-2402 GCA_049647245.1 Litorimonas sp.
GGCATCCACGACGTGATGATCCGCCTGCACGCCGAAGTGAACGTGCCGATCACGGTCAACGTCGCCCGCTCCGAGGACGAGGCCGAGCGCCAGGCCAAGGGTGAAGACGTCATCGCCACGCAAATGGCCGAAGAGCGCGCCGACGCCGAAGAGGCCGCCGCCGAACGCGCCGAAGTCGCCGCCAGCCTGTTCGAGGGCGGCGCAGCCCCCGACGCGGTCGTCGACGAAACGGTCACCGAAGGCGACGCCTCCGCCGCTCAGCCGACGGAAGCCGACCTGTCCCGCGCCGCCCACCCAGAACCCGTCGCCGCCCCGGCCGCTGACGCGGAAAGCGGCATCGCCACGGGCGAGGAAGAGTAGACCTCTTCTTCCGGAACGAAACGAGAAAGCCCGCCGGAAGGCGGGCTTTTTTTATGAGTTGACGCCTTCGTCCTGCGGCTCGGTCAGCAGACGACATGGCGCGCCGCGCGCCATTTGAACCGGTCAGCAGCAATCCATCCGCGCAAACGCGCCTAAGCTCTCTCGCGTAACGCCCTGTCCTTGAACGCATTTCGCTTTCTTCGTCGGGATTTCATCCTCGCCCTTCGTTTCTCCCTTACAAACACCCTGTTCGCGGCTGCCTTTCACAAGTCGATGAACACCTTCCGCGAGGGGCCGGAACAGCTGCCGTCTCCCTGCAACACACCGTCCACTCCAACCGAGCCTTCGTGTTCCACCGGAGCGGCTCACGAAAACGTTCCTCTCCCTCGCGGAAGGCCCCTTTTCGACAGACCCGCCCCGGATCAGCGCTGGGGTCGCACCCTCGCCCCTGCGCGGAACTCCCTTCCCCAATAAAAAGGCCGCCTCGCGGGCGGCCTTCTCCTCATTGCTGCGGTGGATCGCTTACGCGTCCTTCTCCACCGGGACCGTGCGGATATGCAGCTCCTTGAGTTGTTCCTTCGACACTTCGGCCGGTGCGTTCATCATCAGGTCCTGCGCCTGTCCGTTCATGGGGAACAGGATGACGTCGCGGATCGTGTCCACGCCCGCCAGAAGCATGACGATGCGGTCCACGCCCGGTGCGATCCCGCCGTGGGGCGGGGCGCCGTACTTGAACGCGTTGATCATGCCGGCGAACTCCGTGTCCACGACCGACTTGTCGTAGCCCGCGATCTCGAACGCCTTGTACATGATCTCCGGCTTGTGGTTCCGGATCGCGCCCGACGACAGCTCCACGCCGTTGCAGACGATGTCGTACTGCCAGGCGAGCAGGTCGAGCTGCTTCTCCACCGTGTCCGCGGCCTTCAGTGCCGCCATTCCGCCCTGCGGCATGGAGAACGGGTTGTGGCTGAACTCGACCTTCTTGTTGTCCTCGTCCCACTCATACATGGGGAAATCGACGATCCAGCAGAAGCGGAACATGCCCTCTTCGACCAGGCCGAGCGTCTTGCCCACGCGGTCGCGCGCCGCGCCGGCCAGCTTGTAGGCGGCGTCTTTCTTCCCGGCGGAGAAGAACACGCCGTCGCCTGCGCCCAGGCCCATCTCCTCGAGCAGGGCCTTCAGATGGTCCGGGTCGAAGTTCTTGAGCGCCGGATCCTGGCTGACGACCGTGCCGTCTTCTTCCCTCAGGCGGGCATAGCCGAGGCCGGGGGCCTGCATTTCCTTCTTCGCCCACTTGTCCATCTCGTCGAAGAACTTGCGGGACTGGCTGTCCGTCGCGCCGGGGGCGGGCACGGCGATGACCTTGCCGCCGCCTGACGTGATCTTGGCGAAGATGCCGAAGCCGGTCTTGCTCTCGTCCGTGAAGAATTCCGACACGTCCTTCAGCAGGATCGGGTTGCGCAGGTCCGGCTTGTCGGAGCCGTATTTGGCCATGGCCTCGCGGTAGGGGATGCGCGGAAACGGGGTTTCCACTTCGCGTCCGTCTGCGAACTCCTGGAACACGCCCGCCATGACGGGTTCGATGGCGCTGAACACGTCCTCCTGGGTGACGAAGCTCATCTCCACGTCGAGCTGGTAGAACTCGCCCGGCGAGCGGTCGGCGCGGGCGTCCTCGTCGCGGAAGCAGGGCGCGATCTGGAAGTAGCGGTCGAAACCGGACACCATGATCAGCTGCTTGAACTGCTGCGGGGCCTGCGGAAGCGCGTAGAACTTGCCGGGGTTCAGGCGGCTCGGCACGAGGAAGTCGCGCGCGCCTTCGGGGGAGGATGCCGTGATGATCGGAGTCTGGAATTCCTTGAAGCCCTGCCCCCACATGCGCTGACGGATCGACGCCACGACGTCCGAGCGCAGGATCATGTTCTCCTGCATCTTCTCGCGGCGCAGGTCGAGGTAGCGATACCGCAGGCGCGTTTCCTCGGGGTATTCCTGATCGCCGAATACCTGAAGCGGCAACTCGCCCGCCGCCCCCAGCACTTCCATAT
>JBARXH010000151.1:0-24355 GCA_049647245.1 Litorimonas sp.
GTCCTCGGCGCAGCGGGCGGGAGCGAGGGCTGGGCCCTTGGCGCGGGGAGCATCCCGCGGCGGCCGGAGACGGTCGTCATGTCCGGAGATGGGCGGCGCACGGCAATTCCGCCACGCGCCCTCCCGCCGGATGGCCAGCGACCCGGCGGCAAGGGCTGTTGCGGACTATGCTATCCGTGGCCGCCGTCCTCGGTCCGCGAACCGCATCGGAGCGCAGGCTCCGGACGGGCCGCGCGCGCCTTTGACGGCGGTCGGGGAGCCTCCCTCGTCGCCTGAGACCGTGGCTTCGTCCGGACGGGAGCAACGATGCGGACCGCGGAGCGAGCCGGACTCCTTCGCGCGGGCCTTCGCCTGTCGTCAATCGGTATCCTTTCCCTTCGCCATCGACGGCGAAAGGCCCGCGCCCCGTGCCATCGGCTCCGGGACGAACGCGAAATAGACGGTCGGCCGAGGACGCGATGCCCGGCAGGACGTGGGCGGCTGCAAGAAATACAGTTGCTCCATACATTCCGCTCAGGCCGACTTGATCGGCCTGTCCATATCCTGCGGTTTCGTCTGGACGATGACTTCGGGAGATGGGCTCGCCGATCAAGTCGGCGAGAGCGGGAGTAGGTCCTCATTGCGGCTCGCATCGCCGCTCCGCGACGACGTTTCTGCATTCCGGACTCGATCCACACCGAAGGCCGCTTCGCTTGACCCACCGCATGACGCCGCGCTGTTCCTCCGCTATCCCTCCGCTCAGGAGGACACATCATGACCGGACTGTTTCGCGCGCTCACTCTCACCCCGGCGGCGCTCGCCCTTGCGGCCTGTGCCACGGCGGCCGACGTCGATGACTGGCCGGACCCGGCCTCGGACGCGGCCAATGGATGGACGCAGGACCGCTTCGACACCTGGGTCGAGGCGCGCGCCGGTGCCCCCGTGCAGGTCGGGGCAGGCGAACCGGTTTACTGGTACAGCCAGGGAACGCTGCGCGCCTTTCCGGGCGGCGAGCTGCTCTACAGGATCGAAGGCTACGACATCAGCAACGCCCGGCGCGTCAGCCCGACCAAGGCGGAGCAGTATTCGCGCAAGATCTACATCTACCGCGACGCCGAGACCGGCGAAGTCGTGCGGGAGGTGGACGGCGAGACGGTGGACCCCATCGCCTACCCCTACCAGCTCATCACCTACGAGCTGAAAGAGGATGCGGAGGGCGAGGCCTATCTGGAGACCTTCGTCGAGCAGGGGGCGGAGCCGCGCGTGCAGCGCATCGGCCCCGGCACGGACATCACGGTGCGTCAGGTGGGCGAGCTGCAGCTCTACACCGCGCCGCTCTTCCTCGACTTCCCGCTGCCGGACGGGTCGCAATATGTCACCTTCGAGAACTACGACTTCGTCATCCCGGAGGAAGCCGATGACGGGCCGGGCATGATCACCTTCATGCGCTACGGCCCCCTGCCCGGTTTCGCCGTGACCGATGACGGCAAGACGATGGGCGCGATGCACATGCAGACCTGGCGCATCGACGATTACGCGGACGTGCCCGCGAGCCTTCGCGACTATGTGGAGGCGAACCATCCGCTCTACGTGCGCCCGCCCGCGGACATGGACGCGATCCTGCGGCTGCAGGGGCGGATGGCGAAGTGAGCATAAGGCGCAGCTACATCGACGGCCCGTTCGGGCAGGTCCATATCCGGGACAGCGGGCCTGTTGCCGGGGGCAAGCGGCCTCTGGTCTGCCTGCACCAGTCGCCCAAGAGCGGGCGCGAGTTCGCCCGGATCCTGCCAGAGCTGGCAGAGAGCCGCCCCGTGGTCGCGATCGACAGTCCAGGCCACGGCGAAAGCGACCTACCGCCGAAAGAGGCGGACGCGACGATCGAGAATTACGCACGCTCCGCCTGGGCGGTGGTGGACTCGCTCAAGCTCGGCCCGGTCGACCTGCTGGGCCACCACACCGGCGCCAAGGTCGCGACCGAGATGGCGTGGCAGCGGCCGGACGATGTCGGCGCGATCGTCATGGTCTCCGCCCTCGTCCTGACGCCCGAGGAGGTCGCCGCCTTCCAGGACCAGTTCCAGGAAATTCCGCTGGACGAGGCCGGAACGCGCTTCTCCACCATGTGGCGCAACTCGATCCAGCACCGCGGACCGGGCGTGTCGCTGGAGGACCTCGCGGCCAGCTTCGCGGAGAATTTGCGCGCGGGAGAGGCCTATGAGTGGGGGCACAAGGCGGCCTTCGCCTACAATGCCCACTTCCCCGAGCGCGTCGCCGCGCTGGACCACCGCATCACCGTGCTGAACCCCAAGGACATGCTGTACGAGCTGACCCCGCGCGTGGCGGATCTGCTCCGGAACGGCCGGATCGAGGACCATCCCGAATGGGGCTTCGGCTTCATGGATGCGGACACGAAGAATGCGGCTGCGGCGATCCTGGCCGCGCTGGACGCGGAGGGCTGACAAGAGTGGCGGCGCGGCCTAAGCGGCGCGCCATGAAGACCAAGACCCTCGTCAAGATTTGCGGGCTGACCCGGCCGGAGGATGTGGCCGGCGCGATCCAGGCAGGCGCCGACTGGCTGGGCTTCGTGGTCGAGGCTGACTCGTCACGGCGGTTGAGCCTGGAGGCGGCCGCCGCGCTGACATCGCGTGTGCGCCGGACCTGTGTGGCTGTCACGGTCGATCCTGACGACCGGCTGGTCGATGCGCTGGTCATGGCGGGGTTCACCCACATCCAGCTGCACGGCTCCGAGACGCTGGAGCGCGTGGCGGAGATCGAAGCCCGGTCCGGCATGACGGTCATCAAGGCCGTGGCCGTCTCGGACCCCGGGGATGTGAAGCAGGCCAGCACCCATAGCGGCGCGGCGGACTGGCTGCTGTTCGACGCCAAGCCGCCAAAGGGCGAGGCGCAACAGGGCGGGCACGGCACCCGCTTCGACTGGGACGTGCTGCGCGGAGCCCCCTTGCCCGTGCGCTGGGGGCTGGCCGGCGGGTTGGGGCCCGACAATGTCGCCGACGCGGTCCGCGCCTTGCGCCCACCGCTTGTGGACGTCTCCTCTGGCGTGGAGGCCGCGCCCGGCATAAAGGACGCGACCCTGATGCGCGACTTCGTGCAGGCCGTGAGGGCGGAGACACAGAGTGCTTGATACTACAAACGAGACTTTTCCCGACGAGCGGGGACGGTTCGGCGAGTTCGGCGGCCGGTTCGTGGCCGAGACGCTCATGCCCCCGATCCTGTCGCTGGAAGCCGCCTATCAGGATGCCAAGGCCGATCCGGACTTCCAGGCGGAGCTGGACGATTTCCTGACTCACTATGTCGGCCGCCCGTCCCCGCTATATTTCGCGGAGCGCCTGACCGAATACTCAGGCGGTGCGAAAATCTACTTCAAGCGCGACGAGCTGAACCATACGGGCGCGCACAAGATCAACAATTGCATGGGCCAGCTGCTCCTCGCCAAGCGCATGGGCAAGCGCCGGATCATCGCCGAAACCGGCGCGGGACAGCACGGCGTCGCCACGGCCACGGTCGCTGCCCGGCTCGGCATGGAGTGCATCGTCTATATGGGCGCGGTCGATATCGTCCGGCAGAAGCCCAACGTCTTCCGGATGCGCCTGCTGGGCGCGGAAGTCCGGGCCGTGCATAGCGGGACGGCGACTCTCAAGGACGCGATGAACGAGGCGTTGCGCGACTGGGTCACCAATGTCGAGGATACTTTCTACTGCATTGGCACGGTCGCCGGACCGCACCCCTATCCGGCCATGGTGCGCGACTTCCAGGCCGTCATCGGTCACGAAGCCAAGGCGCAGATCCTGGAGCGCGAAGGGCGGTTGCCGGACGCGGTCGTGGCCTGCATCGGCGGCGGCTCCAACGCCATGGGGCTTTTCCATGCCTTCGTCCCGGACACGGATGTCCGCCTGATCGGTGTGGAAGCAGCCGGGCGCGGGGTCGATAGCGGGCTGCATGCTGCGTCGCTGACGGGGGGCAAGCCGGGCATCCTGCACGGCAATCGAACTTATCTGCTGCAGGACCAGCACGGCCAGATCTCCGACGCCCACTCGATTTCGGCGGGCCTCGACTATCCCGGAATCGGACCGGAACATGCCTGGCTCCACGATACGGGCCGGGCGGAATATGTCAGCGCCACGGACGACGAAGCGCTGGAACACTTCCAGCTTTGCGCGAAGCTGGAGGGCATCCTGCCTGCACTCGAACCCAGCCATGCCCTGCCCCGTACGCTGGAGCTTGCGAAGGACGTGGGTCCGGACGGGCTGATCGTGATGAACATGTGCGGCCGCGGCGACAAGGACGTCTTCACCATCGCCGACGCGCTGGGCGAAGACATCAGCGAAGGAACCGAAGGATGAGCGCGCGCTTGCAAGCCGTCTTCGCCAAGGACCGTCCGGCCTTCGTGGCCTATATCATGGGCGGTGACCCGGATTTACAGGCATCGCAGCGCGTAATGAGCGCTCTGCCTGGCGCGGGCGTCGACATCATCGAGCTGGGCTTTCCGTTCACCGATCCGATGGCGGACGGACCCGTCATCGAGGAAGCAGGAATCCGCGCAAGGCAGTCCGGAACGACGCTGCAGTCCGTGATCGGCATGGCCGCACGGTTTCGCGTGTCCGATACGGACACGCCGATCATCCTCATGGGCTATGCCAACCCGGTCTACCATATGGGCTACGCCGCCTTTGCGGAGGCCGCCGAGGCTGCAGGCGTGGACGGCGCCATCATCGTGGACCTCCCACCGGAGGAGGACGGACCGTTGCGCGCCGAGATGGACAAGCGCGGACGGTATCTCATCCGTCTAGCGACCCCGACGACGGACGCGGCCCGCCTCCCCAAGGTCGTCGCCGGCAGTTCGGGCTTCGTCTACTATGTGAGCATGACCGGCGTGACGGGCGGAGCGCTCGAGCAGAGCGGTTCGGTCGCTGAGCAGGTCTCGCACGTTCGCGATGCGGCCCGGCTTCCTGTCGTCGTCGGCTTCGGCGTCAAGACGCCGGATCGCGCCGCCCAGATCGCCGAGGTCGCGGACGGGGTCGTGGTCGGAAGCGCCATCGTCAGAACCCTCCACGAAGACGGGGAAGACGCAGCCCTGGCCCTCGTTCGCAGTCTTGCGGAAGCCACGCATGCAAAAAGCCGGAACCGTTAGACGGCTCCGGCGTAACTTACCCGAACGCGGTTCTCCGAGGGGGAAACCCACTCGGAGCAAAAGGTAGCGGCTCGTCCTATAGGCGGGCCGCTACCAGCGTTTCTGGGTCTCAGCTTTCCGGATAGATCATCTCGATCTCGACCGATGTGCCGAAGTTTGGCACGGACACGCTCGCTTCCGCGAAAGAGGGCGACGTGCCGCGCGGGATCGTTCCGGACGATCCCCACCCGTCCATGACCTGATAGTCCGACGTCATGCTGAACCGGCCATCATCGTCCAGATCGTGCCAGACCGTCACGGCATAGTCGCCGCTTTCGGGCACGGAGAAGGTCTGCGTGAACGTACCGTCCTGCGTCGACGTCACGATCCCGCCCGTGCCCTTCATCGACCGGTAGTCGGTCTCGGTCTGGATCGACACGTAAAACGGGACCGTCCCGGCTCGCACGCCGTGGAACGTGATTTCCACGGGGACTTCCGTCGAAGCGACGCTCGAGGCAGGCGCGTCTGCCGCATGGGCCGTTGCCACGCCTCCTACGAGGGCAAAAGTCAGGCCGAAGGCTTTGAGGTTCGATGCAATCATATCAGTCTCCTTTCGTGTTATGTTTGCAATTCAAACTTGACTGCGCAGAAAACTGTTGTCAAGAGTAGTTTGTATCGCAAACCTTAGGAGACGAGACATGACAAACGAGACCCTCATAAAGGACCTCGAGGCCGCGTCGGCCATTGCGCGTTCGGCGGAAGCGTCGCCGCTTCTGGGCAAACCCTTCAGCCTGATGTGGGGTCTTTTGCTGACCCTTGTGCTGGGTCTGCAATATACGCTGCTGGAGCAGATCATCACCGCTCCGCTCTACTGGATCGCTGTGCTCTGGATCGCTTTCGGCGTCATCGGAGGGATCGGTAATGTCGTCATCGGCCGACGGCAGGATGCCATGGCCGGGTCGAACTCCACAGGAAACAAGGTCGAGAATTCCGTCTGGATCATGTTCGCCGCCGTCATGGCGACGGCGTTTCTCGCGGCCATCGCCTCGATCGTCCTGGGCCTTCAGGACCAGACCGTATGGGGCCTGATCGTCGTGTTCGGCTTCCTGGGCCAAGGCTTGGCGTATGGAACCACGACCCGGATTCAGTCGTCGGGCATCGTGACGTTCTCGGGCATCGCAGCTCTGATCGCCGGGGCTGTCGCCCTGACGGTCCATGACAAGACGACCGTCTATCTCGTAGGCGCGATCGGCAGCTTCGTCGCGCTCGTGGTTCCGTCCCTGCTGCGCAAGGGCTGAGCCATGACGGACGAACCCGACTTCGACCTGACGGCCATAGACGAAGTCATCCACGGGCGCCTGCGGCTCGGCGTGATGGCCTATCTCTCGGCCGTCTCGCCCGCGAGCTTCCCGGAGCTGCGCGACAAGACCGACGCCACGAACGGCAATCTGTCGACCCACCTGACCAAGCTGGAGTCCGCAGGCTATGTCCGGCAGGAAAAGGGCTTTAAAGGCAAGCGCCCGCAGACGCTTGTCCACCTGACGCCGGAAGGGCGGTCCGCATGGATCGGCTATCTCGACGCCATGAAACGGCTGCTCAGCCAGTCTGGCTGACACAGACGCATGAAGACCGCCTCATCGAGAATGTGGGGCGGTCTTCGCTTTACGCACGCGGTCAGGATTGGCAGAGGCGGCCCATGACCAATCCACTCTTTTCGCCCTACACGCTCAAATCGCTCGAGCTTCCCAATCGCATCGTCATGGCCCCCATGACCCGCAGCTTCTCGCCCGGCGGCGTGCCGGGGGAGAATGTTGCGGACTACTATGCCCGCCGTGCCGTCAATCATGTCGGACTGATCGTGACGGAAGGCGTCAACCCGGACCGTCAGGCCGCCGGCAACGATGCCAACGTCCCGAAATTCTACGGCGAAGCCCTCGATGGCTGGAAGCGGGTTGTGGAACGGGTCAAGGCCCAAGGCGGACGGATCGCCCCGCAGCTCTGGCATGTCGGCATGATGCGCAAGCCCGGCACGGGCCACTATCCGGACGTTCCGTCTGACAGCCCGTCCGGCCTGACCCACACGGGCAAAGCGGTCATGGAACCGCCCTCCGACGAAGAGATCGCCGACATGGTCAACAGCTATGCCCGCTCGGCCGCGCACGCGAAGAACCTCGGCTTCGATGCGATCGAGATCCACGGCGCGCATGGCTATCTGATCGATCAGTTCTTCTGGGACGTCATGAACCAGCGCGACGACCGGTTTGGCGGAGACCTGTCGCAGCGGTCCACCTTCGCAGCGGATGTGATCCGAGAGTGCCGGAAGGCGGTCGGACCCGACATGCCGATCATCATTCGCATCTCGCAGTGGAAACAACAGGATTTCAGCGCACGCCTTGCCGAAACGCCGGAGGAGATGGAACGCTGGCTGAGCGTCTTCGTGGATGCGGGCGTGGACTGCCTGCACTGCTCGCAACGCCGTTTCTGGGAGCCGGAGTTCGAAGGGTCCGATCTGAACTTCGCGGGCTGGGCCAAGAAGCTCACCGGCCTGCCCACCATCACGGTCGGCAGCGTCGGCCTGTCCTCCGACTTCATCGGGGCTTTCCAGGGCGAAAATTCCGAAGCGCGGTCGCTCGACGATTTGATCGAACGATTGGAAAAGGATGAGTTCGACCTCGTCGCCGTCGGGCGCGCGGTCCTGCAGGATCCGGAATGGGCGACCAAGATCAAGGACGGCCGCGAGGACGAGCTTCGCGACTATGACGCCAAGGCGCTCGCCACGCTCTACTAGGGCTTTGGTTGGTCCTTCATCGCCAGTCGGATGAAATTCGTTAGGAACGGGCGCGTTTCGCGCGGGTCGAGGATGTCCTCGACCCCGTAGCGTTCCGCCGTGCGAAACGGCGACGAGACCTCGGCCAGCTTTGCCTTGATTGCCGCGAGCGCAGCCTCCGGGTCATCACTGGCCGCGAGTTCGGACTGGTAGGCCACCTCCACACCGCCGTCGATTGGCAGGCTTCCCCAGTCGCCGCTGGGCCAGGCGGCGCGGTACTGGAAGCGCGTATGGTCGCTCATGGCCGCCCCTGCGACACCATAGGCTTTGCGAACGATGATGCTCGCCCACGGCACGGACGCCTTGTAGATGCAGGCCATGGTTTCCACCCCGCGCCGGATGGTGGCGGCTTTTTCCGCATCCAGTCCGATCATGAAACCGGGATTGTCGACCAGGTGGATGACGGGAAGCCCGAACCGTTCCGCCAGCTCCACATGGCGCTTCACCTTTTCAGCGGTGCCCGCCGTCCATGACCCTCCCAGATAGGAAGGGTCCGACGCGATCACGGCTACGGGCCAGCCATTCAGCCGCGCCAATGCCGTGATCGCCGCACGGCCCCAGCGGCGGCCCATCTCGAAAACGCTCCCCTTATCCATCACGGATGTCATGATGGTCCGCATGGAGTAGGCCTGACTGCGGTCTCTTGGGATGATGGAGAGAAGCTGTTCGTCCGTTCGGTCTGGGTTGTCCTGCGGGGTGGTGAAAGGCAGCGTGCCACCGGTCATGTCGGGCAGGAAGGACAAGAAAGCCCGCGCACGGGCGAAAGCTTCGGCTTCGCTGCCGACCTCGTCATCCACTACGCCGTTGCGCGTATGGATGTCCGACCCGCCCAAGCCTTCCTTGTCCAGACTCTCGCCCAAGGGGGCGACGATCGCCGGACCCGCGGTGAAGACCTGCGAGAGGCCACGCACCATGACGGAATAATGCGACGCCACCACGCGCGCCGCCCCGAGACCCGCGCACGGACCAAGGGCCAGAGCGACGACGGGCACAGCATCGAGGTTTTCCACGATGGCTTCGAATCCCGGAACCTCTGGCACGTAGGTGTAGCCCATGGCTTCCAGCGACTTGACCGACCCGCCGCCCCCCGTGCCGTCGATCATCCGGATCAGCGGCAGGCCGAACTCTGCCGCCATCTTCTCGGCATGGATGAACTTGCGGTAGATAGCAGCGTCCGAGGCGCCACCGCGCACGGTGAAATCGTCGGCGGACGCCACGACCGGTCGCCCCGCGATCTCGCCTTGGCCGAAGATGAAGTTCGAGGCGTGAGATCGGATCAGCTTTCCGTGCGCATCATAGTCGCCGGAGCCGGCCAGCTTGCCGATCTCCCGGAAGGACCCCTCATCCAGCAGGCCGTCAATGCGCTCACGCGCCGTCAGTTTGCCCCGGCCCTTCTGGCGCGCGACTTTGTCCGCGCCGCCCATCTCCTCGGCGAAAGCCTCCCGGCTTGCCCTCTGGTCCAGTTCGGGGGACCAGTCCTTGGGCGTGTCAGGCATCCGGCACATCCTTGTCCGCGCGCTTCCAGCCTTGCAGGTCCGGGTCGCGCATCATCTTGCGCGTGCGCCCCGGGAACAGCCGAGAGCCGATGTCATAGCCCCACTTCAACCCCGGCGGGACGAAGACCTGCGGGTCGCTGCGTTTAATGGCCCGCATGACCGCCTTGACGACCTGATCGACGGACACTTCCGGCGTGCTCTGTGCCCGCGTAACGCCGTCGGTCATGCGCGTGCGCACCATCGTCGGGTGAATGCTGGAAACGCCGATGGACGTCCCGTCCAGATCGTATTCAAGACAGCGCGTGAAACCGTTCACCGCGAATTTCGACGCCGTGTATGCGGCCATGCCAGGGGAGCCGATCACGCCGGCCACGGAACTCATATTGACGATATAGGCAGATTTGCGGGACCGGAGGTGCGGTAGGGCCGTATGCGTCACCGCCATCAGACCCAGCACATTCACCTCGATCGTTTTCCGCCAGCGCTCGAAGGGCACGGCGTCATAGTCTCCGGATGTGGCAATCCCGGCATTGTTGATCAGAATATCGAATCCAAGGCTCACGGCCTCTTCCGTGGCGGCAATGGCCTCCTCCACACGGGAGAGGTCCGCTTCAATCGCGTGGTAGGTCTGACCCGCATCCCTGACGGCCTCGCGTGTGCCGGTCTGCACGTCCGATCGCAGGTCGCAACCGATCACGTCACAGCCCGCTTTCGCAAAGGCGACAGCCAGCCCCTGCCCGATGCCCCGTGCCGCGCCGGTTATGAAAACGGTCTTGCCCTTGTAGTTCACGACGCATTCATTGGCAGGCTGGCAATGACCTGCCAAGACAGAGCGCCAAGAAAGGTTTCCCCATGTCCAATCGACTCACCGCCTTTATCGCCACGGCTGCGATCGCCCTCCCCGTCGCAGCGCTACCCTCGCTGAGCCATGCGAGCGACCACGCGGACAAGCCGGGCGTCATTCATGTGACCGCCAGCGCCACGGCCGATGCCGTGCCGGATACCGTGTCGGTTTCTGCGGGGGTGCAGACGACCTCGCCGTCCGCTCAGGAGGCCATGGCCCGCAATTCGGAGCAGATGCGGGCCGTGTTCGCGGCCCTCGACCAGGCGGGCATTCCGCGTCAGGACGTCTCAACGTCGAACCTCAGCCTCAACCCGCGCTATGACTATCAACGACGCACTGAAGGCGAGCCTCGCCTGATTGGCTACCAGGCCAGCAATCAAATCACTGTGACGACGCAGGAACTCGACCGCGCGGGTCCGCTGATTGACGCCATGATCAAGGCCGGGGTCAACAATATCAACGGTGTGAACTTTCAGGTCAGCGAGCCGGACGCCGCGCAGGCGAGCGCTCGGGCCGCGGCCATCGAGAAGGCCAAGATCAAGGCGCGCATGATGGCCAGCGCGGCCGGGGTCGAACTCGGCCGTTTGCTGGCCATGAGCGAGGGCCAGTCTTCAGGGCCGATCGCTTATGATCAGATCGTCGTGACCGGCGCCCGGATGGAAAGTGCCGCACCGCCCATGGCTCCGGGTCAGCGCGACATCCGCGCCACGGTCACGATGAGCTACGCCATCGCCGATTAGAGCGCGCCTGCCACCTCGATGATGAGCTCGGCCAGTTCGCCGGGCTTGTCTTCCTGCAGGAAATGCCCGCCATCCTCGATGGTCCGGTGCGGTTGCCCCTTCGTGCCGGGGACTTTCTTTTGGAACACGATGTCGCCGCCCTTTGTCACCGGGTCCTGATCGGAGAAACAGGTCACGAAAGGTTTGTCCCAGGCAGACAGGACCTCCCAGGCCTTGCGATTGTCCGCCGCGCCGTCCTGATCGGGTGACGTGGGAACGAGCGCCGGGAAGATCCGCGCCCCGGCCTTGTAGGTCTCGTCCGGATAGGGGGCGTCATAAGCGGCGACTTCCCCGTCCGTGAGCTCCCGGACCGTCGCCCCTTGCAGGATCTTGCCCGTCGGAAACTCGGGAACGGTCTGGGAAAATTGCTGCCATGCGAGAAACGCGTCGGACGGCGTCCCCTCGCCGGTCGGCAGCATGGTGTTCCCAGCCACGACGGCCGCGAACCGATCGGGCCGTGCCGCAACCAGACGCAGGCCCAGCAGTCCGCCCCAATCCTGACAGAACAGAACCACGCCGGTAAGGTCCAGGCTGTCGAACCAGTCCAGCATCCATGCCACATGGCGGGAGTAGCTATAATCGGATGTTTCCGTCGGCTTGTCCGATTTGCCGAACCCAATCAGGTCGGGCGCGATGACACGGTGACCGGCTTCCGCAACGGTCGGGATCATGTGACGGTAGAGATAGGACCAGCTCGGCTCGCCGTGCATCATAAGGACGGGTCGGCCGTCGCGTGGGCCTTCATCGACATAATGCAGCCGTAAACCGTCCCCGATTTCGGCATAGTTGGGCGCGAAATCGTAATCCGGCAGCCCCTCGAAGCGGCTATCCTCGGTTCTCAGTTTTTCCATGACCGGTCCTTTCCGTTTCGCTACGGATAGGGCCGCGCCAGGAGCCCGACAATGCACGACTTCGTTTTCCAGCCCGCTGATCCAGCCTCGCTGCCCGTTGTCGGGGCCGAGGCTCGGTTCCCCGTCCGGCGCATCTATTGCGTGGGCCGGAACTATGCCGACCATGTCAAGGAAATGGGCGGCGACCCGGCGCGGTCGGACCCCATCATCTTCACCAAGGCTCCAGAGGCGCTCGTCCCCAGTGGCGAATCGATCGCCTATCCGCCGAACACATCCGACATGCATTACGAAGTCGAACTGGTGGCCGCCATCGGACCCGACGGGGTCTACGGCTACGGCGTGGGCATAGACCTGACGCGGCGGGACTTGCAGGCCAGGGCCAAGTCCAAGGGCGCCCCCTGGTCGAGGGCAAAGGATTTCGCGGGTGCGGCCCCCTGCTCCGCCATCACGCCTGCGGACGGATTCGACCTGGACGGCAAGCGCATCGTCCTGCGCAAGAACGGCGACATCGTGCAATCGGGTTGCCTGTCGGACATGATCTGGTCGGTGGACGAGATCGTGGCCCAGATCGCAGGCGACATGGACCTCGGCCCAGGGGATCTGGTGTTCACCGGAACCCCCGAAGGCGTCGGTCCCTGCGTTCCCGGAGACGAACTCGAGGGCGGGATAGAAGGCCTCGCCCCCATCCGCGTGAGGATCGTCTGATGAGCACGCCCACCCATACAGTTGACGAAATACTCACACCGCTCGCCATTGCTGTCGTCATCGACCACAAGATCCGGACGGTCGAGCAAACGGCATTCACTGAACTGACCAACGGACTGCTCGAATTCTTCGGACATCCAGTCCGGTCGCCGGAGGACATTCTCGCCTGGTTCGACGGCCGCAAGGACGAGCTGGAAGATCAGCTCTGGGACCGGGGCGGAAACACGCTGGTCCTGAAGGCGATCACGCGGTTCAGCGACGCCGCACACCGCGAGGCGATCTATGACGCGCTGGTCACTATCGCCGTGGCGGACGATGAATATGTCCCTGAGGAATCTCGCCTGATCAAGAGCGCGGCGATGATCTACGGGTTCGAGCGCCCGCCCATCAAGGTGACGCGCAGCTAACCTTCGGCTTCCATCGCCTCCCGGGCGCGCTGGTCCTTCTTGCGCTCATGCTCCAGCAGGTAGCGCTTGCGGATGCGGATGCTCTCCGGGGTGACTTCCACCAGTTCGTCATCGTTGATGAACTCCAGCGCGTATTCGAGCGTCGTGTCGATCGGCGTCGTCAGCACGACCGCTTCGTCCGATCCTGCGGCCCGCACGTTTGTCAGCTTCTTGCCCTTCAATGGGTTCACGGTCAGGTCGTTGTCGCGCGAATTGATGCCGATCAGCATGCCCTCATAGACCTCGGTCGCGTGGCCGATGAAGAGCTTGCCCCGCTCCTGCAAGTTCCACAGCGCGAAGGCCAAGGCCTTGCCCGTGGAGTTGGAGATCAGCGCGCCCTTTTGTCGGCGACCGATGCCTGCGGCTGCGCGCGGCGCGTAGCGGTCGAAATTGTGATACATCAGCCCGTTGCCGCTGGTCAGCGTCATGAATTCGCCCCGGAAGCCGATCAGGCCGCGGGTCGGGATATCGTAGTCCAGTCGGATGCGTCCCTGTCCGTCCGGCTGCATGTTCTTCATGTCGCCCTTGCGCTCGTTCAGGCGCTGGATCACCGCACCTTCCGTACCCTCTTCGAGGTCGACGGTCAGCGTTTCCCACGGCTCGCACAGGACACCGTCGATCTCCTTGTTGATCACCTGGGGCCGCGAGATCGCGACTTCATAGCCCTCCCGGCGCATATTCTCGATCAGGATGGACAGGTGGAGTTCGCCGCGGCCGGAAACCCTGAACTTGTCGGCTTCGGACAGCTGCTCCACGCGCAGGGCGACATTGTGAATCAGCTCCCGGTCGAGCCGGTCCTTGATGTTGCGCGATGTGACGTATTTGCCTTCGCGGCCGGCGAACGGGCTGTCATTGACCTGGAAGGTCATAGACAAGGTCGGTTCGTCAACGGAGAGCTGCGGCAGGCGCTCGACATGCTCCGGATCGCAGATCGTGTCGCTGATCCCGAGGTTCTCGATGCCCGTGAAGGTAACGATATCGCCAGCGCTGGCCCGGTCGGTCTCCACGCGCTCTAGGCCCATGAAGCCGAAGATCTGCCCGACTTTTGCCTTGCGCTCCTTACCGTCCGGCGAGGCCACGACGACCTGCTGGCCCTTGCCGAGTGTTCCGCGCTGGATGCGGCCGATGCCGATCACGCCCTTGTAGCTGTCATAGTCGAGTGCACTGACCTGCAGCTGGAGCGCGCCGTCCGGGTCCACATCGGGGACGGGCGCGTGCGAGACGATGGTCTCGAACAGAGGCGACATGTCCGTCCCTTCCTCGCCCGCTTCGTGAGCGGCCCATCCATTGATGGCGGAGGCGAAAACGGTCGGGAAATCCATCTGCTCGTCCGTCGCGCCCAGACGGTCGAACAGGTCGAATGTCTGGTCTACGACCCAATCGGGCCGCGCGCCCTGACGGTCGACCTTGTTGACGACGACGATGGGCTTCAACCCCCGCTCCAGCGCCTTGCGGGTCACGAAGGTGGTTTGCGGCATGGGGCCTTCCACGGCGTCCACGAGCAGCACAACGGAATCGACCATGGACAGGACGCGCTCCACTTCGCCGCCGAAATCGGCGTGTCCCGGCGTATCCACGATGTTGATGCGCCATTCCTGCCCGGACGCGTCCGTCCAGCGGATCGCCGTATTCTTTGCGAGAATGGTGATTCCGCGTTCCCGCTCGATGTCGCCGGAGTCCATGACGCGCTCGGCCTGCTCGCCGCGCTCGTCCAGCGTTCCGCTTTGCCTCAGCAGCTTGTCGACCAGAGTAGTCTTGCCATGGTCGACGTGCGCGACGATGGCGACGTTGCGGAGGTATTTGATATCGTCTGACATGGCGCGGCCCATAACGGGAAGCGGGTGGGTTTCAAGGGGAGATGTAAGCCAGTCGCCCGGCGGCTGCACGCTAGTCCCGGATCGCATCCCGAAGATACAGCCCGCCCGTGTAAACGGACAGGATGGCGGCAAGCCAGATCAGGCCCAGACCTGCATAGCGTGCGCCTTCGCGAATGTCCGGAATGAGGGAATCGATGGGCAGGTAGGCCCGGGTCAGCATCCAGACGATCAGCACGGCGATCCCGAGAAGCTCGAAGGCCGTTTTCCACTTGGCGAGGTTGGTCGGTGACATGACCTTGCCCGTCAGCGCTGCATGTTCGCGCGCGCCTGACACGAGGATATCGCGGAAGATGATCGCCAGTCCCGGCACGAGGAACTGCCAGTGGCCCTGTGCCGCGATCATGAAAGCGATCAGGCATCCGGCGACAAGGAGCTTGTCCGCGATTGGATCGATCATCCGGCCGAACCCCGTCACCACGCTCCACCGCCGGGCGAGATAGCCGTCCAACCAATCCGTGAACGCCGCGATCGCGAAAAGCGGACCCAGGACGATCAGCTGTCCGAACGGGCTGCCCCATCCGAATTCCAGCGACAGGATGCCGATGATGAAGACCGGGATCAGCAGGATGCGCGATACGGTCAGCGCATTGGGCACCCAGTAGAGCGGATGGCGGTCGGCCAGATCGAAATCAGACATCCGTCGGACCTTCGACCGGCGCTTTCGACTGAAGAATTCGCAAACCCGACAGGACGGAAAAGATCGCCGCGATCCAGAGGCAGACCTGACCCAGGATCCATATCGTCGGGGACACGGAACCATAGACCTCCAGCGCATTGTCGGGTCCCGCCGTCATGCGGTCCAGAAGCTGCGTCAGCCAGGGGGATCCGACCATCAGGACCGTACCGAGCATGGCAAATGCGCCCTTCGCGTTGGACAGCGGATTGTCGGGCCAGCCGTAGCGGGACAACTCGTACCCTTTGACGATGCCGACGATCGCTTCGCGCAGGACCAGAATTGCGACCGGGACGAGCCAAGCCCAGTGCATCATGCCGTTACGGGCAATGACGATGCCCAAGGCGATCAGAACACCGACGAACAGAACCGTGTCGGCCGCATCGTCCAGATAGCCGTAACGGCGGACCGAACTCCGGGCAGACCCGCCGAAGAGATCGTCGAAGATGTCGCTGAGAGCCGCAATGATGAAGAGGAAGCTGGCCAGAATGGCGATCTGCGGCTCGGGCCATTGCCAGAGGATCAGCGCCATGATGAGCGGCGTCGCCAGAAGCCGAAGGAGGGTCAGCGCGTCGGCGAAGGCCCCACCTGCCTTGTCCGGCGACGGTTCGGTTCCGGGATCATTCGTGGAAGTAGTCATGAATGTTCTGCGCCAGCTTTTGGCTGACACCCTCCACGGCCGAAAGTTCGTCCACGGACGCGTTCTTCACGGCCTTGGCCGAACCGAAATGCGCCAGCAGGGCACGTTTGCGCCCGGGGCCGACTCCCGGAATACCATCCAGAGGGTTGGATTTCATGTCCTTTTTTCGACGTGCCCGATGGGTGCCGATGGCGAAGCGGTGCGCTTCGTCGCGCAAGCGCTGGAGATAGTACATGGCCGGGTTGCGCGGCGGCAGGGTGAATGGATCGCGCCCGTTCATGTAGAAGGTCTCCCGTCCGGCATTGCGGTCCGGTCCTTTGGCGATGGCAACCAGCGTGATGCGCCCCAGAACGCCTAGTTTTTCCAGAACCCCAGTCACGGCCGACAGCTGCCCCTTTCCTCCATCGATCAGGACGAGGTCCGGCCATTCCAACGTGTCGTCCTTGACCAGACGCGCGAACCGCCGTGACAGGACTTCGCGCATCATGCCGAAATCGTCGTTCTTGACCTCAGTCTCCTTGATGTTGAAGGTCCGGTAGTCCCGCTTCCGAAAGCCTTCCGGCCCCGCGACCACGAATGCACCGATGGCATTGCTGCCCTGATTGTGGCTGTTGTCGTAGACTTCGATCCTGTTGGGCGGCTGCTCCATGCCGAACAACTCGCGCACCTCTTCCAGCAACTTCGCCTGATTGCGCGTCTCCGCGAGGCGACGGCCCAGTGCCTCTTGCGCATTGCGCCGGGCCATTTCGAGCAGCTTCCGCTTCTCGCCTCGCTTCGGCACGCTGACCGTGATCTTGCGGTCGGCCCGTTCCGACAGCGCCGTCTGGATCAGGTCGTGGCTCGGCAACTCATGCGAGACGAACACCTCTCTGGGGATCGGCTTGTCGGAGTAGAACTGCGCCACGAAGGCATCCAGAACCTCCTCCGGCCCCTGGTCCTTTTCATGCCGCGGAAAGTGGGCGCTGTTGCCCCAGTTCTGCCCGGCACGGAAGAAGAAGACCTGCACGCAGCTCTGCCCGCCATCGGTGTGGACCGCGATCACGTCGCCGTCGCTAAAGGTCTGCGGGTTGATCTTTCCGAGATTGCCGCTGTTGATCTTGGCCAAAGCGCGCAGCCGGTCGCGCAGCTCGCCCGCCTTCTCGAACCGCATGTCCTTCGAGGCCGCCTCCATCTCGGCCTGAAGGCGCTGGCGCAGCGAGTCGGACCGGCCCTTCAGAAAGTCCTCGGCGTCATCGACCAGCTTGTCATAGTCATCGAGGCCGATCACGCCCGTGCAAGGTGCGGAGCAGCGCTTGATCTGATATTGCAGACAGGGTCGCGTGCGGCTCTCATAGATGCTGTCGGAACAGTTCCTAAGGCGGAAGGCCCGCTGCAGCGTGTCCAAGGTGCGGTTGACGGCGCCCGCACTGGCGAAGGGACCGTAATAGTCGCCTTTCGTCTTCTTTGCGCCGCGATGCTTCACCACCTGCGCCGCCGGATGGTTCTTGCGCACCAGGATGTAGGGGAAGCTTTTGTCGTCGCGCAGGAGGATGTTGTAGCGCGGCTTCAGCTTCTTGATGAGCTGGGCTTCCAGCAGCAACGCTTCGACCTCGGACTCCGTGACCACGAACTCCATGTTGGTCGTCGCGCGGATCATCCGGCGCAGGCGGGTCGGATGGCGGTCATAGCTGGTATAGGCCGTGACGCGCTTCTTCAGGTCCTTGGCCTTGCCGACATAGAGAACCGTGCCGTGCTCGTCCGTCATCCGGTAAACGCCCGGCTTGTTGGGCAGTCGCTTGACATATTGCTTGATGCGGTCGGGACCCGTCTTGCGGACGCGGATATCTGCCAGGCGGACAGGCTCGGACGCCTCGTCCGTGATGTCCTCGACCTTGCTGTCCGAATCGTGCGGGTTCACACGCTCGAATCTAGGAGTCCGGGGACTCCACTGCAAACGCCTGAAGTGTAGAAAGTTCGACACGTTCCAGCGCGATCTGGTGCGTGGCTTCGAGAACGACGTTTGGCGCCTTGCCCGCCGCGTGGGCTTCGCGCCATCGGTCGAGGCAAAGACACCAGCGATCACCGGCTTTCAGACCCGGGAAACGGTATTCCGGACGCGGCGTCGTCAGATCGTTGCCGCGCGACTTGCTGAACTCCAGAAACGCGTCGGTCACGACGGCGCAGACAATATGCCGCCCCCGGTCCCGAGCCTGCGTCTCGCAACAGCCGTCCCGGAACCAGCCCGTCATTGGGTCGGTCGAGCAGGTCTGCAGTGCCGTGCCGAGGACGTTGAGGGATCCGAAGCGCGAGGTCACCGGTTTCGTTCCTTCACGACTTCCACGCCTGCCGCGTCGGCCTTAAGCAAGGCCTGGGGTTTTGCGATGGAGACGGCGACGCGCTGGACACGGGCGTCTTCCGCCAACGCCCAGTCGGCAATCCGCTCGGCCAACGTTTCGACCAATTGCACATGGGCTTCCAGCGCGATGCGCTCCGCCGCTTCGGCGACGATGGCGTAGTCCAGCGTCTCGGCGAGACGGTCCCCCTTGGGCAAGGCCATGTCTCCCATGTCGAGCTCCACGTCGATGATGACGGGCTGCGTGCTCTCATGCTCGTGCGGGTGAACCCCGATCGAGGCCTGAATGAGCAGCCCACGCACGAAGATGCGGGTGGAGGCGCCCCCGTTTCGGGGCAGACGGCGGAACAGGGATCGGCGGCTCATGGTCGGCTCAGTCAATCGGCTGGTAGTTGAGGTGCTGCCCGCCATCCACGGCGATCATCTGGCCCGTGACGGAGTTCGCGCCCAGCAGATATCGGACCGCGCCGACGATTTCCTCCGGCGGAGACCCGATGCCAAGAAGCGTCGACAGGCGCTCCCGTTCGAACGCATCGACGGACTGTGTGTGGTTGCGCAGCGTCGGACCCGGCCCCACAGCATTCACCCGGATGTCGGGGGCGAAGGCCTGCGCCATGGTCTTCGTCGCCCAGAGCAGCCCCGCCTTGGCGACGCCGTAGGTGAAGAAGTCCGGAGCGGGCCGGAACATGCGCTGATCGATCATGTTGACGATTGCACCATGTCCCGGTGCCTGAGCGGCAAAATCCCGGGACAGGTTCAACGCGGCGCGCAGATTGACATCGACATGGTGGTCGAAGGTCGCATCGGAAAAACCCTCCGCGCTGTCCGGATCGAAGGTCGAAGCGTTATTGATGAGCGCATGGAGCGGCCGGCCGAGCGCCTCGCGGGCTCTTTCGATCAGCGTGGAGACATCGTCCGGAACGCGCAGGTTCGCTTTCACGGCGGCCCCACCGATCTCGGACGCCAGGGCTTCCGCTGGAGCGCCAGATGTTCGGTAGTGGACGCAGACCGCCCATCCGTCCTCGGCGAGTCCGCGCGCGATGTGCGCGCCGATGCGGGCTGCGCCTCCCGTGACGAGTACCGCTTTCATGCGGCGATCACACGGGCGCGCTCCCCGCAGGACGGACGCCCCACTTCGACGCAGTGCAGGCCTTGCAGTTTCGGAGCGAGACGGTCGAATATCCACCGGGCCAGCTGTTCCAGTGCCGGGGACTCCAGTCCCTCGACCTCATTCAGCAGGACGTGGTCAAGCGGCGCGACGACCTCTTTGACGATGGTCTCGATCTTCCAGAGGTCCCGGACCCAGCCCTTCTCCTCCTGCGCCTCGCCGCGAATGACGACTTTTCCCCGGAAGGAATGCCCGTGGACTTTCTTGAACAGGTCGTTTGCGTCGGCATGGCCGAAATAATGGGCGGCCTCGAATTGAAAATCCTTCTCGATCTCTAGAATCATCGCTCCGCTCACATCGCGAAGAAGGCGACGCCGGCCATGTAGGCGATGTAGGCAAGCACGAAGGCCGCCCCTGTCTTGCGACCTATGGGACGACGGGTCAGCACGAAGGCCATGAGAACGAAGATCGCGACTAGCATCACCCAGAAGTCGAAGCGGTAGAGCGCGGGCTCGATCATGACCGGTCCGGCGAGCCCTGCTGCGCCCATCACGGCAAAGGTGTTGAAGACATTGGAGCCGAGCACGTTGCCGATGGCAACTTCGGAATGACCGCGCATCGTCGCGACTATAACAGTCGTGATTTCCGGCAAGGAGGTGCCGATGGCCACGATGGTCAGGCCGATCACCGTCTCGGACACGCCCAGCCCTGTCGCCAGCTTCACGCCGTTTCCAACGATCAGTTCTCCGCCGATGAACAGGCCGACGAGGCCGAAAATGACATAGAGCACATCCATCAGGACCGATTTAGGCAGGCCGTCCTTGCCCTCTTCGATCTCCGCCATTTCTTCGAGAATGGACTCGTCCACGCCCGCGCGCGCCAACCGGAACATCCAGGTCAGATAAATGACGATGCCGGCAAAAAGGATCGCACCCTGCCAGCGGGCGAGCGGGTTGCCGAGATAGGCCAGTCCGATGAAAAGCAAAGTCGCGACGACGCAGACGAAGGTGTTTCGGGCGACTCCGCTCATGTTTGTTGGGATCGCCATTATGAGCGCGGGCAGGCCCAGCGCGAGCAGGACGTTGGCGATGTTGGAGCCGACCACGTTCCCGGCCGCCATGTTGCCGACCCCGTCGAGGACCGCCCCGACGCTGACGACCAGTTCAGGGGCGGATGTGCCAAAGGCGACGATGGTCAGGCCGACGATCAGGGCGGGCACGCCCCAGTGCCGGGCCAATGCCGCAGCCCCGCGCACGAGCACATCCCCCGCCACCACAAGGATGACTAGGCCGAAGATCAGCAGCAGGATGGGGGCGAGCAGCGCCACGCCGGTTCAGAAGCCGCGGCCGGCCCTAATCGATGCGCTTCTTGTCGATATAGTTCAGCACGGCAAAGAAGATAAAGATGAGCGCGAAGGCCAGCAGAGCCGGGTCCATCTTGAACAGACCGAAGATGCTGACGCCGGCTTGAATGAGATTGGCCATGAGCGAATCCTTTGAACGTTGATGCCTGCCGTTCCAAGCGTGGAGCGGCCGAGGATGTTCCAATTCTTGGCAGCGCCATAGCGAAGCCGCCTCCCCGCGCCAAGCCCTACTCGCGGCCTGCCCCGCCCGATTGCACCTTGGCGGAACGGCTGGGTCGGCCTACCGTTCTTTCCGTAGCAACAAGGAGCGACACATGTTTGGAATGATTCCCTTCGTCAAAGCGGCAGGCAAAGGCCTCGGCAAGATTTTCGGCGGCGACAAAAAGGAGGCTGAAGAACGCCTGAAGAAAGAAGTGAAGACCTACGATCTCGACACGGACGGAGTGGACATCCATGTCGACGATGACGGCGTCGTCACGGTCAAGGGCGAAGCCGTGAGCCAGGAGATGAAGGAAAAGATCATTCTCGCGGTCGGCAATGTGGAAGGCGTGGGCGGCGTCAATGACGAGACATCCACGCGCTTGCAGGGACGCGCGTCGCGCTTCCACACGGTGGAGTCCGGCGACACACTATCGGCGATCTCCAAAACTTATTACGGAACCTGGAAGCTCTATCCCGAAATCTTCGAGGCCAACAAGCCGATGCTCAGCGATCCTGACAAGATCTATCCGGGACAGGTTCTGCGCATTCCCGACCTAAAGACGGCCAGCGCCTAGCCCAAAGGACACTCACGCAAATTACTGAGCGGCGTCGGTCTCCGTCGCCGCTTTTTCGTCCCAGCGATACACCGCTTCCACCTGACAGAAGTCGAAGGCGTTGGATCCGACGCGAGGCCCCGTTCCGAAAGCCGTCTCGAAGACCTGGATACGGTCCGTGGGCCGCAGGCAACCGTTCGACCCCGACAATTTCAGGCTCTGCGCGAAGGGCAGACCGTTGCAGCTGCGCACAAGCACCAGATAATCATCCGAGACACCCTCGGTCAGAACGACGGAATAGTCGGTCCGGCGGGTGAAGCGGTCTATGCCATTGATGAAACAAACCCGGTCGACCTGCTCGCCGACCCGGGGATCGGACAGGAGCTCGGCGACCGCTTCCGCACGCACGCCGTCATTCGTGCTGGCACACGCTGCGAGAACGGCACTTCCCAGGACTGCGACAAGCGGTAGAGAGCGCGAGGTCAGGGTCATCCCGCATTTCCCTTCGCCATCTTGGCGGTCGACTTGCGCTTGGGTTTGACCTGCGCGGCCTTCAGCGCTTCGATCTCTGCCAGAGCTTCATCCAGCCGGGCCTTCAGCACATCGAATTCCTCTCGGCTCACAAGGTCCATATCGGCGACGAATCGTTCGGCCTGGGACCGGGTCACGGCCTTCAACTCGTCCCCGACCCCCTTGGCCGCGCCAACGGCATTGGCGACGAGGTTGGACAGATCGGCCAGCGGCTTGTTGCGCGACTGCATGGGTAGCTCCGTGGTTTCGTGACACAGACCTAGGGACTGGACCTTCACAATGCCAGTCTGCCTCAGTCGTTTGCGGGTTCCAAGGGCATGACGCCTTCGTTACAGCCCCCCGCATGACACCTTTCGATTTCATCGGCGCGATCGTCTTTCCGAGCTGGATCAGCGAGAACGCATTCGAGATCGGCAGCTTCCAGGTCAAATGGTACGGCATCGCCTACATTGTCGGCCTCTACGGAGCCTATATGTATGCCGCGCGCGTCGCGGAAGCCGGGCGGAACTGGCTGCCGGCCGGTCCCGTTCGCGGGCCCGAAATCGTGCCGACCCGCGACGATCTCTACGACCTGATGTTCGCCGCCTTCTTCGGCATAATCGTGGGCGGACGGCTGGGCTACGTCATCCTCTATGACACCAGCATGATCTGGACCGCGCCTCAGGACATCGTGCTGGGCATACGCGGCGGAGGCATGAGTTTTCACGGCGGCTTTGTCGGTGTCTGCCTCGCCGTACTCTACACGGCCTGGCGGAAGAAGACGTCCGTGTTGCGCTATGCCGACCTGACGGCGATCGGCGCTCCCATAGGGATCGGGCTCGTCCGGTTGACCAACTTCGTCAATCAGGAGCTCTATGGTCACCCGACCGACCTGCCCTGGGGCGTAATCTTCCCCAAGGCACCGGACAGCCTGCCCCGTCATCCGAGCCAGCTCTACGAAGCATTCCTCGAGGGCCTCGTGCTGTTCCTGATCCTCCGCTTGCTGACCAGGCGTTTCAAGGCCCTGTCACGCCCTGGACTAGCGACGGGCGCCTTTATTCTTGGATACGGGATCTTCCGCTTCTTCGTGGAGTTCGTCCGCACGCCGGACCCGATCCCGCAATTCGGGATGCTGACCCGCGGCATGGCCTACAGCCTTCCCATGATCGTCATCGGCCTAGCACTGACCATCTGGGCAGCGCGGCGCGCTTCGGTCGATCCAGCCTACGCGGCCAAGACGCCTGAACAGACGGCCGAGACGGCCTAGTCATGACTCGCACGGCGCTTGAAGGGCGCATTGCCGCCCGCATCCGCGAGTCGGGTCCGATCAGCGTCGCGGAGTACATGACGCTTTGTCTCCTCGACCCGGTCGACGGCTACTATCCGACGCGCGATCCGCTCGGTTCCGAAGGCGACTTCGTCACGGCTCCAGAAATCAGCCAGATGTTCGGGGAATGCCTCGGCCTCTGGGTCATCCAGTCGTGGGACGATCTGGGACGCCCGACCCGCTTCAACCTCGTCGAACTTGGCCCTGGCCGGGGCGTCATGATGGCCGACATGCTTAAGGCCGTCGCCTTGCAGCCCGACTGTTTGGCAGCCGCCAATGTCGTGCTGGTCGAAGCATCCGCCGCACTCCAGGCGGTTCAGGCCCGGACACTCGGAGCGAGCGGCGCGCAAGTCGCCTGGGCCGACAGGATCGAAGAGGTGGACGACACGCCGACACTCATTGTCGGAAACGAATTCCTCGATTGCCTGCCGATCCGCCAGTTTGTCCGCGCCCAAGGCGGGTGGAGCGAACGGAGGATCGGTGTGTCGGACGATGGCCTCCGTTTCGAGACGGACGGCACAGCCGCGCCGGAGAGCGTGACCCGCCTGTTTCCCGGCACCCATCCCGACGCCACGGACGGCAATCTGCTCGAAGTCTGTCTCTCCGCCGCGCAACTCGTCGATCATCTGGCAGACCGGTTCTCCCACAACGCCGGACGCGCGCTCTTCATCGACTACGGACCGGCGCAAACCGAGTTCGGCGACACGTTGCAGGCGAT
>JBARXH010000152.1:0-7765 GCA_049647245.1 Litorimonas sp.
CCTGCAGGCCGCGCGGCATCTGCCGCTCTGCGCCGACGAGAGCCTGCAGACGCTCGCGGATCTGGACGCGCTCGCGGAGTTCTATCAATTCGTGAACATCAAGCTCGACAAGTGCGGCGGGCTGAGCGCGGCGCTGCGCATCCGCGACGCGGCGCGGGCGCGCGGTCTGGGCCTGTTCGTCGGCTGCATGCTGGCTCCAACGGTGGCGATCGCCCCGGCGCACCTGCTGGCGCAGGGGGCGGACTATGCCGATCTGGACGGCCCGTTCTGGTTCCCCGGCGAGCCCGCAACGCTGGACGCGCACGGCGCGTTCGAGCCGGTCCCTCCCAGTATATGGGGCGCGGGCGTCTGACAGCACCGAAAAGGCGTCTTCTCGGTTCGCCCTGATCCGCCCCGGGCCCTGATCCGCCCCGGGACAGGGTGCGGTTAACGTTTTCATAGACAATCGCGGCTAGCGGGAGGGACGGGCCGGCATGCGGCCCGGTGCGCTCAAGGGGGCTCAGCCATGACAGACAGCAGCGCCAGCCCCTTGCGGGTCGGGGATATCGCCGAGATGACGGACGCGCTGCGCGACCGCCTGTCCGCCGCGCCGGACGGCCGCGTGGAGGTCGACGCCCAGGGCGAACCGACCTTCTCCCTGGCCGATCTGCAGCGGTTCCTCGCCTTCCGGGCCAGCGCGCGCGCGCTCGGCGCAGAGGCCGTCCTGACCGGCCTGCCGGACACGCACCAGGGCGTCTTCGCCCAACCCGGCGCAAACCCCGGCGCAACTCAAGACACAATCAAGGCAGCCTAGCCCATGAGCTTCAAAGTCCTCGCGATCGATGATTCGCGCACCATCCGTTCGCTCATGATGGCGACGCTGAAGAATGCCGGGCTGGAAGCCTGCCTCGCCGAAGACGGCGTGGACGGCCTCGCCAAGATGGAGGAATTCGATCCGGACGTCATCGTGACCGACCTGAACATGCCCAATCTGGACGGGTTCGGCGTGATCGAGGGCGTGCGTGCCCATCCCGACCACAAGACCAAGCCGGTGCTCGTCCTGACGACGGAAAGCGCGCCTGCGCTCAAGGCCCGCGCCCGCGACGCCGGGGCCACGGGCTGGATCGTCAAGCCGTTCGACGGCGAGCGGCTCGTCTCCGCCCTGCGCCGCGTCGCAGGCTAGCCTTCCCATGGACGGCCTAGACGAAATCAAGGAGATCTTCTTCGTCGAGTGCGACGATCTCCTGTCCGAACTCAACGGCAAGCTGGCGGATGTGGAGCAGGGCTCCAGCGACGCCGAAGACCTCAACGCCATTTTCCGGGCCGTCCACTCGATCAAGGGCGGCGCGGGTTCGTTCGGCCTGGATGCGCTGATCGGTTTCGCCCACACGTTCGAGAACGTGCTGGACCTGCTGCGCTCCGGGTCTCTGGAGCTCGACGACGACATGATCGGTCTGCTGATGAGTTCTGCCGACGTGCTGGCCGACCTCGTGCAATGGTCGCAGGAAGGCGCGGACATCGACCCGGCCGCCTACGCCCCCACGCTCGACCGGCTGGAAGCCATCGACAAGGAGGCGCGCGGCGGGGAAGAAGACCTGTCCGATTTCGTGTTCGAACCCGTCAGCCTCGACCTTGGCGATGCGGGAATGGGCGGCGCGCCCGCCATGGATTTCTCCGCGCCCCTGCCGGACCTGTCCGCCGCGCCTGCTCTGGATCCGCTCGCCCAGTTCGGCCCCGTCCCGACGGAGACGCCGGTGGACGCCCAGGCGAATGTTCCGGCCGCCGGCCTGCAACTGAAATTCACGCCCAGCCACGATCTCGCCAAGGCGGGGCTGAACTGTTTCCGACTGCTGGACGATCTACGCCAGGCCGGAGCCACGGACATCACGCTGCACGCAGACGACGTTCCGGCAATGGATGCGTTCGATCCTGAGACCGTCTACGTCCACTGGACAATGACCCTTCCGCCGGCGCTCAGCCGGGACGAGGTGGAGGACGTTCTGTTCTTCGCCCTCGACAAGCTGACGCTGGAGTTCCTGCCGCTCGAGACCTCTGTATCAGAGGGCTTGGTACCAGAAGCTCCGGCACCAGAGAGCCTTGCTCCGGCGGGAAAGCCTGAAGGCGGGGCCGCGCCCGCCGCAGCGGACCCGCCCACACCGGCCGACGCGGACGTTCTGGCGGCCTTCACGGCACCGCCTGCCGCCGACCTTGCGCCGGCTCCGGTCTCGATTCCCAAACCGGTCGTGGCCGTTTCCGCGCCGCCCCTGCCCGACCCCATGGCGGACGCTCCAAAGGCTGCGCCCTCGACCGCCAAGGCCTCAGTCGCAAAGACCTCTGACGCCAAGGCCTCCGAAACCAAGGCTGCGGCGAAGACGGCCTCCGCAAAGAAGGCCCCGCCCGCGACCATCCGCGTCGTGCTCGACAAGATCGACCGCCTGATCAACCAGGTCGGCGAACTGGTCGTCACCCAGGCCATGCTGGACGAAACCATTTCCGAGGCGGGTCTGGAACGCGATCCCAACATCATGTCGACCATCACGGACTTCCGGCAGCTGACGGTGGACATCCAGGAATCGGTCATGGCGATCCGCGCCCAGCCGATCCGCTCGCTCTTCCAGCGCATGGGCCGCGTGGTCCGCGAATCCGCCCAGGCCGTGAACAAGAACGCCAAGCTGGTGCTCGAAGGCGAATACACCGAAGTCGACAACACGATCATCGAAAGCCTCGCCGATCCGCTGATGCACATGCTGCGCAACGCGGTCGATCACGGGCTGGAGGATCCGGACGGGCGCGAAGCCGCCGGCAAGCCCAAGCAGGGTCTGGTCACGCTCAGCGCGGCGCACCGCGGCGGCAAGGTCGTGATCGAAGTCCGCGACGACGGCGCGGGCATCAACCGCCCCAAGGTCCTGTCCATCGCCCAGGGCAAGGGTCTGGTGGAACCGGACGCCAACCTCAGCGATGCGGAAATCGACAATCTGCTCTTCATGCCGGGCTTCTCCACGGCCGACAATGTCTCGACCCTGTCGGGCCGGGGCGTGGGCATGGACGTCGTGAAGCGCTCCATCATGGACATCGGCGGCAAGGTCTCGATCCGCTCCAAACCGGGCGAAGGCTCGACCATCACCATCACCCTGCCCCTGACGCTGGCCATTCTCGACGGCATGCTGATCCGGCTGGGCGGGGAAACCATGGTCGTGCCCCTGACGTCGGTCGTGGAAACCATCCTGGTTCAGAAGGGCTCGATCCATCCCATGGCCGATGGGGGCCGCATGGTGGATGTGCGCGGCAACCTCCTGCCGCTGATCGACCTGGGCGCGCGGCTGGGCTTCCAGTCGGACGAGCGCAGGCCCGACGCGGTCGTGGCCGTGATCGTGGAAGCCGACGGCGAGCTGTGGTGCGCGCTCGAAGTCGACGCCATCCTCGATCAGCGCCAGGTCGTCATCAAGAGCCTGGAAGAGAATTTCGGCCAGGTCGCCGGCATCTCCGCCGCCACCATTCTGGGCGACGGGCGGCTGGCGCTGATCGTCGATACCGAACAATTGTCGGGCGACATGATCCCCCGCATCCACATAGACGCCCCGGCGTCGGACCGCGAAAAGAGGACCGCCCATGGCTGAGCCCGTTTCAACTTCGCCGCGCGGCGAAAGCATCGATGCCGCCGAGTTCGTCTCCTTCACGCTCGGCGAGCAGTATTTCTGCATCGACATCATGTCCCTGCGCGAAATCCGCGGCTGGAGCCCGGTCACGCCGCTGCCCGACACGCCGGACCATGTGCTGGGCGTCGTCAACCTGCGCGGCACTGTGCTGCCCATCATCGACCTGTCGGCCCGCTTCGGTCTCGCCCCGTCGGAACCGACCGACCGCAGCATCATCATGATCACCTCTTTCGAGGGGCGCATGACCGGACTTCTGGCCGATAGCGCGTCCAACATCATCATGATCGACCGGAACGACATCCAGCCCGCGCCCAGCTACGGCACGGGCGGACGCAACGAATTCGTGTCCGGTCTCGTCGCGCGCGGCGAACAGATGATCGGCCTGATCTCCCTGGGCGACGTCATCGGAGACGTGGAGCGCATCGCCGCGTGATCCCGGCCGCCGTGCATAAACCGTCTTCCGCGTCCGCCTTCGCGCCGCCCAGCGGCATGCAGGAGCTGGGCCAGCGGGAATTCGACACCATCTCCAAACTGCTGGAGGCCAAGACGGGCATCGTCATGACGCCCGACAAGCACACGCTCGTGCGTGCGCGCATCCAGCGCAGGCTCCGCGCTCTCGACTTGGACGGGTTCAAGGCCTACTGCGACTATCTGCTCGGCCCCGGTGGCGGCAAGGAGCAGGTGGCCTTCGTGAACTCCCTGACGACCAACTTGACCAGTTTCTTCCGAGAACCGCATCACTTCAAGCATCTGGTGGAAGCGGCCATCGCGCCGCTCGTCCCGGCGGTGCGGCGCGGGGCGCCCCTGCGGATCTGGTCGGCGGGCTGCTCCACCGGCGAGGAACCGGCCTGCATCGCCATGATGCTGAAATCCATCCTGCCCGAAGCGGGCCGGCTTGATGTGCGCATCCTGGCGACGGACATCGACTCCGACGTGCTGCGCAAGGCCTATCGCGGCGTCTATTCCGCCCAGCAGGTGGACCCGGTGCCGGCCGAATTGAAGACGAAGTTCTTCGACCGCGACAAGGGCGCCAACGGCATGGAGGCCTACCGCGTCAACGACCATCTGCGAGAGTTGGTCCGGTTCAAGAAACTGAACCTCAACGCGGCCCAGTGGCCCATGCGCGGCCAGTTCGACGCCATTTTCTGCCGCAACACATTGATCTATTTCGATGCGGACCGGCAGGACGAAATCCTAAAGCGCTTCCATCGCTACCTGAAACCAGGCGGGCATCTCTATCTCGGACACTCCGAACGCCTGTCGCCCAACACCGACCCCCTTTTCACCCGCTCTGGAATGACGATTTTCCAAGCCTTGACCGACTGCCCCGCCAAGGAACACTGAAATGAGTTTGAAAGACACGCTTGCCGTCCTCGTGGTGGACGACATGTCGACGAGTCGTGGCCTGATCTTGCAGGCTCTCACCGAGATCGGCATCAAGAACACGCAATGGGAAAAGGGCGGCGACGACGCGTTCCGCAGTCTGCAGACGCGTCCGGTCCACCTCATCATTTCCGATCAGAACATGCCCGGCATGACGGGACTGCAGCTGCTGCACGCCGTGCGGAGCAACCCGCAGACGGCCCGCACCGGGTTTGTCCTCGTCACGGGCAGCCCCGATCCGCGCATCCTGCAGCAGGGCATGCAGCTGGGGCTGAACAACTTCCTCAAGAAGCCGTTCAGCACGCCGCAGATGAAGGCCTGCATCGAAAAGGTCATCGGGACGCGGCTCTGACCGTGACGGACGATCTGTCCCCCTATCTCGCGCGCCTCGGCGAACAGCTCTCGCGCCTGCAGGCCGACGCCGTCCGCCTGCAGCACCATGTGGGCGATCTCGTGGACGCCGGGGCGGCGGACGGGCTGGAAGGCCCGTTGCAGGATCTCGACCGGATCACGCAGGTGCTGGGCGATCTCTCCGACTTCGCCTCCGGCCTGTCGGAGCCGGGAGAAAGAGACGCGGCGGCGCTGATCGGAACCCTGAAACTGCGCGAAACCCGCGACCATCTGAACGGGCAGGGCCGCGGATCGGCCGTGACGGGCGAGGTCGATCTTTTCTAGTTGCCTTGCACCGTCGCTCGCCGTGTCGCCCTGACGGCCCCTTAGAAGAAATCCACGTCGCCTGCGTCCATGACGGGAGCGGGCCTGGGCGCGACTTCCACGACCACCTCTTCCACATAACGGGTCCGCGCGCGGCCGCTCGCGGGATGGAACTCGATCTTCTGGGCGCGATCGCCGCGCAACTGGGACGCGACGAGCCGGATGCCTTCGTCCCGGATGAACTCTTCCGCCACGCGCGCATTGCGCTCACCGACCGTGGTCAAGCCGTCCATCATCCGGTTGCCGCCGAAGATCTTGGCCTGGAGGTGGGAGCGCACCGCGCCTTCCTTCATCAGTTCGTTGATAAGCAATTCGATCTGGTTGATCCCGTAGAGCGCGCCGTCCTGGTCCTGTTGGTCCGGATCGCCCGGCAGGAGATAGTGGTTCATGCCGCCCAGCCCGAGGTCGGGATCGAACAGGCAGACGCTGACGCAGGACCCGACTAGGGTCGACATCACGATCCGGGGATCGCGGCTGACGCGCACATCGCCCTGGATGACCGAGAGCGTGTCGGGCCCCGGTCTCGGCCAGACGAAGTCGGCGGTGGGCTCAGGCCGCATGGACGCTCGCCGCATCCAGAACCGCCATGCCGATGTCCGCCAGAGGATGCTGGGACTCCACGGCGCCGATCTCGGCGGCGACCCGCGGCATGCCGTAGACGATGGACGTCGCCGCATCCTGTCCGAAGGTCCGCGCGCCTTCCTGACGCATTTCCAGCAGGCCCTGCGCGCCGTCCCGGCCCATGCCGGTCAGGATCGCGCCCACGGCGTTGCGTCCGGCATTGCGGGCCATGGAGGAGAACAGCACATCCACCGACGGGCAATGGCCCACCGTGTCGGCCCGCTCCGTGAGCCGGCAGATATAGCCGTCCCGGAAATGAAGCTGCAGGTCCAGGGTCCCGCCCGGCGCGAACCGGACCTGCCCCGCCTTCAAGGGCTCGCCCTGCCGGGCGACCGCGACCTGGGGCGCGACGACTTCGTCGAGGCGCGCGGCAAAGGAGCGGATCACGTCTTCCGGCATGTGCTGGGCGATCAGGGTCGGCGGGCAGTTCTCGGGAAAGGTGGACAGCACGGCGCGCAGGGCGTCCGCCCCGCCCGTGGACGATCCGAGGCCGATGACGGCGCTGCGCCGGAAGGTGATCCTGGGCCGTACGGGCGCGACCGGAGCGGACCGGGTCCGCGCGGCCTGCCAGGAGGCTGCGATCGGCGAGGCCGCGGCCGCCTTCACCAGCTCCGGCAGGGCGGAGAAGGCTTCCAGCACGTTTCCGGAGGCCGGCTTCTGGATGCAATGGAACGCGCCCGACGTCAGCGCCGTCAGCGTGTGCTCGCTCCCGGCCGCGGTGGAGCTGGAGAGCATGATCACCGGCATGGGCCGCAGCGTCATGATCTTGTCGAGGAACTGCAGCCCGTTCATGCCCGGCATCTCAATGTCGAGCGTGATGACGTCCGGGTTCAATTCCTTGATCAGGCGCCGGGCCTCCACCGCGTCGGCGGCTTCGCCGACGATCTCGATGTCCGGATCCTTGGACAGGATCGTCCGGACGACGGCCCGGAGCGTGGCCGAGTCGTCGACGATCAGAAGCGTGGCCTTGGACAATTAGAATTCCGTCCAGTCTTGTTCCGCGTCGAAATCGGGTTCGATCTTCTGGGCCGTGGCCCCTGCGGCGAAGAACTCCTGCGCGCGTTGCTGTTGCGCGTGAACGGGGTTGGACGCTGCAGGCGCAGAAGCGGCCGTGGCCGGAGCGGGCGCGGCGTTTGCAGGCGCGCGGGGCGCGGCCACGGCCGGGCTCGTCGCGCCCATGTCGTTGGACGCCGCCTGAGACACCTTGAACTTGCTCATCAGCTCGGTCAGGCGCGTGGTCTCGTTGTTGAGCGCATGGCACGCGGCCGTGGTCTCCTGCACCATTGCGGCGTTTCGCTGCGTGACCTGGTCCATGTTGGTGACGGCGCCGTTGACTTCGGCGAGACCCACCGCCTGCTCGCGCGAGCTGGTGGTGATGTCGGACACAAGCGCGTCGATGCTCATGACCTGGG
>JBARXH010000153.1:0-7216 GCA_049647245.1 Litorimonas sp.
GCAGCAGCTTGTCGTCCGTGTTCGGGACGATGCCCAGACCTTCGACCGAAACCAGCACGCGGTTGTCGGTCAATGCCGTCTGGCCACCGGCGAACGCTTCCAGATCCACGGCAGCCGACGCCAGCAGCACCACAGCCGGGTGCAGCGTGTCTTCACCGGGAATGGGCGTGCCAAGCGCGTCTTCCGTAGGTTCTCCCGGTCGCAAGATAACAGCCGGTTGGCCGTGGCGTTTCAGCAGTCGCGATGCGATGGATTTCAGCCCCATGCGAACCTCCCTGTTTTGGCGGTCGGGCGTCCCATGATGCGCGCGCCTTCGGACACGGCCAGCACGGCCGCACAAGCCGCGTCGATCCGGCCCATGCTCCGCCCCTTCACAATCTTGGAATTGCCCGCCGGGTCGATTTGCACCGCCGCTTCGCCCATGGCGTGCCGCAGCAGGTAGGACGTGCCGACGTGGACCTTGGCGTCGAAGACAGACCGGCGAAACCGTTCAACGTCTTCGCCGCCGTCCCGAAAGCCCATGCCGCGCCAGATGACGGGCGCGCGGTTGCCTATGGCGTCCAGCCCGTCCGAGATTTCGGATTGCTTGAACCGGTCACAGACGATGCCCGCGACGGTTTCCCCGTCCAGCTTGGCCAGCATGACCCGCAGGAATTGCTCTAGCGGGACCGTGCGCTTGCCCATCAGCAGCAGCTCGCCCCGCTTGTGCATGGTCGAATAGAGGTCGCCCACCGCGTCCGACTGTCCACGGGCTTCCAGAGTCGGGCTTGTGCCGAACGCGCCGAACGCTTCCAGCCGTCCCGTATCGGGCCAGAGGAACGCGGCCGCCGTCATGGATGCCGACTGGCCTTGATCCAGCCCGATAACGACAGAGCCTTGCCGAGGTGGCAGGTCGTCGGTCTCGCAGGCTAGCCATTCGTCTAAGCTTAGCAGGGCGTCGCGATTGTCTTCCTGCACCCGCTCATTGCGGGACAGCAGGCGGAACCGGGACAGAGCCGAGCCGCCCCGCTCCATGGCCAGCGCCGCGTCCTGTTTCAGCCGTGTCAGCGTCGGGCCTATGCCATGCTTTGCGCCGGGATTGGCAATCAGCAGACTGGCCTCGTCGTCAACCGGCAGACCGGGCGTCGGGCGATGCTCTTGGCGATAGACGCCGGGGGCGTTGCGGTCCAACCAGAGGGACAGCGGGTGCATGTCGTTCGATGCCGACGTGGATATGATCAGCACCTTGCCGTCACGCTTGGACGCGCCAGTCAGCAGCGCGCCCTCGAGCGCGTCACCCGCAGACAGTGCCCAATGGCCGCGTTCGTCCAAGATGCAGAGCGTCGGGCTGGAACCCAGCGCAGACTTGCCGTCCGCCGAGATAGCCTTGAGCATGTGCGGGCCGTTGGCGTCGTCGTATTGGATTTCAAAGCGGGGTTGCCGCCGGATCGTAAACTTGGCCTGTTCGGTTTCAGACAGCGTGCCGATGAACGACACGACGTAGCGCCATGCAATCTTGGCCTGTTCCTGCGTCCGGGCCGCGATGATGATTTCGCGCTCCGCTTCGCTCGACCATGCGCCGCACAGTTCCCCCAGACCGAGGATTGCCGACAGGGCAGACTTGCCGTTGCCGCGTCCGACAGACAGGACGCCGACGTTGACGCCGGGGGCGAAAGCGCCGTCGATGAACCGGTTCTGATACGGGGCCAGCTTGATAGGCTTCCCGGCCATGCGGCCAGTCGGGACGGATAGCGTCTTCGCAAAGCGTTTCACCAGCGTGGAAGGTTTAGCCATGGGGCAGCCCTCCCGTGTGTGTAGAAAAACAACTCCCAGCGTCGGTCCCACCCCCAAAACTATTCCGGGGCATTGGGACCATATGCGTCCCTGCCACCGTGCCCGAGCGCTGGCGTTGAGCGCCACACAAGGCGCGTTCCAACGCCCTAGGGGTATGGGGAGAGAGAGCGCACCCCGTTGGAAGGGGGATGGAAGGGCGTTGGAAGACCGTTGGAAGATGCGGTGGAACGTCGTTGGAACGGCGTTGGAAGGTCAGATCAGTCATGGTCTTCCCCCGCAATCTCGAGCCGGGAGCGACGCTTGCTGGCTGGACCGTGCGACGTGATGATGACCTTGCCGCTTGACAGCAGTGTCTCCATTGCGCGCTTGAGTGCGCCCTTGGTCATGCCGTCGCTGGATGGATGTGCAGCGAATTGCGTAGGCGCATAGCTAACGCCGGGGTTGGGTGACACGGTGCGCCCTTGGTCCCTGTATAGGCGCAGCAGACGCAGGAACGCCGCTTGTGCGGACACATTGCTATCAGCACTCGACTTAGCCGTGATGGGCACAAACACGCCCTGATCCCAGCGCATGGCTATCTCGTCACCTACCCGCCCATAGTTGTTCTTCTTCTTGGACAGGGTGCGGGCGTCCACGTCCGGCTCATGCTCGCCGTCCTTGATCCGGCTCATATACAGCCGCGACCGAACGCTATTGTTCCAGCCGGTCGAACCCGACATGCCCGAACCCGTGGACAGGCCAGACAGGGACGGGTGAGCGAGGACGACGACGGCCAGATCATGCTCGATTGCCAGCCGTTTCAGGAACCCGACAAATTGCGTGGCCTTGGCCCGGTCGTTTTCGTTTCCGGGATAAAGGTTGGCCAGCGTGTCCAGCACGACGACAGACGGCTTCTTGGCCTCGATTTCGGCCTCTAGCAGCCCATAGAGGGGCGTAGGCTTTAGCGATGCCCCATCCGTTGCCAAAAGCGCCTCTTGGCCTGCTAGGGACGCGTAGGCGAGGTGTGACAGGCCAGCGAGGTCGGTTCCGGCTTGCAGTGCCGCGTCTTTCAACCGGCGATGCAGTTCGTCTTCCGAGTCTTCCGCAGACAGAAAGATTGCAGGACCGGCCTTCGTGGACAAGCCCGCCCATGATGTGCCGGATGCCACCGCGACGGCCAGTTGCAGGGACAGCAGGCTTTTACCCGTGCCGCCGTCACCATAGAGCAACGTCACCTCTTGATCGGGGATCCAGTCGTCAACAAGCCACCGGCGCGCTGGGACAGGCTTTCCAAATAGGCCGGATGCCGCCTTGAACGGATTAGCGCGACGCTTTGCGTCTTCCCCGTGCCAGTCATATTCAGCGTTGCCGTTGGCTGGATTATTAGCCTTGGCATACCATGCCGACAGGTTCGGTTCGTCCGTCCGCTCCGAGTAGAAGACTTCCGTGCAGGTGAAACTTTTGACCAGCGCGCCCGCAATCTCGTGCAGCCGGTCCCGGTCGCTCGAGTAGATGCGCAGTTGTTCGCCAAGACCTTCGCTTCGCAGCGGGTGGCAGTCATCCCGCAGCCATGGGCCGCGTTCGGTCGCGACGGCTGCAATCCCGTGCTGGGAGAACGCCACAACGTCCGCAGGGTCTTCGCAGATCATGATCAGGTCGCCAGACGCTTCCGCCCGTCCGATAAGGTCCGGGTCGTGGACCAACTGGCCGAGGTCTATCGGCTCATAGGCCGCAGCCGAGTTGAACGGGATGACGTCCGGTGTGCTTGAATGAGGGGCGAAGTCGGTCATCGGACTTCCTCCCCGACAGCCCATTCCCGCATGATTGCCGCCGCGACTTGCAGCGCTTGCGTGGGTGTAAGGTTTACCCCGTGCCGCGACGGCACTAGGTCGCCGTCTTGATTTTCGACCCAGAGGCGAACGCTGATGGTCTGGCCCTTTTCGCTAGGACGCCGCTCCACCCGCAGCTCAGTGCCGGGCTTGTATGTCTTGATCGGGATCATGCCGCAGCCTCCCGCGCGTGCAGCGCTTTGTGGTGCTTCCGGCAGAGCCAGGTCACGTCATACGGGCGGTCATAGTCAGGGTGATGCGCCTCCGACTTGTCAGCGCCGCAGACTTCGCAGGGCTGGCGCTCGAGAACGCCGTGCCGCAGCGCAGCGCCAACCGCGAGGTGCGCGATGTATGATTTCGGGTTGCGCTTCCGCCACGCCTGTTGCTTCGATAGCTTCCGAACGGTGTCAGTCATGCCGCCACCCCGCAGAAGTGGCGCAGGATTATTGCTGGCGCTCCGGCCCATTCTGGGCTATACAGATCGGGAAGTTCACAGGCTTCTTGAAGACATTCAGCCCCGTTCGCGATTGCAGTCGCGTCGGGGTTTTTCTTTGCGATAGTTACGACGCGGTTACTACCGACGTTCGCTAAGTCATTGATTTTCGATGATACCCGCGTCCGTGTGGGGGCACCATTTTCCTGATTTTGTCTAAATGAGGCTTGTTCTAGGGCCGACCTTGTGGGTTTCAGGGAACTTTGACGCCTGTGCCCCGCTTAATCACGGATACCCACCCGGAGCCCACCATGCCGCACCGTCTTTTCCTCCCCCTCGCTCTTCTCGCCACAGCGCCGGTCGCGCTCTCTGGCTGTGCGACGGCGGCTTACGAGATTCAGGAGCGGTTCGGGATCGAGAAGCGGGACATCCTGGTCGACCGCGTGGGGGACGTCGCGAAGGAACAGGGCGAGGCCAAGGAAGAGTTCGAGGATGCGCTGGAGGCCTTCCGGGCGGTCGTGTCCGTCGAGGCGGGCGAGCTGGAGCGGACCTATGACGATCTGTCTGCCGCCTATGACCGCGCCGACGGCCAGGCCGAACAGGTCCGCGACCGGGTCCGGTCCGTCAAGCGCGTGGCGCGCGACCTGTTCGCCGAGTGGGAGTCCGAGCTGGACGAATATGCGGATGCAGGGCTGCGCCGCTCGTCCGAACGCCAGTTGAGGGACACGCAGGCCCGATATGAACAGTTGAGCGACAAGATGGACGCCGCCACCGCCTCCATGGATCCGGTGTTGCGCGTGTTCAACGACCGCGTCCTGTTCCTGAAGCACAACCTCAACGCCCGGGCCATTGCAGCGCTGGACGCGGAAACGGCCGATCTTGAAGACGATGTGGCGCGGCTGATCGCCGAGATGGAGCAATCCATCTCCGCCGCCGATGATTTCATCCGGGAAATGGGCGGTGGCACGGCCTGAGCGCAGCCCTGACGCGACTGGCCGTCGATTGCCGCATTTCGGCCTTTACGCCGCCTTGGCCAACCGCCACTAGCCCGATCCCATGAAGGGCCGTCTCGCATTCCTGGAACGCTGGTACGAAGGCATCAAGGTGGCCGCCCGTCACCCGAACGCCGAACGCACCTTCGCCGGCATCTGCTTCATCGAAAGCTCGGTGTTTCCGATCCCGCCGGACGTGATGCTCATCCCCATGGTGCAGGCCGCGCCGGAGCGGGCATGGCGGCTGGCGACCATCGCCACCGTCTTCTCCGTGCTGGGCGGGATCTTCGGCTATGTGCTGGGCCTGCTGCTGTTCGACGCGCTGGCCATGCCGGTGCTCGAAGCGCTGGGCAAGGCGGACTCGGTCGCGGACTTCGCCAACCGGGTGGAAACCTACGGGGCCGTCGCCGTCTTCGGCGCGGGACTGACGCCGTTTCCCTACAAGGTCATTACCATCATGAGCGGCGCGTTGAAGATCAATTTCGCGGTCTTCGTCGCCGCGTCGGTCCTGGCGCGGTCCCTGCGCTTCTTTCTCGTGGCGTGGATCGTCAAGACGTTCGGCGCGCGCGCCGAAGCCATCATGAAAGAGCATTTCGGCTGGTTCACCGTCGGGCTCTTCGTGCTGCTGGCCGCGCTCTACTGGCTCTACCGGATGTGGATGCACTGAACCCTATCGGGCGGCGTCCGGATGGCGGGAGCGGCTGGGCATGAAGCCCGGCCGGACGGCGCCCAGCTTGCGCAGCTCGTAAAGGTCCAGAACCGAGAAGCCGACCTTCGAGGCGATCGGCAGCAGCACCAGCAACGCCACGCTCAGACCGCCGCCAATCACGTCTATCCCCGTCGGACCCAGCGCCCAGATCAGCGGATAGCCCACCCAGGCGGCGGACAGGAAGGCGGCGACCTTGACGTAGGCGTCGCCCAGAGCCTTGCCCTGGTCGTAGGCGACGCGGCGCAGCGTGCCCCAGGTGATCTTGATGATGATCAGCAGGCAGGCCACGCCGACCGCAAACCACGTCCATTGCGCCCACGGCTCCACGGCCCAGTCCGCCATCAGCCCCGACAGGATCATTATGATGTCCGCGATGATCAGCCCGGCGAGCAGCGGCCTGTCGTGCGGGCGGTAGAAGTGCGCCGTGGACGCCAGCGCCCAGAGCAGGAGCGGCGTCGTGACCACCCAGTCCAGATAGCGCGCGATGTAGAACGGCTCCCCGTCCGGCCCGGTGATGATGCCCTGCCCGGTCAGCATGGACAGGTAGGCAAGCCCCGACCAGATCGGGATGACCATGGCAACCCAGTATTCGTCCTTGGGAACGCCCTTCGGCGAGCGGCTCCACGCGAAGAAGAGCAGCGCGCCCGCAGCCATGGCAACGATGTAGAGAACATACCAAAACGAATCCGTCATCCGCGCACCGTTAAGTCCGAGGCGCTTCGGCCAACATAACTCCGGGCAAAACATTGCGCGGTGTCCGCCCGCGAGCTGTGCGCGTGTGACGGTTCGACATGAGGCTTGCCGGAAATCAGGATTAGGGCGAACCTATACTATATATTCGACCATTATGCTTCTACTATAAGGTTAGTTTGTTACATCGCCGCCGCAAGGGACCTATCAGGCTATCAAGGAGCAAACCCCATGAAACAGTATATCGCCGCCGCTGCCCTCGCGGCTTCCGCCTTCACCCTCGCCGCCTGCGCCAGTGTCGCGGAAGCCGGCACCTATGACCGCGTCACCGAAGCCGACGTTCTGGCCGCCCAGCAAGAGTGGGGCGAAGGCATCATCGCGATCTCCAAGGTCCATTCCGACAATGGCGACTACAAGGCGCGCGCCACCTCGCACATCAACGATCTCTACGCCTACGGCATGACCCCCGTCATGTTCAAACCGACCCTGGCCGCCGACGACCAGTTCCGCGAAACCTTCGACGAGGCGCTGGACTACTTCATCGGCCGCGCCGGCACGGAAGACAATGGCTTCGCCATCAGCGGCTGGACCGACGTGCGCTGGGAGAACAACGCGGTCTACACGGATAGCGACTCCGCTGTGGCCATGGGCAACTACTACTTCACCGGCCCGGACGGATCGGACACCAAGGTGGAATACACCTTCCACTATGTGCAGGACGACGATGGCGATCTGCAGATCAACCTGCACCACTCCTCCCTGCCCTACTCCCCTTCCTACAGGCAGGACCACCGCGGGACCGGTCCAGGAC
>JBARXH010000154.1:0-5177 GCA_049647245.1 Litorimonas sp.
CCGAAGCGCCGCTGCTGGTCGCGGACGAACCCACGGCGGCGCTCGATCCGCGTCACCGCTTCCGCATTCTGGACCTGATCGCGGACTATGTGGCGGGCGGCGGCGGCGCGTTGGTGGTGCTGCACGATATCGGGCTGGCCGCGCGCTACGCCTCGCGGCTGATCTGGATGCAGGAGGGCCGCATCGTGGCGGACGGGCCGCCTTCGGACACGCTGACGGCCGAAAGGCTGGAGACGGTCTATGGCGTGCGCGCCGTGGTCGCGGGCGGGCGGGTCGATATGATGGGTCCCGTCTGAAGCCTGCATCCGGGACGCGGGGTTGCTCCAACCGCAAGGCTGTCTTGACGAAGGAGTGATGGACGCAGGCACGCCAAAGTGCGACCCGGACCGTAAGAGGCTTGAAGGAGCCATGCCGGACCCGCCAAGGCGGTCCTCGCATCCGGACTCCGGGAAGGACCCCATCGCCGTGGCCAGATCAACGTTTCCGACCCCGCGCTCCGCGCCCGTCCGCCGGGTCCTCCTGGCCGCGCTGGTTGCGATCGGGGCCTACGCCCCCGCCCTGTCCCAGAGCGGCGGGATGCCGCCGGAAGTCATCGTCCAGACCGCGACCCAGACCGAATTCTTCGACCGCATCGAAGCCGTGGGCACGCTGCGCGCCGCCGAATCCGTGCTGATCAGCGCCAACGTCACGGAAACGGTCCGCCGGATCGGCTTCGACGATGGCGAGCAGGTCCGTCGCGGCCAGATGCTGGTGCAGTTCGACGCGAGCGAGGAAGACGCCAGCGTTGCCGAGGCCCAGGCCGCCGTGAGCATCGCGCGCGAGGAGTATGAACGCGCCCAGCGCCTGTTCGACCGCAATGCGCTCGCCGAGAGCGAGCTTCTTGCCCGCGGTCGCGACCTGTCCGTGGCGCAGGCCCGGCTCGACGGCGCGACCGCGCAAGGCTCCGACCGCGTGATCCGCGCCCCCTTCGACGGGGTGGTGGGCCTGCGCACCATCAGCCGGGGCGCGACCGTCCGCCCGGGCGATCCCATCGTGCGCATCGACGACATTTCCGAACTCAATCTCGACTTCCCCGTGCCCGCCACCCGCCTGACGACGCTGCAGCCCGGCATGCGCGTCACCGCCCGGGCCTCCGCCCTGCCGGAGCGCACCTTCGAAGGCGACGTCCAGACCATCGACAGCTTCATCGATCCCGCCACGCGGTCCGTGCTCGTCCGGGCCGTGCTGCCCAATGCGGACGGCGTGCTGAAGCCGGGGCTGCTCATGACCGTGGAGGTCCGCTCCGCCCCGCGCCGGTCGGTCACGGTCGACGAGGGCGCGCTGGTCCCTTCCGGACGCGAGGCCGCGGTCTATGTGGTCGGCCCGGCCGAGGGTGACGGCACGGCCGTGGTGGAACGCAGGCCCGTTGTGACGGGCGCGCGGCGCGTGGGCGAAGTAGAGATCGTCTCCGGACTGCGCGCGGGCGAGCGGGTCGTGACCCACGGCACGCTCAAGGTCCGGTCCGGCGCCAGCGTGCGCCCCGTGAGCGTGAACGACGCGGACGGCAGCCCGCTCGGCCAGTTCCTGTCGCGCGCCAAGAGGTAGGCCGCCATGTTCCTGTCCGACCTGTCCGTGAAGCGGCCCGTCGTGGCGGCGGTCATGTCGCTGCTGCTGTTCGTGGCGGGCATCGTGGCCTTCCTGCAGCTGCCGCTGCGCCAATATCCCGACATCGACCCGCCGGTCGTGTCGATCGAGACCGTCTATCCCGGCGCGGCCGCCTCCATCGTGGAGACGCGCATCACCGAGATCATCGAGGAACGGATCGCGGGCGTGGAGGGCGTGGACACGGTCACCTCGACCAGCGCGGACGGGCAGAGCAACATCGACGTGACCTTCTATGTCTCGCGCGACGTGGATTCGGCCGCCAACGACATCCGGGACAGGGTCTCGGGCATTCTCGACAACCTGCCCGAAGAGTCCGATCCGCCCGAAATCTCGAAGGTCGATTCCAATCAAGACGTCATCATGTGGCTCAACCTGATCGGCGAGGGCCGCACCGTGCCCGAGCTGACGGACTATGCCGACCGCTTCCTGGTGGACCGCTTCTCCGCGCTTGAGGGCGTGGCGCGGGTGCAGATCGGCGGGGCGCAGGATTTCGCCGTGCGCATCTGGCTGGACCGCACCGAGATGGCGGCCCGCGGCATCACCGTATCCGACGTGGAAGCGCGGTTGCGCGCGGAAAACGTGGAGTTCCCGGCCGGCAGCGTGGAGTCGGCCGATCGCCAGTTCACCGTGCGGCTCGACCGGGCCTTCACGGACATCGGGGATTTCGAGCGCCTCGGCATCGTGGAAACGGCCGGAGGCTACCGCGCGACCCTGTCCGACATCGCCCGGGTGGAGTTCGGGGTCGAGGAGGAGCGCAACACCTTCCGCGGCAACACGGTCCCGCAGATCGGGCTGGGCATCATCCGCCAGAGCACGGCCAACACGGTGCAGGTCGCCCGCGACGCGCAGGCCGAGGCGCAGCGCATCAACCCCACCCTGCCGCCAGGCATGGAGATCAAGGAAAGCTACGACACCTCCGTCTTCATTTCCGGTGCCATCAACGAGGTCTACAAGACGCTGGGCCTCGCCGCGCTGCTCGTGATGGGCGTGATCCTGCTGTTTCTCGGCAGCTTCCGCGCCATGCTGGTCCCGGCCGTGACCCTGCCGGTCAGCCTGGTCGGCGCGTTCCTCGCCATCTGGCTGATGGGATTTTCCATCAACCTGCTGACGCTGCTGGCGCTGGTGCTGGCGATCGGGCTGGTCGTGGACGACGCCATCGTGGTGCTGGAGAACATCTACCGCCGCATGGAGGAATACGGCGAAAGCCCGCTGCTGGCCGCCTATCGCGGCGCGGGTCAGGTCGCTTTCGCCGTCGTGGCGACCACCATCGTGCTGATCGCCGTCTTCGTGCCCATCGCCTTCCTGCAGGGCGATGTGGGGCGGCTCTTCTCCGAATTCGCGCTGACCATCGCGGCGGCCGTCGCCATCTCCAGCTTCGTAGCGCTCAGCCTGTCGCCCGCCCTGGCGTCCAAGGTGCTGAAGCCCGGCACGGCCGACAATGCGGTGACACGGGCGCTCGACCGGGCGTTCGGCGCCCTGAAGGCCGCCTACGGACGCGGTCTCGACCTCGTCATCCGCCTGCCCGTGCTGGGCCTGCTGCTGATCGCGGGCGGGGGGCTGGGCAGCTGGCTTCTGTTCGACACGCTGCCGCAGGAATTCGCCCCGGCGGAGGACCGCGGCGCGTTTTTCGTCATTGTCAACGGTCCGGAAGGCGCGAGCTACGACTACATGCTGGAGTATATGGACGAGGTGGAGCGCCGCATGATGCCGCTGGTCGAAGCGGGCGAAGTGCAGCGGCTTCTGGTGCGCACGCCGCGCGGCTTCGGACAGATTTCCAACTTCAATACGGGCGTGGTCATCACCGTGCTCTCCGACTGGAGCGAGCGGCGCAACGGGTTCGAGATGATGAACGAGGTCCGGGCGTCCCTGTCCGACCTGCCGGGCGTGCGCGCCTTTCCGGTGATGCGGCAGGGCTTTGGCGGGGGCGGGGCGCAGAAACCGCTCCAGATCACGCTGGGCGGCGGCAGCTGGGACCAGCTGAGCGAATGGCGGCGAACCCTGTTCGAGGCCATGAACGCGCGCGGGCTGGACTATCCCGGCCTCGACTGGGACTACAAGGAAACCCAGCCGCAGCTGCGCGTGCAGATCGACTACGCCCGCGCCAACGCGCTCGGCGTGCGCGTCGCGGAGGTCGGCCGGACGCTGGAGACCATGCTGGGCTCGCGCCGCGTGACGACCTTCCTGCAGGACGGGGAGGAGTATGACGTGCTGCTGGAGGGCGAACGCTCCGACCAGCGCACACCCTACGACATGACCAACATCTTCGTGCGGTCCGACGATACGGGCGCGCTGGTGCCGCTGTCCAACGTCATCCGCCTGGAGGAAACCGGCGGGTCGCGGACCCTGGCGCGCTACAACCGCGTCCGGGCCATCACGGTGGAAGCCAACCTGCCCGAAGGCGTCTCGCTGGGCGAGGCGCTGGCCGATGTCGAGGCGGTGGCGCGCGACGTGCTGCCCGAACAGGTCATCCTCGACTATAAGGGCGAGTCGCTGGAGCTGCGCGAAACGGGCTCGTCGCTGCTGTTCGTCTTCGCCTTCGGGATCGGCGTGGTGTTCCTCGTCCTCGCGGCGCAGTTCGAAAGCCTGCGCCACCCGCTGGTGATCATGCTGTCCGTGCCGGTCGCGACCGTGGGCGGGCTGGCCGCGCTGCAGCTGACCGGGGCGAGCCTGAACCTCTACAGCCAGATCGGGCTGATCATGCTGGTCGGGCTGGCGGCCAAGAACGGCATCCTGATCGTGGAGTTCGCCAACCAGCTGCGCGACGAGGGCCGGGAATTCACCGCCGCCCTGCGCGAGGCCTCGCTGACGCGCTTCCGCCCCATCGTCATGACGGGCGTGACGACGATCGCGGGCGCGGTCCCGCTCGTCATCGCCAGCGGAGCGGGGGCGGAGACACGCTCCGTCATCGGCTGGGTCATCGTCGGCGGGGTCATCACCTCCACGCTGGTCAGCCTGTTCACCGTGCCGGCCGCCTATGCGCTGCTCGCGCGCGGGACGGGCGCACCGGGCGATATCGCCCGCAAGCTCGATGCGGAGATCGCCGGCCGCGACCCCGACGGGGACGCCCCAGGCCTGCAGGCGGCGGAGTAGGCCCGTGCGCGCTCGTGTTTCCGATATGATTTCAAAGCTGATCCCGGCTCTGTCCGCTCTCGCCCTTGCGGCCTGCACGACGGTGGGCGAGGACTATGTGCCGCCCGATCCCTTGCAGACCGTTCCGGCCGCCTATGCGCTCGATGCGGGGCTGGAACCGCTTGCCGCCGATCCGGCGCAGGACTGGTGGACGGCCTTCGGCGATGCCGGTCTCGATGCGCTGGTGGAGGCGGGCCTTTCGGCCAACCGCACGGTCCGCGAAGCGGCGGCGAACCTGTCGCGCGCGCGCAGCGTGCTGGGCCTGCAACGCACAAATGAACGCCCCACGGGCGAGGTCACGGGCGTCGCCGATTTCGGCCGTCCCGCCCTGGCCGGGGGCCGCGCCTTCGGCCCGGCCGACCCGGAAACCTTCGTCAATGTGGGCGTCTCCGCCCAGTGGGAGC
>JBARXH010000155.1:0-1903 GCA_049647245.1 Litorimonas sp.
ACCGTGTCCGTCACCTCCTTGGACCTGCCGAGACGGCGGCAGGCGCGGCGGGCAAGCTGCGCGCCTTCCACGCACTGGTCGCCCTGCCCCTTGCCCGTATCGTGCAGGAGAGCCGCCAGCATCAGGATGCGGCGCTCTTCCCGGTTGAAGCCGGTCGCGACCTCGCTGACTTCCGGCATCTCCTCGGCGCGGCGGTTGCGGATCAGATCGTCCGCCTCGTCCACCAGTCGCAGCGTGTGTTCGTCCACCGTGTAGGCGTGGTGCATGTTGAATTGGGTCCGCGCGACGATGCCGCCGAACTCTGTCAGGTAACGGCCGAGCACGCCCGCCTCGTTCATGATACGAAGCGTGGTCGCCGGGGCCTTGGCCGTGTCCAGCAGCCGCATGAACAACGCGGCATTGTCCGGGTCGCGGCGGAAGTCCGCGTCGATCAGGTTGCGGCGGAAATCGATGGCCGACAGCGCGTCCGGATGGATGTCCACATTGCGGCGACCGGCCGTTTCGAACAACTGCAGGATCAGGCTGGGGTCCGACTTGATCTGAAGGGGATCGCGGAAGTTCAGACGTCCCGTGGTCAGGGTCAGCTGCGGGTTCCTCAGGTTGCGGCGCGACCCCGGCATGAGGGTGAACAGGTTGGGAATCTTGATCGCGCGGCTCTCTTCCAGCTTCGCGCAGGCGATCCGGGTCAGGGCGCCCACTTCCTTGGCGTTGGTGAAGTATTCGCGCATGAAGCGCTCCACCGCGACCTCCACGGGTCCGGAGGCGTGGCCCATCTTGCGGCACAGTTCCACCTGGCGGTCGAAGGACAGGGTTTCCGCCGCGCGCCCGCTCATCCAGTGCAGATTGTGCCGCGCGCGCCACAGGAAGTCGGCCGCGCGCTCGAAGCGCTGCGCGGCAGGGGCGTCGAACAGGCCCATGCCGACATAGTCTTCCGCCTGTTGCGGATCGACCAGCTGGCCGTCCTGGTCGAGGAACCGCGCGATCCAGTAGAGCACGTGGAGATCGCGCAAGCCGCCCTTGCCCTCCTTGATGTTGGGTTCGATCACGTAGCGCGAATTGCCCTCGCGCGCGTGGCGCTCGTCTCGCTCCGCCAGCTTGCCGGCAATATAGGCGCGGCCGGACCCCTTGGTCACTTCGCGCCGGAAACGGGTGTAGAGTTCGGATGCCAGCGCCTCGTCCCCGCGCAGATGGCGCAGATCCAGCAGAGCGGTCAGGATGGTCTGGTCTTCCTTGGCCAGGCGGATCGACTGATCCACCGTGCGCACGGCGTGCCCGACCTTCAGGCCGAGATCCCACAGCATGTAAAGCACGAATTCCGTCAGGCGCTCTACATGGGCGGACGGTTTCTTGTCGTTGGAGAGGAACAGGAGGTCGAGGTCCGAAAATGGCGCCATCTCCCCCCGGCCATAACCGCCCACCGCCATCAGCGCGACGCGTTCGCTTTCCGTCGGATTGGACGCGCGGACTTCGTGCGCCAGCGCATAGTCCCAGATGGCGGTGACGATGTCGTCATGGACGGCGGCGATCAGCCTTGCCGTCTCCAACCCGTCCAGCCGTCCGCGATCGAACATTTCGCGCGCATAGGCCATGGCGTTGGCATGACTGTCCCGCAGCACGGCGAGGACGGCCGCGCGGCCTTCCTTTGCCGCATCGTCGAGGTCCAGCCGCAGCGTCAACGGGTCGATGCCCGTATCGGGCGCGTCGGCGCGGTCGGGAATGGCAAGCAGCGTCCGGGGCATGTCAGTCCTTTCCGCCGAGTTTGGCGCGCAACGCATAGACGAGGTCCAGTGCGTCGCGCGGGCTCAGCGCGTCCGGGTCGACCGCGGCCAGTGCGTCTTCGACCACGCTAGGCACGGGGGCGGCCGGGGGCGGCGGAGCGGCCGTGAAGAGCGGTAGGTCGCCC
>JBARXH010000156.1:0-6428 GCA_049647245.1 Litorimonas sp.
GCCCAGCCCCACGGCCAAGCCCAGCGCCAGGCCGACGGCGATCCACAGATTGAGTGTCCGGCTCATGGGCGCGCCCCTTTCGCGTCAAAGCACTGCCTTGCCCGCGCCGTCCCCTATTGCCAAGCGCGCGCAAGCGGATAGTCGGTGACCCATGCTGTCGGTGCTCGACATATTCCGCGTGGGCGTCGGCCCGTCTTCGTCCCACACGGTCGGCCCGATGCGCATCGCCGCGCGGTACCGCCGCCGTCTGGACAAGGCCGCCCAGGAGGGACGCCCGCGGCCCAACCGCATCGAAATGATCTTTCGCGGCAGCCTGGCCTTCACGGGCGAGGGTCACGGCACCTTCCGCGCCGCCAGGCTGGGCCTGCTGGGCTTCCGGCCCGAAACCATCGACATGGCGCAGGCCGAGGCCGCACTGGACGCGCTCCAGTCCTGCGGCACGCTTCCGGATGGCACGGAAGTCGTCGTCACGGTCGACTACGAGACCCCGACGCGCCTGCATCCCAACGAAATGGAAATGGTCGCCACGCGGGGCGGCGCGACGCTCGACGCGCGGACCTACTATTCCACGGGCGGCGGGTTCATCGCCAGCCATGCCCAGCTCTCCCGGCCCGCCAAGGACGACATCGTCGATACGGGCGACGCCGTCGGTCCCTTCCAGTTCGGCTCCGCCGCCGAACTGCTGGATCATTGCACGGCGCAAGGCGCGTCGATCGCGGACATCATCCTGACCAACGAGGATGCCAAGCGCCCGCGCGAAGTCACGCTGGCCCGGATCGACCGGATCGCCGGCGTGATGATGGACAGCGTGGACCGCGGCCTGCGCGCGGACGGGCTGCTGCCCGGATCGCTCAAGGTGCAACGCCGGGCCTCCAAGCTCTGGACCAAGCTGACCTCCGCCCCGCCTAATGAGCGCGAAGCCCTGTTCGACTGGCTCAACGTCTATGCCATGGCCGTGAACGAGGAGAACGCGGCGGGCGGGCAGGTGGTGACCGCGCCGACCAACGGCGCGGCGGGCATCATCCCGGCAGTGATCCGCCATTACTGCCATGATGAAGACGGCACGCTGCAAGTGGAGCAGACCCGGCGCTTCCTGCTGACGGCGGGCGGCATCGGGCTGCTCTACAAGCAGCGCGCCTCCATTTCAGGCGCGGAGATGGGCTGCCAGGGCGAGGTCGGCGTGGCCTGCTCCATGGCGGCGGGCGGGTTGTGCGCCGTGTGGGGCGGGAGTCCTGAGCAGGTGGCGAGTGCAGCGGAGATCGGCATGGAGCACAATCTGGGCCTGACCTGCGACCCGGTGGGCGGGCTGGTCCAGATCCCCTGCATCGAGCGCAACGCCATCGGCGCGGTCAAGGCCGCCAATGCGGCCCGCCTCGCCCTCCACGCGCCGGGGCAGATGATCGTCAGCCTCGACGCCGTGATCGAGACCATGCGCCAAACCGGCCTCGACATGAGTTCGAAGTACAAGGAAACCAGCCAGGGCGGGCTGGCCGTGAACGTCATCGAGTGCTGAGCGGGATCTGAAAGGTCGGCCGTTTCAGGAAGCGGCCTGCCCCTTCCGCTTGGCCACTTCGGCTTTCAGCAGGTCGAGCGAGCGTTCCAGCCGCGCGAGTTGGATCGGTTTCGACAGGCGGAGCGTCATGTTCAGGCCGAGGTCCCGGCCGAGCTTCATGGCCATGTTCAGAAAGTTCTCGTCCTGCCCGCTGGCGATGACGATGGGCGCGGTCTCCCCGCGCTGCGCCATGAGTTCCAGCCCTTCGATCCCGGTCATGGACGGCATGGCGAGGTCGAGCATGACGGCGTCGTGCGGTTGGCTCATCGCGGTGTCAAACGTGGCCGCGTCATAGGCTTCGACGACGGTCCAGCCTCCTTCCTCGGCCACGTCGCGGTAGAAGTCCCGGACGTGTTCCAGATCGTCCACGATCAGCAGGATGGGTTTGAGGCTCATGCGGCGCTCTCCTTCCGGGGTGTTTTGTCTGCGGCGGCGCGCCGGGACTGGCCCAGCACGTCGCCAATGGTTTCGGCCAGCGTTTCGCGGCGGTAGGGTTTGTTGACGAGATTGCGCGAGGACTGGATGCCCCCGGAGCGAAGGAGCGAGGCTTCGGCGTATCCGGTCGCGAAGACGAAGGGCAGGTCCGGCCACCGCGCATGCGCGGCCTTCGCCAGAGCGACACCGTCCAACGACCCCGGCATGACCACATCCGTGAAGACGAGGTCGAAGGCCGGATCTGACTCCAGGACAACCAGCGCGGCGTCCCCGGACTCTGCCGTGCGGGTAGTGAACCCCATTTCCTCCAGAAGGCTGACCGCCACGTCGCGGACCGCCTCCTGGTCTTCTACGACCAGTATTCGCCCGCTCATAGGCAGACCTGCCGAGACGTCACGCTCCCGTGCGGGCGACGAGGCGGGCGTTTCCGCCTCGGCCGTGCGCAGGAAGAGCGACACGGTCGTGCCGCGTCCGGGTTCGCTGTAGAGCCTCATGAAGCCGCCCACCTGCTTCACGAACGCGTAGACCATGGACAGGCCCAGACCCGTGCCCTGGCCCACATCCTTGGTGCTGAAGAAGGGCTCCAGCACCTTGTCGAGCGTGTCGCGGTCCATGCCTTCGCCGGTGTCGGTCACGGAAATCTTGACGTACCGGCCCGGCTCGCATTGTTCCGCTTCGGCTTCCTGCGGGCCTATGTCGGCCGGTCGCGCCTCGAGCGTCATCTCGCCGCCGTCCGGCATGGCGTCGCGCGCATTCACGCAAAGGTTCAGCACGGCCGATTCCAGCTGCGAGACGTCCGCCACAACGGGCGGAAGGTCCGGAGTCAGGCAGGTCTGCAGATCGACGGTCTCCCCGATCAACCGCTGGGCCATGCCGTCGAACTCTTCTAGGGACCGGGTCACGTTCACGGCGCCGACGTCCATGTCGCGCTTGCGCGAGAAGGCGAGGAGACGCCGGGTCAGCTCCGCGCCGCTGTCGGCTGCGGACAAGGCCGCCGAGGCGCGCTTCCGGGCTTTCGGGTCGTCCAGCCCGCGTTCGATCAGTTGCAGGTTGCCGACGATGACGCCCAGCAGGTTGTTGAAGTCGTGGGCCAGGCCGCTGGTGAGCTGCCCGACGGATTCCATCTTCTGAGCCTGCGCCAGCTTGCCCTTCGTGGACAGGAGTTCCGTGACGTCGGTCAGCACGCTGATGACCCGGTTGACTGACCCGTCCGGCGCATATTCCGGAACGGACGAGGCCAGCACGTCGATCGGCTGCCCCGACGCATCGACGAGACGCAGCGCATCGTCCTTCATGATGTTCGTCCGGGTGAAGACCTTGATCTTCCAGGATGCGAAAGGATCGTCGGAGTCTGGGTGGACGAAATCGTTGAAGTGACGTCCGATCACCGCATTGCGCTCATATCCCATGACCTCCACCCAGAAGTCGCTGACCGACGTGATCACGCCGTGCGGGTCGAGCGTGTGCAGCATGGCGGGCGCGCTGTTGTAGAGCGCTTCCAGCTTGGCGAGCTGCGCCTTGGCGGCCTCTTCGGCGTTGCGCTGCGCGCTGATGTCGGTGGCGACCACGAAGACGTGCTGCTGCCCCGTCACGGGGTCCGTGTAGGGTATCTTGTCCGTGCTGATCCAGCTCCACTCGCCGTCCTTGGGCGCGTAGGGTTCCACGATGCCCAGCTTCGGTTTGCCGGAGCGGATGACTTCGAGATCGTCGGCATAATATCCGGCCGAGACCTCCTGGTCGTAGAGCACGTCACAGGACTGCCCTTCGACCTCCGCGCGGGACATGCCGAGGGACTCGGCCGCAGCAGCATTGACTTGCAGGATATTATTCTGCCCATCCTTGTGGAAAACGAGCGATGGAAGGTGGTCGAGCAGCAGACGGAGTTCGTGGCTGCTCTGCCTGAGTTCCTCCTTGCGCTTCCGGTCCTCCGTCATGTCGCTGAGCGTCAGGATGCAGCCTCCGCCGGGGCGGCTGCGAACGTCGCAGCGCAGGATGCGACCGCTGGGCACAGGCAGGTCGAAGCTGTCGGCGTCCCCGCCGCGAACGACGGCGCGGTAGCGTTGGGCCAGCTCCGGTTCGAGCAGGCCCCGTTCGACGCTGTCGTCGATCATGGGGTCGACATAGAACCCTTCGAGCCGGACATTGTCCTGCAGGTCCAGCAGGACATGCGCCCGGGGATTGGCATATTCGCACAGGCCATCCGCATCGATCAGCATCGCGCCCTGGCCCATGTGCTTCATGACCTGGGTCATCTGGTCGATCCGGTCCGCCTCGCGCTGGCGCTCACGCTGCAGCCGGTCCAGCGCTTCGCCGTTTTCCGAACGCCGGGTGAGAAGGGTCAGGGCGACCTTGGCCATTTCGGCCAGAGTACGCCTTTCCTCGGCATCGAACGACTTGCGGGCGGTCGCGCTGATCGCGCAAAGCGTGCCGAGCGCAAAGCCGTCCTCCGTAACGAGCGGCGCGCCGGCGTAGAAGCGGATCTCCGGTCCCGACGCCACCAGCGGGTTGTCGCGGAAGCGCGCATCCTTCGACGCGTCGAGCACGACGAAGACGTCCTCTTCGAGAATGGCGTGGGCACAGAAGGCCAGGTCGCGCGAGGTTTCGGTCGCGTCCAGGCCCCGCCTGGATTTGAACCATTGCCGGTCTTCGTCCACCAGGGAGACCAGCGCGGTCTCCACGCCGAACACCATGCGCACCAGCTCGGTTACCTGATCGAGTTCCGGGTCCTCCGCCGTGTCCAGAACGCCGAGGGCGCGGAGCCGGGCGAGCCGCTCCCGTTCATTGGGCGGCAGGGCGGCGATGGAATGGGACGAGGGGCAGGTCATGCCCCATAGTGGGACAAGTTGTTTAATACGGCCTTACAAGCCGGGCATGCTGAACGTCAGCGGACCTGATTTGGCGCCGGCTCAATCCGAGGCAACCCAATCCGGCGTCAAAGCCACCGCAACAACCGGAACACGGCCAACTGGATCACGCCGATCACCGTGATGATGGCAGTCACGTACCAGAAGCCGCCTTCGTTCTCGACCCACGGCATGCCGCCGACATTGATGCCCATCATGCCGCTGATCAGGCTGAGGGGCAGGAAGATGGCCGCGACCACGGACAGGATCAGCATGTTGCGGTTCATCTCTTCGGCGCGAATATCGGTCAGCTGGTCCTTCACCACGGCGCAGCGTTCGCGCACCGCTTCCAGCTCTTCCGCGACGCGGGTCGCCTGGTCGGCGGCGTCGCGCAGGCGTAGCTGGTCGTCGGCCTCGATCCAGGGCAGCTGGTGCTGCGACAGGGCGGTCAGCGCGTCCTTCTGCGGAGCGAGGTAGCGGCGCAGGAGGATGGCCTGACGGCGCAGGTCCGCGACCTTGGCGCGCGCCGTTTCGTACCGGCCCCGGTCCGTGCCGTCGATCAGCTCTTCCAGATCGTCGACCTGTTCGTTGAGGTCCGTGATGGTCGGGCTCATCCGTTCGATCAGCGCGAGCGCGAACGACGCGATGAACCCGCCCGGCGTGCGCGACACGGTCTGGGTGGAAAGGCGTTCCGCCATGTCCCCGATGGCCTTGAGGGGTTTGCCGTTGCAGCTGATCACCCGGCCGGGCTGGATGAAGAAGCGCAGCGGGATCATGTCTTCCGGGTTCGCGCCTTCGTTCAGGTTCACGCCGCGCAGATTGATCAGCACGTCGCGCCCGCGCACGATGGTGCGGGGCCGCGTGTCCGCCGCCATCAGGGTGCGCGCGGCGATCGTGTCAACGCCTGCATCCGCTTCGAACAGGGCTTGCGTGGTGGGATCGTTGCGGTCGAAATGATACCAGCGGTAGCCGTCCGTCACCGGAGGCTCGAACGTTTCCGTCGAAGCGGGCGTCGCCTCTCCGCGTCCGTCGATGGTCCATGCCTGGAGAATGCCGCTCATGGAGCCAGGCTAGCCCGGATCGCGTCTCCCGACTAGGCCCGGCGTCTTCGCCCCCTCCGCCTACATCCTCTTCGCCTACACCCTATCTGGGGAGATGAGCTCCGCCCGCAGGAGTCCGCGCAGGCTGTTGCCGACGAAGACCGCATCCGCGGCTAGCAGCACGGGCAGAGTGATGTCCGCCTCCACGGCGAGACCACGCGCCAGCAGGTCGGCGCGCAGCACACCCGGCAGCAGGCCCGGCGCGCCGACCTCCGACGCACGGGGCGTCAGCAGCCGTCCGCCGTTCTGCACGAACAGGGTCGTGAAGGAGCCTTCCCGGAGCCTGTCGTCCGCGCCGAGGAACAGCACTTCGTCCGCCCCGCACAGGGCGGAGAGGCGCGCGCGCTCCCCGTCGTAGAAGTCTCGGCGAGAGGTTTTGATGTCCGTGCGTTGCACCGCGTCCGACAGGGCGTAGCGCGACAGGGCGAGGCGGACGGGTTCGCGCATCGGGGTAAGCGGCTCGCGCACCGTGCGGGTCCCCCCCGCCGGGTCCAGCTC
>JBARXH010000157.1:0-1514 GCA_049647245.1 Litorimonas sp.
AGCGATAACCTAGGCACGATCGGTGTCGTTGGATTTAACAAAATCGTCTATATTCCCAATGATGGCTTCTCAGGAGAAGATACATTTACTGTTCAATATTTTACCGACCGATTTGTAACTGTCCGTCAAACTTATATTATCAATGTACAAGAGTCTGCTGTGTTGGCAATGGATGATTACGGTCAGACAGCATCAGCGACAGCGGTACAATTGGCTGTACTGAATAACGATATGCAGGATAATCCGAATGGGACACTTGAGGTTAGAGATATTCTAGTAGCTGCAGGGGCAGAGAATGTAAGTGTGAATATTGATGGAAGTATTACCTATACGCCACAAGCAGATTTCAATGGTATTGGTTATGTAGAATATTTAGTATGCAACGAAGCTGGTGTTTGTGATAATGCGACAGTTAGTATTTCTGTGATTGAAAATACAGCGACGGACGAAACACTTCAACTCTACACTAAGAAGAACACGCCCCAATCTATTCTAACTTCGTTAGAGAATTTCCAATTACAAGTAGAGCCTTCCAAAGGATTCATTGACAATAGTGAAGATGTTTGGATGTATGTTCCAAATGATGGAGCTACGGGCGACGATCAGTTTACTTTTGTGAATGGAGGAGTCACGAAGACGATTAATGTGCAAATTATAGATGCGGAAGCAACGAGCTTGTTTGCCATTGATGATTATGCGTATACACCTGTAGGAACAGTCGTTGAAATTGACTTTCTAGAGAATGATGTTGACGCAGCTAATTTTGCAAGCGTCGTTATCTTACAACAACCACAGTTTGGGACACTAGCAGAATCAGGTACAGGGTTGGTAACTTACAAGCCAAGTGCTGGATTTCAGACTATGGTAAATAATCCGTATTCGGTTGATCGTTTTCGATATCAAGTGACTTTGAATGATGGAAGTGTAGAACAAGCGACTGTTTACATCTACGTCAATGACTTTGCGCCTGCTGCTTCAACTGTTGAGTTAAGTGTGGCAAAAAATAGTCCACTAGCAATCCAATATGCTGTACCTGTTGACTACCATTCATTTGAAGTGATTTCTCAAGGTGATTTAGGTCAAGTGGCTTTCTTTCAGACAATTGACCAAGATGTGTATGGTCAGCGTGTAGTAGGAGAGAAGGTTTTATTGTATACACCTGCGCAGCAAGTGACAGGACAAGATGAATTTGAAGTACAATATTGTGTATCTCCAAATGCTAATTGTCGTTCTATCAAAATTAGAGTGGACATTCTAGATATTACTATTCCCGAAGAAGAGAAATGTGTATTAGCAGACTGTGTTTGGGAAGGAGATACAAACAATGATGGTGTCGTTGATATGCAAGACTTATTGACATTAGGTTATGCAATCGGTAAAACAGGAGCAACTCGATCTCGTACGCGTGATGCGTGGTATGGTTCTGCTGCTAGTGACTGGGCAAGTTCTAGATATACACAGGTTGATCTAAAACATAGTGATACAGACGGAAATGGTTTAGTAAATGCTGCTGA
>JBARXH010000158.1:0-12545 GCA_049647245.1 Litorimonas sp.
GGCCTTCCCACGCACCTACCAGCCTATGCCGTCCGAGACGACACTGATCGTCAACGCGCAGGTCATCGACGGAACGGGCGAAGCGACCGACTCCAACTCGGTCTTGATCGTCGATGGCCGGATCGCGGAGGTCGGCACAGATCTGGAGAAGGACGACGCGGCAGTCGTGGATGCAGGCGGTCGCTTCGTCACGCCCGGCATCATCGACATACATAGCCATCTCGGAAACTATCCGACGCCCAGCATCAATGCGCATGGAGACGGCAACGAGGTTACCTCCCCTATCACGTCGGAGGTTTATGCCGAGCATGGTGTCTGGCCGCAGGATCCCGGTTTCGACGAAGCTCTGCAGGGCGGCGTGACCACGCTGCACATCCTGCCCGGTTCGGCCAATCTGTTTGGCGGCCGCGGCGTGACCTTGCGCAACATGCCCGCGCGCACCGTGCAGGCCATGAAATTCCCCGACGCGCCCTATACGCTGAAGATGGCGTGCGGAGAGAACCCCAAGCGGGTCTATGGCAACCGTGGCGGTCCGGACTCCCGCATGGGCAATGTGGCCGGATACCGTGCCAACTGGATCAAGGGCGCGGAATACAAACAGAAGATCGAGGACGGTGAGGAGCCAACCAGAAACATCCAACTTGAGACGCTGGCCGGTGTGCTCAACGGCGACATCTTGGTCCAGATGCACTGTTACCGTGCGGACGAGATGGCGCAGATCATCGATCTGTCCAAGGAATTCGGCTACAAGGTCACGACATTCCACCATGCGGTGGAGAGCTACAAGATCGGTGACCTTCTGGCCGAAAATGATATCTGCTCCGCCATGTGGGCTGACTGGTACGGCTTCAAGATGGAGTCGTATGACGGCATTCTCGAGAACATCCCCTTCGTCCATGCCTCGGGCGCCTGCGCCATGATCCACTCGGACGACGACAAGAACGTCCAGCGCCTCAACCAGGAAGTCGCCAAGGCCTGGGCCAACGGCAACCGCGCCGGCCTCGACATATCTCGCGACGAAGCCTGGACATGGCTTTCCACCAATCCGGCCAAGGGCTTGGGCATTCTCGACCAGACAGGCACGCTGGAAGAAGGCAAGCGCGCAGACTTGATCGTCTGGAGCGCGGATCCCTTCTCCACATACGCCAAGCCGGACCAGGTCTATATGGACGGGGCCCTCATGTTCGACAGGCAGACCGGCCTGAAACCCATGTCGGATTTCCGACTGGGCACTGAAATCACCTTCCCGGAGGCGCAACGATGATCCGCTCCATCCTGCTCGCGGCAGCATCCACGGTCGTCGCTACAGCTCTGGCCGCTCCAGCCTCCGCATCCTCGCTCTTTCTCGACAATGCGACCTTCATCGAAGATAGCGGCGCGACCCGGACGGTCGACATGCGCATCGTGGATGGCCGGATCGCCGCCATGGGCACCAGCCTTCGCGCCCCGGACGGGGTGGAAACCGTGACGGGTGCGTGGATCAGCACGGGCCTTGTCGCGCCCTACTCGACGCTCGGCATCGTCGACATTGGCGGCGAAGCCTCCACGAACGATACCCAGGCGGAAACCGATCTCTTCTCGGCCGCAGTCCTTGCGGCGGACTCCTTCAATCCGCGCGAAGTGCACATAGCCAATGCACGCCGTCGCGGTGTGACGCATGCGGCGATCGTGACCCGTCCGGACGGAGACCGTATCTTTGGTGGCATCGGCGCGGTGGCGAAGCTGGACAATTCCAACGACTCCCTCGTCTCGGAGCGCGCCTTCATGCATGTCGCACTCGGCCAGGCCGGCGCGTCGCGCGCAGGCGGCTCGCGGGGGGCGGCGATCCAGCAGCTCCGCAGCGCGATCGACGATGCACGCCGCAGCTATCTCCAGCATGTGGAAGGCGATGTGTTCCAGCGCCGCGACGCGCGCGCCTTTCGCCAGGTCGTGTCTGGAGACATGCCGCTCATGATCAGCGCGAGCCGCGCGTCGGATCTGTTGAGGATCATCCGCATCAAGCAGGACGTCCCTGCCCTCGATATCATTGTGATCGGGGCGGAAGAAGCGCACCTTGTCGCCGACGACCTTGCGGAAGCCGGCATACGGGTCGTGGTCGATCCGCTTGAAAACCTGCCGGACAATTTCGACTCCGTGAATGCGTCCTTCGACAATGTCGTGGTTCTGGAGGAGGCTGGGGTCGAATATGCAATCGGTGGCCTGTCGTCTCTCGGTGTGGTCAAGGCAGGCGGTCTGGCACAGCATGCGGGCAATGCCGTTGCTCAGGGCCTGCCCTACGCGGCGGCCATTCAGGCGATCACCACGACTCCCGCAAGCTGGTTCGGTGTTGATCTTGGCGAACGCCGGGTCGGTGCGGACGCGACCATGGTGGTCTGGGACGGTGACCCGCTGGAAGTGACCTCTGCGCCGATCGCCCTCTATATGGACGGCGACGAGGTCACCCTGTCCTCCCGCATGACCGCTTTGCGGGACCGCTACAATCCGGCTCTCGAGGATGATCGGCCCTACAAATACCGATAGGTTGAACGCAGCCTGACGATGCATCCGGCACACCGCTTGCACAGCTTGATTATGCGCCCCGCCTGTGTAGGGTGCGCGTGACGAAAGACGAGTGCGCGAGAGTCGTGCACATGGCTGCGCGATGACGATCTCGCCCGGCACCTGCCCGAAAGACAGCACCTAGTGAGCTCCAAAGACGCCCTGAATGAAATCCCGGCCGATGCGCCCGTTGATATCACCTTCTCCGAACTTGGCCTCGACCGCCGCATCCTGAAGGCGCTCGACGATATCGGATACGAAACGCCGACCCCGATCCAGGCCCAAGCCATCCCCGCGGCCATGATGAACCGAGACGTTCTGGGCATCGCCCAAACCGGTACGGGCAAGACCGGGGCGTTCACCCTGCCGACCATGAACAAGCTGGCCACGGGCCGTGCGCGGGCGCGCATGCCTCGCTGCCTGATCGTGTGTCCGACCCGCGAATTGGCCGCGCAGGTGGCTGAGGATGTACAAGCCTACGGCAAGTATCTAAAGCTCGAGATGGCCTTGCTTATCGGGGGCGTATCCTTCGGTGAGCAGGACAGGAAGCTGACCAAGGGCGTGGACATTCTGATCGCCACGCCTGGCCGTCTGCTGGACCAGTTCGAACGCGGCAAGATCCTGATGACGGGCGTTCAGACGCTGGTCGTGGACGAAGCGGACCGAATGCTCGACATGGGCTTCATCCCGGACATCGAGCGCATCTTCGAGATCACGCCGTTCACGCGCCAGGTGCTGTTCTTCTCAGCCACCATGCCGCCCGAGATCAAGCGGCTGGTGGATCAGTTCCTGCACCAGCCCAAGACCGTTCAAATTGCACGTCGCAACAGTACGGCCAAGACGGTCCGCCAGCGGATCGCGCGAGTCCCCTCCTCGGATGGCAAGTTGAAGCGTACGGCGCTGCGCCACCTGATCGATCAGGAAGAGGTCGATAGCGGCATCATCTTCTCAAACCGGAAGAAGGACGTCGACATCATCGCGAAGTCGCTGACGAAGTATGGCTATAATGCAGAGCCGATCCACGGTGACCTGCCGCAGTCAGTGCGGACGAAGACGCTGGAGCGTTTCAAGGAAGGCTATATCAAGTTCCTCGTCGCGTCCGATGTGGCCGCTCGCGGGCTTGACGTGTCCACCATCACGCACGTCTTCAACTATGACGTTCCGTTCCATAGCGAAGACTATATCCACCGCATCGGTCGGACGGGCCGGGCCGGACGGAAGGGCGATGCCATCATGCTGGTCGCACCGCTCGACGAGAAGAATTACGACGCGATTCTTGATCTGACGGGCAAGGACGCGATCGAAGAGATCGACATTCCCGGCGTGGACGACATGCCTCGTGAAGGCCGTGGCGGCAGCCGTGGTCGCGGCGGGAATACATCGGGCGGGCGCGGGTCCTCGCGTCGTTCTTCGTCCTCCTCGTCGCGTCGCTCCTCATCGGCCGAGAAATCGGCCAGGTCGGACAAGGACACATCCGCACCGACTTCCCGACGCAACAAGCCCGTCGAACGTGAAAACCCGCCTGAAGAAGTCCCTGTCGAAAGCCGTCCCAAGCCGACCCGCAGTCGGCGCAAGGCCCCGTCCCGCGCGTCATCCGATACCGAAGCGAACGACACCACGCCTGCCGAGACTGAAACAAAGCGCAAGACTGAGGCAAAAACGGAAAGCCGGGAGCCGTCACGGTCGCGGTCGTCCCGATCTAGTGACGACAAACCGAGCCGTTCGCGCTCCGACTCCAAGTCATCGCGCTCCAAGTCGTCTTCACGGGGATCGTCGAAGTCGGGCCAGACCGGTTTCGCCGGCGACATGCCTGCCTTCTTCGAGCGCTAGTCGCCTACTCCCACTCGATGGTTCCGGGCGGTTTGGACGTCACGTCGTAAACGACGCGGTTCACGCCTCTGACCTCATTGATGATCCGTGTGGCGGTCTCTCCCAGGAAGTCATGGCTATAAGGGTAGTAGTCTGCCGTCATGCCGTCCGTTGACGTCACGGCGCGCAGAGCCAGAACGTAGTCGTAAGTCCGTCCATCCCCCATCACGCCGACCGTCTGGACGGGAAGCAGCACGGCGAATGCCTGCCAGATGTCGTTGTAGAGGCCATGCTTGCGGATCTGGTCGAGATAGACGGCATCCGCCTCTCGGAGGATGTCCAGACGCGCCTTGGTGATCTCGCCCGGGCAGCGGATGGCCAGACCCGGACCCGGAAAAGGATGACGCTGGACGAAATCCTCGTGCAGGCCAAGCTCCCGACCCAGCGCCCTCACCTCGTCCTTGAAAAGCTCTCTAAGCGGCTCCACCAGTTCTAGGTCCATGCGCTCCGGCAGACCGCCGACATTGTGGTGGGACTTGATTGTCACTGACGGTCCACCGTCAAAGGAGACGGACTCGATGACATCAGGATAGAGCGTTCCTTGCGCGAGGAACTTGGCGCCGCCGACCTTCTTGGCTTCCCGCTCGAAGATGTCGATGAAGGTGCCGCCGATGATCTTGCGTTTGCGTTCGGGGTCGGTGACGCCTTCCAGCAACCCGAGAAACTCGTCCGACGCATCCACGTGGATCAGGTCGATGTCATAATGATCGCGGAACAAGGCCGTTACCTGTTCGCTCTCGCCTTTGCGCATCATGCCCGTGTCGACATAGACACAAGTCAGCTGATCCCCGATGGCCTCATGGATCAGCACAGCCGCCACGGAACTGTCAACACCGCCGGAAAGCCCGCAGATGACGCGGTCATCACCAACCTGGTCGCGAACCGCCTGGATCATCTCGCCCTTGAAAGCCGCCATCGTCCAGTCGCCGTCAAACCCGGCAATGTCGTGAGTGAAATTGCGCAGGATGGTTGCGCCATTTTCAGTATGAACCACTTCCGGATGGAACTGCACGCCATAGAAACGGCGGCTTTCATCCGCGATGGCGGCGAGAGGCGCATTCGGGCTTTTTGCAATGATTTCAAACTGGTCCGGCATTGTGCTGACCCGGTCCCCATGGCTCATCCAGACTTGTTCACGGTCGGTGAGCCCCGCAAACAGTGGCGACTCGCCGGTTTTCTCGAGGTAGGCCCGTCCGAATTCCTGCTCATCGGATTTCTCGACCTCGCCGCCCAATTGGGCCGCCATGACCTGTTGGCCGTAACAGATGCCCAGAACCGGTACGCCGAGATCGTAGATAGCGTGATCTGCGCGGGGGCTGCCCTCATCCGCAACGCTGGCCGGACCGCCGGACAGGATGACGGCTTTCGGCTTGTAGCTCTGCAGGAAGGCCGCATCGACCTTGTTGAATGGATGGATCTCGGAATAGACGCCGCTTTCCCGGACTCTCCGTGCGATCAGTTTCGTAACCTGAGAGCCAAAATCGACGATCAGCAGGCGCTCATGCTGCTGAATGAGGTCGTCATGCTGTTCGCTCACGCGTTGCGCTCCATCACTGCGAAAAAGAAACCGTCCGTTCCGGTCGAGGCCGGTGTCATGGTCAAGGTCAGCCCGTCCTCGGACCAGGGTTTGGGTCCGTTCACGCCGAAGCGTTCCTCGAAGACTTCACCCGCCGAGAGAAGAGAAAATCCGTCATTACGCTCTAGGAATGCATAGACCTGAGCCTCGTTTTCCTCCGCCAGCATGGAGCAGGTGACGTAGAACAGAAAGCCTCCGGGCTTAACGAAGGCCGAGCCCTGATCCAGCACGGTCACCTGCTCGGCGCGGCGGCGTTCCAGCGCGTTCTCTGTCAGGCGCCACTTGGCATCCGGCTTCCGCCGCCATGTGCCGACGCCCGTGCAGGGCGCGTCGATCAGAACGCGGTCCATCTTGCCTGTCAGCTCTGGCAAGCGCTCGGCCGGCGGTGCGATCACGTCCACGATGCTGGACCCTGCCCGGTCCGCGCGCTGCCAGGTCGGTGCGAGCCGTCGCTTGTCTATGTCGTAGGCGTATAGCCGCCCTTCATTGTTCATGTCGGCCGCCAAGGCGAGCGACTTGCCACCACCGCCCGCGCAGAAATCCAGGACCTGGTCGCCGGGTTGCGCCGCGCAAAGAAGGCTGACGACCTGGCTGCCTTCGTCCTGGATCTCGATTCGGCCTCGCTGATAATCCGCCGTGGACTGCACGTCCGGATGGCGTCCGAAGCCGTCCACGGGGGCGTGCCGCAGGCCGATTGGAGATAAAGGGGTCGGCATCGCGTCAGACTCAATCTCGGCCCGCGCGGCTTTCAGTGTGTTGACCCGCATGTCCAATGGAGGCCTTTGCGCAAGCGCCTGTCCTTCGGAAACTGCCTCTTCGGTGAAATTGTTCTGGAAGGCAGGCCAGAGCCATTCCGGCACATCCGCGCGCACCCATTCCGGCGCGCCGTCGAGATCGATGCTGCCGCCCAGCCGCTGTCGCTCCGTTTCGGACAAGCCTGTCGGAGCGTGGCGGTCATCGCCGAAGTCGAGCTGTGACACGGGGACACCGCAGCCCCACACGGTTGCGGCGAACGCCAAGGCGCGCGGGCTGTCGTCATCCATGCGGTAGGCAAAGCTGCTACGACGGCGCAGCGCATCGTGAACGATGTTCCCGATGGCAGCACGGTCCTTGGACCCGGCAAAACGGTGCGCCTTGGCCCAGTCGCGCAGGGCCATGCCGACCGGCGTTCGGCGGCTCAGAATGTCCTGCAGGACCTCTTCGGCCGCTGCGATGCGTCCGCCGAGCCTCACCGTGCGAACCCGGTCATCCGGGCATAGAATAGTTGGGGGCTTCGCGCGCGATGTGGACGTCGTGGACGTGGCTTTCGCGCAGTCCGGCCCCCGTGATGCGGACGAATTCCGCATTGACGTGGAAGTCGTCGATCGTTTCCGAGCCGGTATACCCCATGGACGCGCGCAAGCCGCCCAGCAGCTGGTGCAAAATCGGTCCGACCGGGCCCTTGAAGGCGACGCGGCCCTCAATGCCCTCAGGCACGAGTTTCATGGAATCGGACACTTCCTTCTGGAAGTAGCGGTCGGCCGAGCCACGCGCCATCGCGGCGACGGACCCCATGCCGCGGTAGGCCTTGTACTGGCGGCCTTGATACAGAAAGACCTCGCCTGGCGCTTCTTCGGTTCCGGCGAGCATGGAGCCGACCATGGCGCAGGATGCACCTGCGGCGAGCGCTTTCGCCATATCGCCGGAATATTTGATCCCGCCATCCGCGATGACAGGCACGCCAGCGTCGCGGGCGACCCGGCAGACATCGAGAATGGCCGTCAACTGCGGGACACCGACCCCGGCCACGATCCGCGTCGTGCAGATCGACCCCGGGCCGATCCCGACCTTTAGCGCATCCGCGCCTGCGTCGATCAACGCCAGAGCCGCGTCCGCAGTGGCGATATTGCCGGCGATTACCTGCGTGTCCGGATGACTGTCCTTTATGCGGCGGACCTGCGCGCCCACGGCGCTGCTGTGCCCGTGGGCGGTGTCGACAACGACGGCATCCACGCCCGCTTCTATCAGCGCGATTGCCCGCTCATAGCCTGCATCTCCGACCGTCGAAGCGGCTGCGACCCGCAGACTGCCGGACGAGTCCTTACAGGCATTCGGGAATGACAGCGCCTTCTCCATGTCCTTGACCGTGATGAGACCGACGCAGCGATAGGCATCGTCCACGATGAGTAGCTTTTCGATCCGATTCTGGTGCAGCAAAGCGTGGGCGTCCTCCTGACTGACGCCAACGGGAGCCGTCACAAGGTCCGTCGTCATCAGGTCATGGACTTTCTGGTTGGGATCCTTGGCGAAGCGGACGTCACGGTTGGTCACGATCCCGACGAGCTTGCCGTCCTTTTCTGTAACCGGAAGGCCTGAGACGTTGTAGCGCTCTCCGAGTTGCTGCAGTTCCGCACGGGTCGCGTCGGGCGAGATGGTCACCGGATTGACCACCATGCCGCTTTCGTAGCGTTTGACCTTGCGGACCTCTTCGGCTTGCTCCGCAATGGACAGGTTGCGGTGGATGACGCCCATCCCACCGATCTGCGCGATTGCGATAGCGAGCGGGGCTTCCGTCACCGTGTCCATGGCTGCGCTGAGCAGCGGGACATTCATCTCGATCGTGCGGGTCAGGCGCGTGTTGAGCCGCGCTTGCGCGGGGACGATGTCGGACGCCTTGGGTTGCAGCAGGACGTCGTCGAAGGTCAGGCCTTCTCGAATCTCCATGAGGAGCCTCCGTTCCATTTGCGAGCCGCCCCTATCAGCGAAGATCGGAGTCGGGAAGCCCTATTCACCGTCGGACGGACTTTTCGCTGCATCGCTTCGCCGAGGCTGGAATCCCTTGGCCACCAGGTAGATTTCCGGCGACCCCTTCCTGGAACTCTTGGGCTTGGCGTGACGAACGAATTCGAATCGGTCGCGAAGCCGCCTGAGCAGCGTTTCCTCCGCGCCGCCCTGGAAAACCTTGGTAACGAAATGACCGCCAGGGCCGAGCACATCCATCGCGAATTCCGCCGCCGCTTCCACAAGGGCGACTGTCTTCAGGTGATCCGTCTGACGGTGACCCGTCGTGTTCGCCGCGAGGTCGGACATGACGAGGTCGGGTGCGCGGTCCAGATGTGCTTTCAACTGGTCGGGCGCATCTTCCGCCATGAAGTCCAGATGAAGGATCTCGGCATTCGGCACGGCCTCTACAGGCAATATGTCGATACCGACGATCCGCTTGGCCCCTCGCTTGAAGGCTGCCTGCATCCAGCCGCCGGGCGCGCAGCCCAGATCCACGATCAGGGAGTTCTTCCCGATCAGGCTGAACTTGTCGTCCAGTTCCTCCAGCTTGAACGCCGCGCGTGAGCGATAGCCAAGCTCCTTGGCTTTCTGGACGTAAGGATCGTTGATCTGACGCTCGATCCACAGCTTCGAGCTGATCTTGCGTCCCCGCGCGGTCTTGACCTTCTTGGTCATCATGCGGGTGGCGTTGTCGGCATTGGGCTTGGTCTTGCGCGACCGCTTTTGCCGGTCCGGCTTGCCGCCGCTCATGCGAGGGCCTTGCTCCGAGCCCGTGGGTGTCTTCCGGTCGCTCATTCGGCCGCATCCGGAGCCGCATCGACCGCCGGGGGCGTCTGCTTGTTCGCACCCATGAGGCCGATCAACATACCCTCGCGCAGGCCACGGTCCGCCACGCGGATCATCTTCGATGGCCACATCTCGCAGATGACATCGATGATGGCGCAACCCGCTACCAGCATACGCGCCCGGTCCGCGCCGATGCAGGGCTCCTTGGCCCGGTCTTCTGGTGAACGGGACGCCATGCTCCGCGCCACCGCCACGGCATCGTGCGAGCGCAGCCAAAGGCCATCGACCTTGTCCCGCTGATAATAGGGCAGTTTTAGATGAATGCCTGCCAAGGAGGTGATGGTGCCACTCGTCCCGATCAGATGTCCCCGACCCTCCTCGAAGGCCCGGACGAATCGCGTCTCCGCGCCCTGTGCCTTGATCTCGTCGCGCACGACCTGACGCATGTCGGCATACCAGCGCTCGCGATCGCCATGCTCAGGCACGCGGTCGGACAGGGTGACGACACCCAGTGGAAGGGAGCACCAAGCGCTGATGGGCGGGCGGTGGATCTTGTGGTCTTCGCCTTCGCGCAGCTTGCGCACGTCCACCCAGGACAACTCGGTCGATCCGCCTCCGATGTCGATCACCAGAGCGACATCCTTGGTCTTGTCGATCAGTTTCATGCAACCCATCACGGCCAGCCGCGCCTCGACGCGGGGGGAGATGACTTCCAGCGAAAGGCCGGCCTCGGTCTTGACCCGTTCGAGAAAATGCAGGCCATTGTCCGCGCGGCGGCAGGCTTCCGTCGCCACGCATCGCCAGCGCTTCACATGCTTGGACTTCATCTTGCGGGCGCAGACTTTCAGCGCTTCCACAGCAGCATCCATGCTGTCCTGTGCCAGAGATCCGGAATGGGCGAGCCCCTGCCCCAGTCGCACGACCTTGGAGTAGCTGTCGATGACACGGAAGCCTTCCGGCGTTTCTCGGGCGATCAGCAGACGGCAATTGTTGGTGCCCAGGTCGATAGCCGCAAAAATCTTGCCGCCGTGACGGCCCATGCGCCCGCCCGAGCGGCGAGAGCCGCGGTGTTGGGAATCCTGGCGCCTCGCCCGTCTCCGAACATTGCCAGACGCACTCGCCGTGTCGGCGGGAGTCGCGGCAGCGGAGCCGGACTGATCGTCGTCCGGCATGGCCTGTCTCTTTCATCGCGGTTGCCGGGTCGCGTGCCCGTACAATGGGTCGCGCCGCCGGGCAGCCTTCTGATTTGCTTGAGGAACTGTTAGACCCGACCGTTGAGCGGCGCAAGCACTGCGGCTGCGTCAATGAATGTCGATATGATCGTCGAGGAACGACCAGTCCGGATCGGGTTGCAGCGTCTCCATCGCCTCATGCTGGGACAGGAAGATCTGCCCGGTCAGACGATCGAGGAAGGACGACCGGAACAGACGCTCCCTGACGCGGCTCTGCATGTCGGAGAAATGAAGCTTCACACCATTGGACGACAGGCGCTGATTGATGGTCTCCAACGAGCCCAGTGCGGAGGCATCGATGCGGTTCACGGCCGTGCACATGAGAATCAAATCGGTCAGATGTGGCGTTTCCGCGACCACTTGCGCCACGCGGTCCTCTAGCGTCCGGGCGTTGGCGTAGTAGAGGCTTTCATCGATGCGCAGGGTCTTCACCTGATCGGACGTTTCCACGACGAAACGTGACGCATCGCGGTAATGCTCTGTTCCTGGAAACCGGCCCACCAAGGGCATGTGCGGGTTTACGGTCGTGCGGATGTGGAGCGCCATGGCCAGCACCACGCCGGCCAGTACGCCATATTGGACACCGAGCAGAAGCACTGCCAGGAACGTCGCAATGGCCGTCAGCCCGTCCATTCGTGAATAGACCCATGTCCTCCAGATAGTCTTGAAGTCGAGAAGGCTGAGGCAGGCGATGATGATGAGCGCAGCCAGGACGGCGAGCGGCAAAGGCTCCAGCAAAGGCGTCAGGAACAAGGCCGTTACGGCCATGAGGGCGGCAACGATGATCCCCGACAGGGGCGTTTCTCCGCCCGCCGACGCATTCACGGCCGAGCGGGACATCGAGCCGTTGACCGCATAGCCGGACGATAGGCCTGCAGCGAGGTTGGCCGCGCCGAGGCCGAACAGTTCCCGGTTCGCGTTGATGGACCCGCGCCGCCGAGACGCCAGCTCCTGAGCGGTCGAGGTGCTGTCTACGAAGGCCACGATGGCGATCACGGCCGCCGGGATTAGCAGTGACTGGAGCAAGGGTCCCGAGACCATGGGCAGGCTGAGAGGCGGCAGTCCGCCCGGCACGAAGCCGACGACGGCCAGCCCTCTGTCTTCCAATGATAGAAGCCAACTGATGAGTATGAAGATTGCGATGATAACGATTGGCGCCATGCGTGACGCCATGCGCGCCATGTTGCTCGACAGGCCTGCCTTGACGAGCTGATAAGCCACGCTGTTGCGCGCAAGGTAGAAACTGACCAAAGCGGCGATGCCGACTCCCAGCGTCAGGATCCCGATTCCGGAAAGCTGCTCGCGAAGATTTCCAAGCATGGCGAAGGCCGTGCGACCGCCGCCATCCACGCCAAGTATGTGCTGTAACTGGCTGATAATAATTAGGAAAGCCGCCCCCGTGATATAGGCCGACACAACGGGGCGCGACACGAAATTCATGAGAAAACCTGCCTTCAGCAGGCCCGCTCCGATCAGCATGACACCCACGATCACGGCCAGCGCAGCTGCGCCGATGACCCGCAGCTCCTCCGGCAGCTCCGATATGGTGTTCGCCGTCATCAGGGAGATGACAGCGGTCGGGCCGACGTTTAGCTGCCGCGAGCTGCCGAGCAGCGCATAGGCGAGAAGAGGCGTGATTGAGGCGTAGATACCGACCTTGGGCGGCAAACCTGCCAGGAGCGCATAGGCCAGCGACTGGGGCACAAGAAGGATCGTGACCACAACGGCGGCGATCAGATCGCGGGAAAAGATGCTGCCGTCGTAGCCACGCACCCACCCAT
>JBARXH010000159.1:0-2798 GCA_049647245.1 Litorimonas sp.
TGTCCAGCTCGCGCATCAACGTTTCGATCCGCGACTGGGCGGCCTCGGGGTCGGCAAGGGGCGACATGGCGTCGACCTGCAGCACGAGTTGGCGGGCCGCTTCGTCCCGGGGGTCCGCATCGTGCAGAAAGGCCTCGGCGAGGGCGTCGAGGCGGGCATCCATCTCGGCAGGGCCGGCAACGGCGCCCTGCGGGCGATAGGCGTCGATCACTGTCCAGTCGAACCCGTCCTCTGACGGAGCGCTGCGCGCATGGTTCGCAGCCGTCTCGATCCGGGGGGAGGGGGCGGGCGAGCAGCCGCCGATCAGAAGCGCCATGCCGATGGCGGTCAGTGTCCGTGTCGCCCGTGGATCCGCCCTCATCTCCATGCCTCCCAACATGTTGCGATTCCGGTCTAAATCCGTGCATTGAGGGCGTCCAGACCCTATATATGGGGCTTAACCGCCACCATTGATTCGACACTTATGGCCGATCCCGCACAGCCTCTTCCCACTCCGTCCGAACCCGCCGAATATGGCGCGGATTCGATCAAGGTCCTCAAGGGGCTCGACGCCGTTCGCAAGCGTCCGGGCATGTATATCGGCGACACGGATGACGGCTCGGGCCTGCACCACATGGTGTACGAGGTCGTCGACAATTCCATCGACGAGAGCCTCGCGGGCCATGCCGACAAGGTGGAAGTCACGCTGCACCCGGACGGCTCGGTCAGCGTGCGAGACAATGGCCGGGGCATCCCCGTCGCCATCCACGAGGAAGAGGGCGTGTCGGCGGCCGAGGTCATCATGACCCAACTCCATGCGGGCGGAAAGTTCGACAGCAACAGCTACAAGGTCTCGGGCGGCCTGCACGGCGTGGGCGTGTCGGTCGTGAACGCCCTCTCGGTCTGGCTGCGTCTGCGCATCTGGCGCGACGGCAAGGTCCACGAGATGGAGTTCGCCCACGGCGACGCCGTGTCCCCGCTCAAGGTCGTGGGCGACGCCCCCGAGGAGACCCGGCGCGACGGCACGGTCAAGGTGCTGACTGGCACGGAAGTGCGCTTCATGCCGTCCGAGGACACGTTCACCATGGTCGATTTTGACCGCGACACTCTGGAACGGCGCCTGCGCGAGCTGGCCTTCCTGAACTCGGGCGTGAACATCACGCTGACCGATCAGCGCCCGGAAGACCCCATCGTCACGACTTTGTTCTACGAAGGCGGGATCGAAGCCTTCGTGCGCCATCTAGACGCCAACAAGACGGCCGTGATCGACGCGCCCATCGTGGTGGAAAAGGAATCCGACGGCATCACAGTCGAGGCCGCGCTGTGGTGGAACGACAGCTATCACGAAAACGTCCGCGCCTTCACCAACAACATCCCGCAACGCGACGGCGGCACCCATGTGGCGGGCTTCCGCGGTGCGCTGACGCGGACCATCAACAAATATGCGGCCCAGTCTGGCATCGCGAAGAAGGAAAAGGTCGCGATCTCCGGCGACGATGCGCGCGAAGGCCTGACCTGCGTGCTCTCGGTCAAGGTGCCGGACCCGAAATTCTCAAGCCAGACCAAGGACAAGCTGGTCTCCTCCGAAGTGCGCCCCGTGGTGGAATCCGCCATGGGCGAAGCGCTGGGCGACTGGTTCGAGGAAAACCCGACATCCGCCAAGCAGATCATCCAGAAGATCGTGGAGGCCGCCGCCGCGCGCGAGGCCGCCCGCAAGGCCCGCGACCTGACCCGCCGCAAGAGCGCGCTCGACATCGCGTCCCTGCCCGGCAAGCTCGCCGACTGCCAGGAGCGCGACCCCGCCCTGTCCGAGATCTTCATCGTGGAGGGCGATTCCGCCGGAGGTTCCGCCAAGCAGGCGCGCGACCGCCAGAACCAGGCCATCCTGCCGCTCAAGGGCAAGATCCTCAACGTGGAGCGTGCGCGCTTCGACCGGATGCTTTCCAGCCAGGAGATCGGCACCATGATCACCGCGCTCGGCACGGGGATCGGGCGCGAGGACTTCGACGCGGACAAGGCGCGCTACCACAAGATCGTTATCATGACCGATGCCGACGTGGACGGTGCGCACATCCGCACCCTGCTGCTGACCTTCTTCTACCGCCAGATGCCGGAGCTGATCGAGCGCGGCTATCTCTACATCGCCCAGCCGCCTCTCTACAAAGTCGAGCGCGGCAAGAGCGTGCAGTACATCAAGGACCAGGCGGAGCTGGACGAATATCTGATCGACGCCGGCTCCAAGGATGCGCGGCTGGAGCTCGCGTCCGGCGCTGTCGTTTCGGGCGAGGACCTGAAGCGCGTGGCGCGAGAAGCGCTGTCCGCGCAGTCGCTGATCGACCGGCTCAAGCACCGCGCGCCGGACAACATCGTGTCGCAGCTGGCCATAGCCGGCGTGCTGAGCGCGGAGGAGGACGCCTCCCTGCTGGCCGATGCGTCCGCCCGGTTGGACCGAATCGCCGACGAGGGCGAGGACGGCTGGACCGCGCGCTACGACGATGACGGCGCACTGGTGGTGGAGCGCGAAGTGCGCGGCGTGGCGGAACGCTACGCGCTGCGCCCGGCGTTCCGGGACTCGTCCGATGCCCGTCGTCTGCACCAGATGAGCGAAGCCCTGCGCGAGACCTATGACGGCACGGCCTGGTTCCGCCAGGGCGAGAAGGACGCGGTGGCCATCAACGGCCCGGCCCAGCTGCTCGAAACCATCTTCGAGATCGGCCGCAAGGGCTTCAAGATCCAGCGCTACAAGGGCCTCGGTGAAATGAACCCCGATCAGCTCTGGGAGACGACGCTGGACGCGAATGCGCGCTCGCTGCTGCAGG
>JBARXH010000160.1:0-24129 GCA_049647245.1 Litorimonas sp.
CCCAGGTCATGAGCATCGACGCGCTTGTGTCCGACATCACCACCAGCTCGCGCGAGCAGGCGGTGGGTCTCGCCGAAGTCAACGGCGCCGTCACCAACATGGACCAGGTCACGCAGCGAAACGCCGCCATGGTGCAGGAAGCGACCGCGGCCTGCTACGCGCTCAGCTCGGAAACCCAGACGCTCGACTCGCTGCTGAGCCGGTTCAAGACCGAAATCGCCGGCATGGAGTCCTTTGCGGCTCTGGAGTCGGCCGCCTGACGCAAGCTAGCGTCTTCTTAGGGCTTTGCCTTGAAGTCCTCCGGCGTGGTAGCGCCGGAGGCATGACGCGCTCGATCCTCGCTCCTTCTCTTCTCGCGCTCGTTCTGGCGGGATGTTCCGCCGGGGAGAACGCGCCTGCCGATGCGCCCGCGCCCACTCCGGATCCCGCTCCCGTGGCGGAAGCCCCGTCCGCCCCTACCCTCACGCAAATCTGGGTTCTGGACGGGTTCGACGCGCCGGAATCCGTCATTCCCGCCTGGGACGGAAACGGCTACTATGTCTCCAATGTCGGGGGCGACGGCACGGCGATGGACGGAAACGGCGCGATCTCCCGCATCAGTCCGGATGGCCGGATGCTGGACCGCGACTGGGTGACGGGAACGGACGAGGTCCCGCTCCATGCGCCCAAGGGCATGGCGATCGTGGAGGACGACAAGGGTCCCGCCCTGCTCGTCACCGATATCGACCACGTCGCCTTCATCCTCGCCGACACGGGTCGGCTCGCCAAGCGTCTTCCCGCGCCGGGGGCGAGCTTTCTCAACGATATCGCCAAGGGGCCGGGTCAGAGCGCCTTCATCAGCGACAGCCGCAATGCGCGGATCTACAAGCTGGAAGACGACGTCATCACGGTCTGGCTCGAGGACGACCGCCTGGCCGGGGTCAACGGACTGATGATGGACGGTGGACGCCTGCTCGTCACCACGATGAGTGCGGGCGAACTACTCTCCGTCGATCCGGACACGAAGGAGATCACCAGCCTCGCCGCCGGCATGGAGAATGCGGACGGAATGGGCCGCCGCGCGGACGGCAGCTACATGGTCAGCAGCTGGCCCGGGCAGCTCTGGCATGTGCGCGACGGCGAAGCGCCGACGCTTCTGCAGGACACGACATTGGAAACCGTGGGAGAGGACGCCGTGGTCGCCATGAACGACGTGCTGTTCCTCGAAGACACCGTCGTCGCGCCCAACTGGTTCCCCGGCACGGTCCGCGCCTACCGGATCGACTGACGAAAACGCCCGCCGGGAAGGGCGGGCGTTGTCAGGTATGGGGGCGGACAGTGGCCGCCCTTGTCCTGTGACTTGGGTCTTGTGACTAGGCCCGCTTGATCAGCCGGGCCAGGGCGATCACCACGACCGCGCCGATGAAGGCGGTGACGATGCTGCCGATCAGGCCGCCGAAGGCGATGCCGAGCAGCCCGAGCAGGAACCCGCCCACGAACGCGCCGACGATGCCCAGCACGATGTTGCCGACGAGCCCGAACGCCCCGCCCTTCATCACCATGCCCGCGAGCCAGCCTGCTATCGCGCCGATCACGATCCAGATCAGTATGGCCTGTAATGTCATGTCACTCTCCCTCTTGTGGTTATTAACATAGTTTAGGGTCAACGGCTCGAGTCGCACAAGCGAAATTGCAAAATGCATCAACTGATGCTATTTCTGATGCATGCGAACCACAGTGACATTGGATGAAGCGCGTCTGGACCGGGCGAAAGAGCTGACGGGGATAGAAAACCGGACGGAGCTGCTCAAGACGGCGCTGGATGCGCTGATCGCGCACCATGCTGCCCGCCGTCTGGTGCTCCTCGGCGGGACCGATCCGGATGCTGCGTCGGCACCGCGCCGCCGCTCCCACTTGCCTGAGGATGTCGAGCCGCCCGAGGGCCGGTCCTCTTGAGGCTGGTCGATACCTCCATCTGGATCGACCATATCCGCAAAGCCGATCCGCAACTCAGCGGCTGGCTCCAGGCCGACAGCGTCGTCGTCCACCCTTTCGTGCTGGGCGAGGTCGCGATGGGGTCCATCGCCAACCGCCGAGCTGTCGTCCGCGCCATGGAAAACCTTCCGGAAGCCATTGCGGCGTCGAACGCGGAGGTGCGTGCACTCGTGGACCGATTCGGGCTCTTCGGGCGGGGCATCGGATTCGTCGATGCACACTTGCTGGCATCGGCCCGGCTCATGCCCGGCACGACGCTGGAAACGCGCGACAAGCGCCTGCATGCGCTGTCGGTCGAGTTGGGGGTGGCGACCTAGGTCGCTACCCCCACCAACGAGTTCACCCCCGCGCTCGTGATGCGCACGGGCACGATCTGGCCGATCAGGCTGTGGGGGCCGTCGAAGTGGGTGCCGGTCAGGTAGGGCGAGCGGCCGAAAAGGCGGCCTGGCTCCTTGGCGTGGCCTTCGACCAGAACGTCCAGCGTCTTGCCGATCAGGCTCTCGTTCCATTCGCGCTGCTGCGTGTAGAGCAGCGCTTGCAGACGCTTGAGGCGGTCGGACTTCACGTCCTCCGGAACCTGACGGGGCAGGGTCGCGCCGGGCGTGCCGGGGCGGGTGGAATATTTGAAGGAAAAGGAGGAGGCGTAGCCGATCTCCCGCACGCAGTTCATCGTGGCTTCGAAGTCCTCGTCCGTCTCGCCGGGGAAGCCCACGATGAAATCGCCGGACAGGGCGATGTCGGGACGCACGGCGCGGATCTTCGCGATCAGGTCGCGGTAATGGGCGTAGGTGTGGCCGCGGTTCATGGCATCCAGCACCCGGTCGCTGCCCGCCTGGATCGGCAGGTGCAGGTACGGCATCAGCTTGGGCTCGGACGCCAATGTGTCGATCAGCGCATCGTCCATGTCGCGCGGGTGACTGGTCGTGAAGCGCAGGCGGTCGATGCCGCCGATCCTGGCGACGTGCCGGATCAGTTCGCCGAGACCCCATTCGCTCCCGTCCGGTCCTGTCTCGCGGTAGGCGTCGACGTTCTGGCCGATCAGCGTGATCTCCCGCACACCCTGCTGCGCCAGCGAACGCGCTTCCGCGACGATCTGCGCGACCGGGCGGCTGACTTCCGCCCCGCGCGTGTAGGGCACCACGCAGAAGGTGCAGAACTTGTCGCAACCTTCCTGAACGGTCAGGAACGCGCTGTAGCCCTTGGCCTGGCGGCCTTCGGGCAGGGCATCGAACTTCTCGATCGTGTCGAACTCGGTTTCCAGCACCTCGCCCGCCTGGCGGGACACGCGCGCGATCATTTCGGGCAGCTTGTGATAGGTCTGCGGGCCCAGAACCATGTCCACGACGGGCGCGCGGCGGCGGATCTCCGCCCCTTCGGCCTGCGCGACGCAGCCCGCGACAGCCACTTTCATGTCGGGCTTGTTGCGCGCCTTGTGCTGGCGGATGCGGCCCAGCTCGCTGTAGACCTTTTCGGCCGCCTTTTCGCGGATGTGGCAGGTGTTGAGGATGACGAGGTCGGCGTGGTCCGGCGTGTCCACCGCGGCGTAGCCGATCGGGGCGAGCACGTCGGCCATGCGCTCTGAGTCATACACGTTCATCTGGCAGCCATAGGTCTTGATGAAGACCGATTTGGTGTTGGCCCCCGGGACAGGCCGCGGCTTGGCGACCGTCGGCGTTTCCACGTCGTCGTGAGTGGAGCGCTTGGGAGAGGAGGGCTGTGAGGCGCGCGTCGGCGGACGTCCGATGTCCAGCACCGTGCTGGAACGGGAGCGGCCGTCACGGAGCGCGTTTTTATCGCGGGGTGACATGGCAGGCTTTCAGAAATGTTCGAGGCCTCGCCTTTAGTCGGCGTCAGGCCCCTTCGCAATCCGCATGGACATGATGAAGGCCGACCGCGCTTGGCCCGGGCCGCGTCTCACACCAGAAGAGGCGCATGAAAGTTGCATGTCTGCGGGGCGAGGGCCTCGACTCCATCGTGATCGAGGACCGGGCGGTGCCGGAACCGGGACCGGGCGAGGTCCGCGTGCGCGTGCGGGCCTGTTCGCTGAACTATCACGACCTCGCCGTGGTCATGGGGATGATCCCGACGGATGCGGGCCGTGTGCTGCTGTCCGACGGCGCGGGCGAGATCGAGGCGGTGGGCGAGGGCGTGACGCGCTGGGCCGTCGGCGACCGCGTGATGAGCCTGTTCTTCCCCAACTGGCAGAGCGGCACGCCGGAGCTGCCGAGCCTGCTCGGCGTGCCCGGCGACCATGAGGACGGGTTCGCGGCGGACGCCGTCTGCGTTCCTGAAAACGGCCTGACCCGGATGCCGGACGGGCTGGACTACGTTCAGGCCGCGACCCTGCCCTGTGCGGCGCTGACGGCGTGGCGAGCGCTCTTCGTGGAACGCACGACGCGGCCCGGCGACACGGTGCTGGTGCAGGGGTCCGGCGGGGTCAGCCTGTTTGCCTTGCAGCTGGCCCGCGCGGCCGGCGCGACCGTGATCGCGACCAGTTCCAGCGACGAGAAGCGCGAACGTCTGGAAGCGCTCGGTGCGGCGCACACGCTGAACTACCGCGATACGCCCGCCTGGGGCGCGGCCGTGCGCGAACTGACCGGCGGCCGCGGGGTCGATGCCGTGGTGGAGATCGGCGGGCCGGGGACGTTGTCCGAGTCCATCACCGCCTGCCGCATCGGCGCGGACATCGCCCTGATCGGCGTGCTGACGGGCGTGTCGGGTGAGGTCCCGACCGCGCGCCTGTTCCAGAGCAACATCACCCTGTCCGGCATTACGGTCGGCTCGGCCGAGCATCAGGACGCGCTGGTCCGCGCGGTGGAGACCAATGGCCTCCAGCCGGAGATCAGCGACCGCTTCGCCCTTGGCGATCTCGCCGCCGCCTTCGCCCATCAGGCGGGCGGCAGGCATTTCGGCAAGATCGTGGTCGAGCTCTAGGCGAGCCTTGCCAGCAGGGCTTCGCCGAGCCGCACCGCGCCCCGATTGACCCCGTCCACCGCCTCGGCATGGGGCAGGTAGAGATAGGGTTCGATCATCTCCAGCTCGATCAGGGCGAGCCGGCCATCGAGCCCGCGCAGCAGGTCGACGCGGGCGTAGAGGGGCGGTTCGTCCAGCGTGGCGAGCACGGCTTCGGCGATGTCCCGCTCCTCCGGCGTCGGCGCGTAGGGCGCTTCCGCGCCCCCGTAGAGGCTCTGGATCCGGTAGTCACCCGGCTTGGCCGTTTTGAGGAGCGCGTGGCTGAACGTGCCGCCGAAATAGAGGAAGCTGTATTCGCCTTCGGCCTGCACGCTGGGCAGGAAAGGCTGGATCAGCGCGCCTTGGGGCGGCAGCGCCTCGCTATCGGGCCACGGATCGCCCTGGCGGTAGAGGGCCTGCCGCCATGCCCCGCCGCCGACCTGCGGCTTGATGACGATGCGGTCCGTGCCGAACGCCTCGAAGGCGGCGGCCGCATGGTCGGGAGAGACGCGCTCCACCCGGCGGGTCGGGATGACGGGCGCGCCCCGGGCGGCGAGCGTGTCGAGATAGAGCTTGTCCGCATTCCAGACCAGCAGCTCCGGCGGGTTCAGAACGGGCGTCGTCCGTGCGGCGCGGTCCATGACCTCCAGAAACCGTGCCTCGTTCCCCTCGAAATAGTCCCACACCATCAACGGCAGCAGCGCGTCATACTCGCCCGCGACCCGGTCGGCCGTGTCCCAGAGCAGCGGCTCGAGGCTCAGTCCCAGCGGGGCGAAGCCCGACCGCAGCGATGCCAGCTCCTCATCGAACTCGAACACGTCTTCGCGCTTGGAGCTGGGGCCGGGCAGGAGGTTGGCGGAGGCGAGCAGGCCGATGCGCATGGGAGAAAGGTCCTTCTTGTGAGGGCTGCGGCGCGGGGAAAGACTCCCCGTGACGCACGTCGCGCCTTGCGCTATGGGGCCGCGAAACCGGCGTCAACCGCCCGAATTTCGTTCCAGGATCCCTCTCATGCGCGCGCACCACCACGTTGTCGGCATCGGCAATGCCATCATGGATGTCATTGCTCCCGTGTCCGACGATTTCCTGTCCGACCACTTGATGGCCAAGGGGACGATGGCGCTGATCGACCAGGAACGAGCCCTGCTGCTGGACGCGGCTCTGCGCGAACATTCGGACCCGCAGACCATTGCGGGCGGATCCGCCGGCAACACCATGGTCGGCATTGCCGCCATGGGCCTGTCGGCCGCCTATATCGGCAAGATCGGACGCGACGCGACCGGTGACGCTCTGGCCAAGGGCTTCCGCAAGGCCGGGCTGACTTTCGAGACCAATCCGACCGACACGGGCACGGCGTCCGCGCGCTCCATGATCGCCGTGACGCCGGACGGCGAGCGCACCATGAACACCTTTCTGGGGGCCAGCGTGGAGTTCGAGAAAGCCGACGTGCCGGACGACCTGATCCGCACGGCCGACACGCTCTATCTGGAAGGCTACCTGTTCGATGGCGACGCCGCCAAGGCCGCCTTCGTCCACGCCGCGGAAGTGGCGCGCGCCAGCGGCGGCAAGGTCGCCATCACCCTGTCGGACCCGTTCTGCGTGTCGCGACACCGCGACAGCTTCCGCCATCTGGTCGACCATCAGTGCGACATCGTCTTCGCCAACCAGGAAGAGCTGCTGACCCTGACGGGGACCGAAACGGTGGACCAGGGCCTGTCCGACCTCGAACGCGACGGGCTGGTGCTGTGCGTGACCTGCGGCTCCAAGGGCTCCATCATCAGCGTGGACGGCGTGCGCCACGACGTGCCCGTCGTCTGGGCCGAAACGCTGGTCGACACGACCGGCGCGGGCGACCAGTACGCGGCAGGAGTCCTGGCGGGCCGGGCCATGGGCCTGTCCTGGGCGGATGCAGGCTATCTCGGCTCCATCGCGGCTGCCGAAGTCATCAGCCATTACGGCGCGCGCCCCGAAACGCCGGTCCACGAAATGGCCCTGGGCGTGGCCGCCTGAGCGTACCAACCACCCGGAATGCGCGGCCTTAACCCGCCGCTAACCCCGTCTCGTAGCTCCCCCCTAAGCCTTTTCGCCTAATCCCCCGTCCCAAGCCGGTCCGGTTGCGAAGACTGGCACGGGAAAAAGGGACACAGGTGGAACCATGGCGTTAGCCCCCAAGATCGTTGCGCGTCAGACCCAGTCCCTGGCGATGACTCCGCAGCTGCAGCAAGCGATCAAGCTGCTGCAGCTCTCCAACATAGAGCTCGCCGCCTATGTGGAGGAGCAGCTGGAGAAGAACCCGCTGCTGGAGCGCGGCACGGGCGACGAGAACCGCCGCGGCGAAGACGTCTCCGTGACGGCCGCGCCGGACAGCGACCCGCACATGGACGCGCAGATGAGCGCCCCTGCCGCCGCGCAAGCGGATATGGACGTGCCGGACCACAGCGTCAGCGACGATGGACCCAATGACGCGCCCGCCGCCGATGTGGGCGGATCGCTCGACTACACCAAGAGTTCCGGGTCCGGCGGCGGACTGTCCGAAGGGTTCGACATCGCGGCCAACGCCGTGGCGGAAACCACCTTGCAGGATCACTTGCGCGAACAGTTCGCGCACCTGTCCCTGTCGCGCGAGGACCGCCCCGTGGCCGACTATCTGCTCGGCCTGATCGACGATGCGGGATATCTGCGCGAGGAAACGGAAAGCCTCGCCCTGTCGCTCGGCGTGTCGTCCGCGCGGATCAGCTCGGTCATCACCCAGCTGCAGACGCTGGAGCCGACGGGCGTCTTCGCCCGCAGCCTGCCGGAGTGCCTGTCGCTGCAGCTGGCGGAAACCGGACAGCTGGACGCGGCCAACCTGGCTTTGCTCGACAATCTCGCCTTGCTCGCCCGCCACGACCTGCCCCGGCTGGCCAAGGTGTGCGCGCTCGATCTCGATGCGCTCAAGGCGCGCATTCTGCACCTGCGGACCCTGTCGCCGAAACCCGGCTTCGCCTATGGCGGCGGGGCGGTGTCGGGACTGGAGCCGGACGTGTTCGTGCGCGAAACCCCGACCGGCGGCTGGGCGGTGGAGCTGAACAGCGACACGCTGCCCCGCGTGCTGGTCAACAAGCGCTACTACAAGGAAATCAAGGCGGCGTCGGGCGACAGCCCCGAAGCGCGCGAATTCCTCTCGGAATGCCGCCAGAATGCCAGCTGGCTGGTCAAGAGCCTCGACCAGCGCGCCCGCACCATCCTGAAAGTGGCCAGCGAGATCGTGCGCCAGCAGGACGCCTTCTTCGCTTACGGGGTGGACCATATGCGCCCGCTCAAGCTCAAGGATGTGAGCGAGGCGATCGAGATGCACGAAAGCACCGTCAGCCGCGTGACGTCTGGCAAGTTCATGGCCACGCCGCGCGGCACGGTGGAACTGAAGTTCTTCTTCACCGCCGCGATCAATTCCACGTCGGGCGGCGAAGGCCACAGCGCCGAAGCCGTACGTCACCGCATCCAGACGCTGGTGGACGAGGAAACGGACACGAAATCCGTCAAATCCGACGACCGCATCGTGGAATTGCTGCGCACACACGGCATCGACATCGCCCGCCGCACGGTGGCGAAATACCGCGACGCCATGAACATCCCCAGCTCGGTGGAGCGGCGGCGGATTATCCGCAACCGGCTATAGTCCCCCGGGATCATCTCAAGGAAAACGGGGTCATCCCCAACAAAATAGGAATATGTTCTTGTTTTGTTCCCAAAGTCTGCTTCAGTGGCAGGCGTGCAGTTCCGGATGGACTTCGACAGGCGGACCGACCTCCTGAGAGAGATGCAGGCCCGGCTCGCCCGCCACTATCCGGACTATCCCCCACGATACCTCCTTCTCGACCCGGTCAGTCAACTGGTGATGAGCCTTCTGGGCGGCCGGACAAAGAGTCCCGTGTCGAAGGCCGCTCATGCCGGGTTGCTGCGCTGTTTCAGAAACTGGTCCGAGGTTCGCGATGCGGACGTAAGGCGGCTGGAACGGCTCATCCAGAACGTGACTTTCGCCGACATCAAGGCCCGGCGCATCAAGACCATCCTGTCGTTTCTGTCCCGGCGGACCGGGCGGCCCTCGCTCGCCGTTCTGGACGGTCTCAGCGTTCAGCAGGCCCATGCGTGGCTGGAGCGCATCGACGGCATCGGGCCGAAGATCGCAGCCGCCGTGCTCAATACAAGCACGCTGCGGCGGCGATCGCTGGTCATCGACACCCATCACCTGCGCATCTTGATCCGCGTCGGGATGCTGCCGCCCGGCAGCGACTTCCGGAAGGCGTACCGCCTGGTCATGCCGCTCGTTCCGGATGATTGGACGGCGGAGACGATCGACGTCCACCATATGCTGTTCAAGCGTCTGGGTCAGGACATCTGCCGCCCCTTCGAGCCGAAATGCGGCCGTTGTCCGTTCTCGAGCCTGTGCCGTCACGCGCGGCGATCCAGGACTAGCGGCGCGCGGCCCAATACGCTTTCAGGTCCGCCTTCACTTCCGGGGCCATCACGTAGAGCCCGATCAGGTTCGGAATGGCCATGACGAAGATGAGGGCGTCGGCGAGATCGAGGATCGCGCCGAGCTGCACGGCTGCGCCGAGGGCGACGAAGGCGCAGAAGATCAGGCCGAACGTGGCCGTCATGGCGCGGCTTTCGCCGAACAGGTAGGTCCAGCCCTTGGTCCCGTAATAGGCCCAGGCCAGCATCGTGGAGACCGCAAACAGCAGCGCGGCGATGGACAGCGGCACGGGCGACCAGGGCAGGGACCGCGCGAAGGCCGCCGACGTCATCTCGATGCCCGCCATGCCGCCGCCCATCAGCGTCTCCGCCGGGAAGGCCGTGACCAGGACGAGCCCCGTCAGGGTGCAGATCACCACAGTGTCGATGAACGGCTCCAACAGGCTGACGAACCCTTCGGTCAGCGGCTCTGACGTCGCCACGGCGGAATGGGCGATGGAGGCGGAGCCGATGCCCGCCTCGTTGGAAAAGGCCGCGCGCTGGAACCCGATGATCATGACGCCGAGGACTCCGCCCGCCACGCCGGACGGGCTGAAGGCTCCGGTCACGATGGCGACCACCGCGCCGGGCAGGGCGGAGGCGTTCATGCCGATCACCACGAGGGCGCCCACGATGTATAGGCCGATCATGAACGGGACCAGCCGGGACGTGACCCGCGCGATGGACCGGATGCCGCCGAGGATCACGACGCCGACGATAACGGCCAGACCGATGCCGACCAGCCAGCCGCGCCCGGCCAGCGGCCCGGCCTCTCCGCCTGACACGAAGAGGAGCTGCTGGTAGGCCTGGTTGCTCTGGAACATGTTGCCGATGCCGAGGCAGCCCACGACGAGGCTGGCCGCGTAGAACAGTCCGAGAGCGCGCCCCAGCCGGGGCCAGCCGCGCCGTTCGAAGCCTGCGCGCAGGTAGTGCATCGGCCCGCCGGAGACCGTCCCGTCCGCGGCGACCTGGCGGTATTTGACGCCCAGCGTGCACTCCACGAACTTGGTCGTCATGCCCACCAGTCCCGCCATGATCAGCCAGAAGATCGCGCCCGGCCCGCCGATGGACACCGTGATGGCGACACCGGCGATATTGCCGATCCCGACTGTGCCGGACACGGCCGCCGTCAGCGCCTGGAAGTGGGAAATTTCGCCCTCGCCGTGATGGGCCTTCTCCCGGCCTGAAACGATGCGCACCGCATGGGCGAAACCGCGCAGGTTGATGAAGCCCAGGTAGGTCGTGAAGAACACCGCCCCCGCGATCAGCCACAGCACGATCAACGGCAACTCCGCCTCGCCCACCGGCACGGAGAAGAAGATGAAGTCCGAGACGGCATCGGTCAGAGGCTGGACGACACGGTTGACGGCCTCGTCGATACCGCCGCTTTGGATGCTCGTCTGAATCGGCATGAAGTCGTCTCCCCGAAGCCTGCCATGCCACAAACGGCACGGCCGCACAGGACGAATGTTCCACTGTCATGTTTCATAACACGTGTTAAAGTTCAGCCATGCTTCCCCTTGTCTATCTGGCCCATGTCGCCTTCATCGTCTTCGCGGGCGTCACTCTTGTCTGGCTCGTCAGCCTGCTCATGCGCGACGCATCCATCATCGACATCTTCTGGGGGTTCGGCTTCGCTCTGGTCGGGCTGACCTGCCTGTATCTTGCGAGCGGCCGGTTCTCGGACGGCGTCTCGGCCTATGTCTGGCTGATGGCGCTGATGCCGGTCCTGTGGGGGTTGCGGCTGACCGTCTATCTGACCCGGCGCAATCTCGGCCACGGGGAGGACGGGCGCTACGTGGCCATGCGCAAGCGCTCCGGCCTGCCGGAAATGCGCTGGCGGCTCCGCGCGCTGCTCAGCATCTTCTGGGGGCAGGGGCTGCTGATCCTGATCGTGTCCGCGCCCGTCTGGGTGGCGGTCGCCAACGGCCAGAACATGGGCATGGATACGGGCCTCGGCCCGCTGGCCGTGACCGGCGCGGCGATCTGGCTGGCGGGGACGCTGTTCGAGGCGGTCGGCGACGCGCAACTGGCCGCCTTCCTGCGGCGCAATGCCGACTATGACGGACCCTATGAGGACAAGCCGGTCCTGGATACGGGCCTCTGGGCATGGACGCGCCACCCCAACTATTTCGGCAATGCGTTGCTCTGGTGGGGCATCTTCATCGCCGCCTGCCAGGCGCCGTGGGGCTGGGTCAGCGTGATCGGCCCGCTGGTCATGACGGGGCTGCTGCTGAAGGTTTCGGGCCGAGACCTTCTGGAGAAAAAGCTCAAGAAACGCCCCGCCTACCGGGACTATGTGGCGCGCACGTCCAGCTTCATTCCGCGGCCTCCAAGGCCCCGGGCCTAGCGCCCATCTTGGTCTCCGCGCCCACGATTCCGCGGTCCGTGCCCATGACCCGATCCCAGAAGCGGAAGTAGAGCCCGTAATTGCCGGTGAACCGGGTGTGGTGCAGATTGTGGTGGCTCGCCGTGATGACGTGGCGGCCCCACCAGCCCTCGATCCAGCGCTTCGGATAGACCTCCCACCCCGCATGGTTGAACACGGCGTTCACCGTCATCAGCATCAGGATGACCAGCGCCGTCGCCCAGTGGATCGGCACGACCAGAGCCATGACGGGCAGAAGCCACGCCATGCTCGCCGCCTCGATTGGATCGAAGGAGAAGCTCGCCCATGGGGTCGGCTGCACGCTGCGGTGATGGCCCGCATGGGTGTGGCGGAACAGTCTGGGGTGATGCATCAGCCGGTGGCTGAAATAGAACCACGTGTCCTGCGCGAAGAGATAGATCGCCGCGCTCGCCGGCAGCCAGAGCCATTCGGCCAGGCCCGTCGGCATTCCGCCGTAGATGGCCGTGCCGCCGCCCTTCCACATCTCGATGACGACCGCGGCGGGCAGGGCGTAGATGAACGCGCTGATCACGGACAGGCGGATTTCGTTGGCGATGGTCGACCGCGTGGGATCACGCCGAGACAGGCGCTGGGCGCGTCTCTCTTTTCCGGGTTTGGGCGTGCGCATCCACAGCGCCCAGTGGATCGGCGCGACGATGGCGAAATAGCGCGCAATGATGATGGCCGAGAGACCGGCAAACGTCTCCACGAACCCCCAGACCGGTATGGGCCATCCTTCCATGGATGGCCCGTAGCGCGCAGTCCCGCCGACCGCAACGACGCCGCGCTTGCCGCGCGCATGTGGCGCGCTAGGGTGGCCTCATGTCAGACGTGATCCTCTCCATCGACCAAGGCACCACGAGCTCCCGCACGCTGGTGGTGGATGCGGACGGGACGATCCTCCATGCCGCTCAGGAGGAGTTCCCGCAGATCTACCCGCATGACGGCTGGGTGGAGCATGATCCGGAAGCGATCTGGGACACGGTGCTGCGTACGCTCACCGCCTGCCGGGACTGGTGCACCGCCCACGGGCACACCCCCGCCGCCATCGGCATCACCAACCAGCGCGAGACCACGCTGGTCTGGGACCGCGACACGGGCGAGCCGCTCTACAACGCGATCGTCTGGCAGGACCGGCGCACGGCGGCGCGCTGCCGAGAGCTGGAGGCGGCCATGCCCGTCGCGCAGCTCTCCGCCAAGACGGGCCTGCTCCACGACCCCTATTTCAGTGCCACCAAGATCGCCTGGATCCTCGATCATGTGGAGGGCGCCCGGGTGCGCGGGGAGGCGGGCGGACTCTGCTTCGGCACGGTCGACAGCTTCCTGATCTGGCGGCTGACCGGAGGTGCCGGAAAAGACCCCGTCCATGCCACGGATGCCACGAATGCCAGCCGCACCAACCTGTTCAACATCCGGGACGACCGGTGGGACGAAGAGCTGCTCGCCCTGTTCGGCGTGCCCGCAGCCGGCCTGCCGGACGTGCGCGACTGCATCGACGATTATGGCGACTGGAACGGTATTCCGATCCGCGGCGTGGCGGGCGACCAGCAAGCCGCCGCCATCGGCCAGCTCTGCCTGTCGCCCGGCGACATCAAGTCCACCTATGGCACGGGCTGCTTCGTGATCCTGAACACGGGGGCGCGGTGCCTCTCCTCCCGGAACAAGCTCCTGTCCACGGTCGCCTACCGCCTGGACGGGACGCTGACCTACGCGCTGGAAGGCTCGATCTTCATCGCGGGCGCGGGCGTGCAGTGGCTGCGCGACGAGATGGGCCTGGTGGAGACGGCCGCCGAAACACAGGCCATCTGCGAACGGCTCGAAAGCAATCAGGGCGTCTATCTCGTGCCGGCTTTCACCGGTCTCGGTGCGCCCTACTGGGAGCCGGATGCGCGCGGCGCGCTGTTCGGCCTGACCCGCGACACGGGCCGGGATGCTGTGGTGCGCGCCACCGTGGAGTCCGTGGTCTACCAGACGCACGACCTGTTCGAGGCGATGGCGCGCGACGGGGCGCATCCGCAGGCGCTGCGCGTGGATGGCGGCATGGTGGCGAACGACTGGATGGTCGGCCACCTCGCCGACGTGCTGGACCTGCCCGTGGAGCGCCCGCGCGTGCTGGAGACCACCGCCATGGGCGCGGCCTTCCTCGCCATGGTGGGGGCGGGCCTGGCGGACAGTCTGGAAGCGCTGGCGGACCGCTGGGCCCTCGACCGCCGGTTCGAACCCGGCAGGGCTGCATCGACCCGAAAGACCCGCTTGGACGGCTGGGCCGACTGCGTTAGACGCCTGCTCGCCTAGCGGCAGCTGTCTGTCGTGGGGGGTTAGCTCAATTGGTTAGAGCCACCCGCTCATAACGGGTTGGTTGGGGGTTCAAGTCCCTCACCCCCTACGGCGCTCCGTGAGAAGATATGCATGAGATATCCGTGAGACACTTAAGTTTAGCTGAAGTTCCCGATTAGATTTCAAGCTCAATTTAAGAGGCTATAATTCAAGACGCATACGGTTTTGTTTTTTCGACCGAAGTAGATACATATAGCGTGAAGATTTGTAAGGAGTTTTTTTAGATGAATCCAAGAAGTGCGTCTTCTCACGTCAAAGAAGAAAAGGTTTTTGTGAGGGTAGGTATCGGGTTGCAGGTGTTATATGAAGATATAACTGGTTTATCAAACCCAGAGGTCGCGCCTGACTTTGCTCAATGGTGCTTGGACCAGGATAATTACTGGTCTATTATCTTCAATAAAGTGAAAAAGATAAGTGAGTATCGCTCGTTGCAGGACCACATCCTGCCGATGTTAGAGATGTTCATGGATAATATAAAAGGTTTTCGCCCTAAGTCCTTTTCAGGCGAAGAGGAGGGAGCCGATGCGAAGGAAAGTTTCTGGCTGAACCGTAAGCTCATTAAAATTGATGATAGTCTTCCTTGGAGTGCGGCAAGTCCACAGGGTGAACTTGTTTTGAAAAAGATCGATCTCATTGACTCAGTTGCGCCGCCGCTGAACGACGACGCCGTAGAGTTTTTGAATGTGTTATTCATGGACCCCTTCTCGCCGCGTATTGTTGAAGACAATAAACATTCACTTCAATTTTATCGCATTGCGATGGAGCATGGGATTTTAAGTGAAAGAAATTGGAGAAGTTCGAGAGAAGCTAATTCAGACCACATAGAAATGAGCCGATCTAACCTGGACCAACTTACGAGCAGATTATCATTGGAGTCTACACAGGCAATCTCTTCACTTCATGAAGCTCACAAGAAGCTTGTTGAAGGGGCAAAGGCCGCTGAGAAGATAAAAGAAAAAATGAGTTCTGCGCATCAAATGGCGGAAGCCGTTCAAAATGCGTTAGAGGAAAAGCTTAATACAGAGGCCGCTCACGCATTTTGGGACAAGAAAGCAAAGGGTCACGACAGAAAGGTTAGGCGTCTATCTTTAATCACAGTCTTGCTGATAGTCTTAGTTTTGGTTTGTGTGGGGCTGATTATTTCAAACTTAGTGTCTTCAGACAGCCCTATTGCGGATTTTGGCTCGATCCGAGGCACGCTTATTCTTTCTCTAACTTTAGTTGTGGGAACAATGCTGTTTTGGACGGGGCGTGTTTTGACACGTCTTCTTCTTGGAAATGTTCATTTAGCAAATGATGCAAGAGAGCGTGTTTCCTTAATTGAGACTTACATTTCATTCCTTAGTAAAGGCGAGATGAGTGAGGACGAAAGAAAGTTTATGTTGGTCACGCTGTTTAGGCCAAGTACAGATGGTGTCGTCAAAGATGACGGAGCCCCAATGATTTCTGCAACAGCTTTGCTGTCAGGCTTGGGAGCAGCAAACTCATTTAACAAAAGGACCTAATAAGAAGTCACTTTCATGCTCTCCCCCCGAACGCGGAGAGTTGCTCCGGGCTCACGCCGATCCTCGCCAGCGCCTGCGCCCACTTGCCGTCCATGTCCTCGCCGAAAACGAGCGCATCGTCGCCGCCCGCGAGCAGCCAGGCATTGTCGGCGATCTCGGCTTCGAGCTGACCCGGTCCCCAGCCGGCATAGCCGACGGCGAGCATTGCGCGGTCGGGCGCGTTGTCGCCGACCAGCGCTTCCAGCGCATCCTTGGTGGTGGACAGGCCGAGCGTGTCGGATACGCTCATGGTCTGGTCGTCGCGGAACCAGTCGCGCGAATGCAGCACGAAGCCGCGGTCGATATCGACGGGACCGCCGTCCAGGACGGGGGCGTCCGCCACGCGCGGCGTGCCGTCCACGCCGACATGGTCGAGCAGGTCGGAAATGACGAGGTCCATCTTGGCGCGGTTGACCACCAGCCCCATCGCGCCGGAGGCGTCGTGCGCGCACAGGAAAATCACAGTCTTGCGGAACCGGTGGTCGCCCATGGCGGGCGTGGCGATCAGATACTGACCCCGGTAGCTGGGATAGTCCCCGGCATCGGTCCCAGAGTTCAGGATCGCAGGGTCCGGGGTCTCAGAGTTTGGAGTCTCAGGGTCCGGGGCGGGCATGTCCGGTGGTGTCTGCATCGACTCTAGATGGGATCGCGCGGACAAATTTCAAGAATTGCCAGACCGCGCCCGTCGTGACACACTTATCGAACAACGATAATTAACCGCAGTCATCAACTCCGGTGGCTGCCCTGCTGCGAGAGACATCGGCATGACCATAGAAACCGGACAGAGCGTCCCCGACGCCACCTTCATGACCATGGGCGAGGACGGCCCCGCGCCGATGAGCGCGTCCGAGCTGTTCGGCGGAAAGCGCGTGGTTCTCTTCGCCGTGCCGGGCGCGTTCACGCCGACCTGTTCGGCCAAGCACCTGCCGGGCTTCAAGGAACACAGGGCCGACTTCGCCGCCAAGGGCGTGGACACGGTCGCCTGCACCAGCGTCAACGACGTCTTCGTCATGGATGCGTGGGGCAAGGACCAGGCAGCCGACGATGTGGTCATGCTGGCCGACGGAAACGGCGAGTTCGCCAAGGCGCTGGGCCTGGAAATGGACGGCAGCGGCTTCGGCATGGGCACGCGCTCGCAACGCTACGCCATGGTGGTGAACGACGGCACGGTGGAGCAGCTTTTCGTGGAGGGGCCGGGCGAGTTCAAGGTCAGCTCCGCCGAACACGTGCTGGAACAGCTCTAGCGCGAAAGATCATCCGCCCGGCCCGGGACCCTGCCAGAGGACCTTCTGCCAGAAGACCTTCTGAGGGATCGGGCCGGGCCCAATACCGACAAGACGAAACGGAAAAGGGGATTGAATGGAAATCGGTCAGATATTGGTGCTGCTTCTGGTGGCGTTCATCGTGTTCTTCGTGCTGCGCGCGGTCACGGTCGTGCGCCAAGGCTGGGAATACACGGTGGAGAGTTTCGGGCGATATACAAAGACGCTCAAGCCCGGCCTGACCTTCCTGGTCCCTTTCTACCAGCGGGTCGGCCACAAGGTGAACATGCGCGAGCGCGTGATCGACGTGCCGTCCCAGGACGTGATCACCAAGGACAATGCCATGGTCACCGCGGACGCGGTGGTGTTCATCCAGGTGCTGGACCCGCGCAAGGCCGCCTATGAGGTCAACAATCTCGACCATGCCATCCAGAACCTCTGCCTGACCAACGTGCGCACGGTGGTGGGCTCCATGGACCTCGATGAGGTGCTGTCGCGCCGCGACGAGATCAATGCCAAGCTGCTGACCGTTATCGACCAGGCGACCGATACGTGGGGCACCAAGGTCACCCGGATCGAGATCAAGGACCTGTCGCCGCCGCACGACATCACCCAGGCCATGAACAAGCAGATGAAGGCGGAGCGCGAGAAGCGCGCCGAAATCCTGGAGGCGGAAGGCCGCAAGCAGAGCCAGATCCTGCGTGCCGAGGGCGAGAAGGAAAGCGCCGTGCGCGAGGCGGAAGGCCGCCGGGAAGCCGCCTTCCTCGACGCCGAGGCCCGCGAACGCGAAGCCGAAGCCGAAGCCAAGGCGACCGAAATGGTCAGCCAGGCCATCGCGGCCGGCGACGTCAACGCCATCAACTATTTCGTGGCACAGGACTATGTGCGCGCGTTCGAGAAACTCGCCACCGCGCCCAACCAGAAGACGCTGATCGTCCCGGCGGAACTGTCGTCGCTCGCGGGCGCCATGGGCGGCATCCAGACGCTGCTCGACAGCGGCAAGGGAGAGTAGGGCATGGTCGAACTCCTGTCCCAACTCACGGCCTGGCACTGGCTAGTGCTCGGCGTGGTCCTGCTGGGCCTCGAGCTGCTGACCGGCTCGACCTACATCCTCTGGCCCGCCGTGTCGGCGCTCGCCGTGGGGCTGCTGCTCTTCATCGCGCCCGGCATGGGCTGGGAGATGCAGATGATGCTCTTCTTCCTTCTGTCGGTCGCGACCCTCGTGCTCGGGCGGACCCATCTGCAGCGCCTCGTCAAGGGCGGCGAGCCGTCCAGTCTCAACGATCCCGGCCTCGCCCTCGTCGGTCGGCAGGTCGTGGCCGTCGCCGATTTCACCGGCACGGAAGGCCGCGTGACGGTCGGGGACTCCCAATGGTCGGCCCGGATGCGCGACGGCACGGCCGGCGAAGGCGAGCTGCTGCGCGTGGAAGAGGTCGAGGGCGCAACCCTGATCGTGGGGCGCTGAGGCTGCCATTCGGCTCGGGCACCCAACCCCCTTCCAAACGAAAGGCTCTAGCCGTCGCTATCGATCGCCGTCCGGATATGCGCCAGTCCGGCCTCGAACCCGTCTCCCAGAAGGGCAATGGTGTGGGCCGCATCCGATAGGCCGTCCGCACCGAACTCAGCCGTGAAGGCCCTGTCCAGCGCTTCGGCGCAGGACCGGTAGAGACCGCCCAGCCGTTCGTGGGCGTCCGCTTGCATCACCACGCTGACGGAACGTCGGTCGGGGCCGATCTTCTCGCGTTTGACGAGATCTCTGGCCTCCAGCCTGTCGATGAGCGCCGTCACCGACCCCGACGTCAGGCCCAGTTCCTCGCCCAGTAATTTGGCTGTCTTCGGACCCTCTTCGAGCCGGTTGAGTGCGCGCAGGTCCGTACGATTGAGGAGTAGAGCCTTGCACATTTCATGGTCGATCAGATCGACGGCTGCGTGAACGCGTCGGGCGGCACTTATGAGATCACCAAGCCCCGGCTTCATGCTTGACTCTTGAGAGAAAAGTATCTTGAGTATCGAGACATATTGTCTTTAGGTCACTTCGTCATGCTTATCTGGATTATCGGCTCTCTAGCGTGTCTGCTCTTCATATTCATCCTGCTCTACATGATCCTGCCGCAGACTGTTGAGTATCGCGAGACCCTGTTGATCGATGCACCTCGGGAGCAGGTCTATGATCACATAAGGCTGCAGGAACGGTTGATGGAATGGTCCGCCTGGCCGGAAGCCACCCGCTCGACCTGTTGCGTGGAAGGACCTGACGGAAAAGTCGGCGCGAAGACCGTCTTCATGAACAAGGGAAAAGTCTTCGGCCATCAGGAGGTGACCGGGCTGGAACAGGGCAGGCGTATCTCCATGACGCTCGAAGATAGCGGGCCTCTCAAGCATACGCCCCACCTCGACTTCATTCTCGAAGAGGCGGGGTCGGACCGGACACGTGTCACGATCGATTTCAGGAACCGCTATCACGCCCCCTTTCACATCCCGGCACAGATTCTGCGCCTTCCGAGTTGGGTGCGCAAACTGCACAAGGCCGACCTTCAGGGTCTGAAGCGGTATAGCGAGGCATTTTCGGCGTGAGGGGGCTCACTCGCCCATGAACCGCCGGACCATCTTGGGCGAGGGGCTGGGGGAGAGGCGGTAGGGGCGGTCTTCGACGCGCACCCCGTCCGCGCCGAGGGCCTCCAGCGCCTCCATCGGCACGATCCGCCCGCCGCTGAGGAGCTCGCCCTCCAACGCGCCCAGATCCTGCCCGCCGCGCGTGGCGAACAGCAGGGGCGGGGCGTCGGGGTCGTTTCCGGCCACGGCGACATGGTCGAACTTGGGCACCATGAACCCCATCGCGCCGGCCATCTTGCGGTAGTGCGCGCGCCCGTCCTTCAGGCCGTCTTCCAGCTCCGCCAGATCGTGCGTGCCGCTGCGGCTCCGGTAGCGGACACCGCTGCCGAAGCCGAACCTGTAGCCGCGCGTGGCATGCATCCGGCCCGCCCGGTCCGGGTCCACGACGCAGATCTGCGCCGCCTCCGGCAGGCCCGGCACGATCTCGGTCAGCAGGATGCGCACGCCGTCCTCCTCGAAGGGCAGCACGCGCACCGTGTTCCCCTCGCGCAGCTCCACCCGCTCGGGCGGGGCTTCGTCGGGGTCGAAGTCGAAGCGCATGACCATTTCCGCGCCGACCGTGTCGAGCCGGGACGGCTTGAGGCCCGCAAACGTGTCGAACCATTCGACGAAACCTGCGGCCCCGATGCAGAACTCCTCCTCCATGGGCTTGGGCTCCATGGGCTTGGAGGCCTCCGCCGCCTCCTCCGCCCAGGCGGGGGCGGCGGAAAGGAGCGCGAGGAACAGCGCAGGCAGGAGGGCAGGGCGGCAGTGTGTCATGGCGAGTCCTGTGCCGCCGGAGCGTGGAGCTGCACAGTGAAGAGTTCGTCATGGGAGGGGGGTCCACGGCCCGCCTCGCGCATTCGTCACTCGACGCGCGTCGCCGCGCGGCCTAGAGCAGACCCATGCCCCGTTCCGTCCGACCGTTCCGCCTTTCCGCCGCCGCGCTCATCGCCCTGCCGCTCTGCGCCTGCGGCGTGCGCGGCCAGCTGCAGACCCCGGCGCCGCTCTGGGGCCCGGAGTCCGTGGCCGAAGTGCAGGGGGACGACCGCATTGTCGACGTGCAGGACCCGCTGGCCAATCCGCTCGAGGATCCGCTGACAAGCCGGCGCGACGGCGTGGACGACAGCCAGGACGATCTCGGCTACGGCGTCGACGTGACGCGGGATCCGTAAGACCGCTCCCGGTTTCCCTTCCGTTACTCCCACTTCGCCCTGTTCGGTCCAGAGACGCCCCATGCGCCATTTCGATTTCCATGACGGCGAACTCCATGCCGAGGACGTGCCCCTGTCGCGTATCGCGGCCGACGTCGGCACGCCCGTCTATGTCTACAGTTCCGCCACGCTGGAGCGGCACTACCGCGTCTTCGCCGACAGCTTCGAGGGGCTGGACACGCTGGTCGCCTATTCGGTCAAGGCCAACAGCAACATCGCCGTGCTGCAGACGCTGGCGCGGCTCGGCGCCGGCGCGGACGTGGTGTCGGGCGGCGAGCTGGCGCGCGCGCTGATCGCGGGCATTCCGGGCGAGCGCATCGTCTTTTCCGGCGTCGGCAAGACGCGCGACGAAATGGCGGCCGCACTGGATGCGGGCATCCACCTGTTCAACGTGGAAAGCCTGCCCGAGCTGCATGTGCTCAACGCCGTCGCCGTGGCCAGGGGCCGCCGCGCGCCCGTTGCCTTCCGCGTCAATCCGGACGTCAGTGCGGGCGGGCACGAGAAGATCAGCACGGGCAAGAAGGAAAACAAGTTCGGCATCGCCTGGAGCCGCGCCGAAGCCGCCTACGCCGAAGCGGCCCGCCTGCCGGGCATCGAGGTCGTCGGGGTGGACGTGCATATCGGCAGCCAGATCGACGATCTCGCCCCGTTCGAGGCCGCCATCCGCAAGGTCGCCGCGCTGATCGGACGCCTGCGCGAGGCGGGCCACGACATCCGGGTTTTTGACATTGGCGGCGGTCTGGGCATCCCCTACGGCGACAATGGCCGCACCCCGCCGCGGCCCGACGCCTACGGCGCGCTGGTGCGTCGGCTGACGGCGGATCTCGGCGTGCAGATGGTGTTCGAACCCGGCCGCATGATCGCGGGCAATTCCGGCGTCCTCCTGACGCGGGCGCTCTACGTCAAGGAGGGCGAGGACCGCCGCTTCCTAGTGATCGACGCCGCCATGAACGACCTGCTGCGGCCCGCGCTCTACGACGCTTTCCACGACATCGAACCCGTTCGCGCGCCGGGGCCGAACACGGACCCCGAAGCCTACGACATCGTCGGCCCCATCTGCGAAACGGGCGATACCTTCGCCCGCGACCGGGACATGCCGCCCGTCCAAGCAGGCGACCTGCTCGTGATCCACTCCACCGGCGCCTACGGCGCGGCACAGAGCAGCCAGTACAATACAAGGCCGCTCGTGCCCGAAGTCATGGTGCGCGGGGACGAATACCGCGTGATCCGGGAGCGGCCGAAGGTGGAGGAGATATTGAGGACGGAGTCGTTGGTGGAGTGGAAAGGCGACCGACCGTCAAAGTCGCGTAACGATCTCTTGGAGGGGTAGACGGGATTTTGGCAGGGAGACGTTCCAGTCTTCCGCATCGTCGTTCCGCCCGACTGTTACGGCGAAAAGCGACCGGAATCCCTTGTCTGCCAAGCCGAAGGCACGGTCCAATCCCGGACCGTCGATTCCTTCCATCGGCGTGGCATCCAATCCCATAGCTGCCGCGCCGAAGAGGAATTGACCTCCGTTCCAATAGAGCTGCCGCGCCGTCCAGCCACCAATGTCGTTATGCTCATCCCTCGACAGGTCGACGAAGTAGGACCGGATATCTCGCATCTCGGTCTTGTTCCGCTCTGTCGGGAAGCGACCGTCCCGGTCTTCCGTGTCCAATAGATGTTCGAGATAGTCAGCACCGAGATCGTTCCTGGCCGCGAATATGACGACCATTCCGGAGTTACGAACGGGTTCGCTGTTGAATGAAAAGTTCCCGTCCATTCCTGCCTTTGCCACCGCGTCGCGGCCTTCCGCCGTGGTCGCTACGACGAAGTGCCAGGGCTGGCTGTTCACGCTCGATGGGCTGAGCCGCAGAAGATCCAGCAAGGCGGAGATCTGCGCGGCGGTCAGCGGTTCTTCAAGATAGGCCTTGGCAGTATGCCGAGACGCCGCGATCGACGCGACGTCTGTGTCGTAGCCATCGACAGGCTGGGGAGCAGGGGTTGGGCGGATCATCGGTATTTCCTTTCTGTGTGAGCGTCAGCCACTACGGAAAGGTGCGAAAATTGCGCTACCGACAAATAATGCTTATACGCACATTATGGATACCGTACACATGCCTTCCGCTTCCACCTCTCCAGCATCCCGTCCGACGGCCCCTGTATCCTCGGGCATCGCCCGGCAAGCCCGTCACCCGGACTACAAGGCCTGCAACGGTTGCCCCTTGGAGGCGGCGCTGGAGATGATCGGTGGCAAATGGAAGGGGGTCATTCTCTATCATCTGCTAGAGAACACCCACCGTTTCTCGGAACTCAGGCGGGCGATCGGCGACATCTCCCAGCGGACGCTGACGCGGCAACTTCGCGAGCTGGAATCCGACCGACTTGTCGAGAGGCAGGTCTACCCGGTCGTTCCGCCCAAGGTGGAGTATAGCCTGACCCCTTCGGGCAGGACACTGGGACCGATCCTGCTCTCGCTACACGCATGGGGTTTGGATAACGCCCTGCCAAACGACACGCTTCCATAGACGGGCCTGTCGCAACCATCCTGTCCACCTAAACGATCCGCGCGAACACTCCTAAGGACCCCTGTCCTTTCAACGCTTTGCGCCAAAACCGCGCAATCCGATCCTCGGCATCCCAAACTGTGCCAGTCTGCCCTCGTTCCGCCGCGAGGCATGGGGATGGTGCGCAGACCTCGAAGTCGCGGCGGGACGGGAGCGAAGGCTCGTCGGGTCGCGGGGGAGATGCCCCGCTTCCGGTCCGCGAAGATGCGGCCCGGAAGACTGGACGGGTGGGTCGGCCGCTGGAGCTGTGTGTCCGGCGGAAGGGCCCTGTCTCTCTCCGAACGGCCCTTCGGTGGGTCCCTGATGCAAGGGCGTGTTGGCCCAACATCGGACCGAAGGCTCATCCGCCGCGGTCCGTAGGCCGCCTGTTGCAGGGGATGATCCGGAAGCCGAACGGCGGAGCGATACTCTCGCCACCCTCGCGCGGGCCTCCGCCCAGCGTAAAAAGGGACTTTCTTGCTTCACCCCTCGCCGGGTGGAGGCCCGCGCCCCGTGCCGTTTTCGGCCGGGAGACCGACGCGATCCGACTCCTGCCAGTGCCCCGATGCCTGGCCGCACATTTGCGCCTGCGCAATCCAAGCCCGGCTTCATCGAAACAAACCCGGCCCACCAATCGTATCCACCTCATGACCGATCAAAGCCCCTCCATCGTCTGGTTCCGCAACGACCGCCGTCTGTCCGACCATCCGGCCCTGCAAGCCGCCGTGGAGCGCGGCGGGCCGCTCGTGCTGCTCTTCATCCTCGAAGACGATGCGGACCGGGTTCACGGCGGCGCGCGCGGGGTCTGGCTGCACCATTCGCTCGCCGCCTTGCGCGGCGACATCG
>JBARXH010000161.1:0-4496 GCA_049647245.1 Litorimonas sp.
CGCCAGCCCGTAGCCCGTGCCTCTTGCCGCGAAGCTTTCGCCTTCGCCCATGGCGATGCCCTGGAAGGAACTGATGGCCCACTGGTTGTTGACCACGTTGATGATGCAGGGCGCGCGGTAGGTGGAGGCGAAGTTCAGCGCGTAGTGGAAGTCGCCTTCCGCCGTCGCCCCTTCGCCGGTGAAGGCGGACGCGATCCCGTCCTCGTTCTTGTAGGCTTCCGCCATGCCCCAGCCGACGGCCTGGATCAGTTGCGTGCCCAGATTGCCCGAGATGGAAAAGAAGCCGTGCTTGCGGAAGGAATAGAGCACGGGAATGTTCTTGCCCTGCAGGGGATCGCCCGGATTGGACAGGCACTGGTTCATCATCTCCAGCATGGAAGCGCCCCGGCTGATCAGGATGCCCTGCTGCCGGTAGGTGGGAAAGACCATGTCCGTGTCGCGCAGCGCCTCGGCGTGGCCGACCGAGACGGCCTCCTCGCCGCGCGACTTCATGTAGAAGCTCATCTTGCCCTGGCGCTGCATGGCGAACATGCGGTCGTCCATGGCGCGGGTCAGCATCATGTCGCGCAGCATCTTGCGCTTCGCGTCCGCGTCGAGGCCCGGTACCCAGTCGCCGGCGGTTTCCCCGTTGAAGCGCATGACCCGGATCAGTTTCAGCGCATGTTCGGCAGTCTCGTGATCGTCGCACATCGGGTCCGGCCGCGGCGGGGTGTGGTCCGTGGGGACGGCGATGTGGCTGTAATCCGGCATGTCGCCGGGCCGGAAGGGCGGCTCCGGCACGTGCAGGCGCGACTGGTTGGACAGGGGTTGAACGGACTGGGGTGTTTCGGAAGCCGCCATGAGGTGTTAATCCTTGTCCGCACGCCGCGTTCCCGGCGCTCAACCGTTGCCCGACTATGGCAGTTATGACCCGGTTGCACTGCGGCATTTTTCAAATTGTTGGGATATTGTGCCGCCTTTAGGTGTTGCGGCGGAACGTTCATGCTGCCAAACACGGACCACCCAGACCGCATGAGGGAGTCCCACCCGTGAAAAGCTCCGGCCAGATCGACAATATCGACGCCAAGATCCTGCACCTCCTGCAAGGCAATGCCGGGCTTAGCGTGGCGGAGATCAGCGAACAGGTCGGCCTGTCGTCGTCGCCCTGCTGGCGGCGTATCAAGCGCATGGAGGAGCTGGGCATCATCGACCAGCGCGTGACCCTGCTCGACCGGGAACGGCTCGGCCTCGACTTCGAGGTGTTCGTGGCCGTCAAGCTGTCCCTGCCCAACCGCACCAACATGGAAAAGTTCGAGCGCGAAGTCGCCCGCATGCCCGAAGTCGTCCAGTGCGCGGTCGTGACCGGCGCGGTGGACTTCATGCTGCGCATCGTCACCACCGACATGCACGCCTACGAGACCTTCCTGCGTGAAACGCTGCTATCCATCGACCTGATCAGCGACGTGCAATCGCGCATCGTGCTGCGCCAGGCCAAGGACACGACGGCCCTGCCGCTCAACCTGATCAGCCCGGCCGTTCCGCGCTACTAGGCCCTGACCCTGACTCTGACCCTGGTCCTGGCCCTAAGGCTTGGGCGCGTAGGCCGCCGCCTCTGGCCGCATCACATAGCGCTTCCAGATTTCATCATAGGGGTGAACGGCGTCGGTCTCGCCCCGGTCGTCTTCCAGCGCGCGGCGCTGGCCATGCCAGCGGAAGATGCCGCCTTCCAGATTGCGGACGGACACTGCGCCCGCATCCACGAGCCGGTCTTGCCAATCGCGCGCGAAGATGGAGCTGCGGCGTCCGACGGAGCAGTAGACCACGACCGTCCGGCCGCTCAGGTCGCCGACGGCGGAGAGCAGCTCGGATTCGCCCACGTCCGGCGACACGCGGACCGCGCCCGGCAGGCGGCTCACCGCGAACTCGTCCGGCTCGCGAATATCCAGAAGCAGGACGTCCTCCAGCGCGTTCATCCGATCGGCCGCGACATGCGCGACCGCCGGGTAGTCGGAGGCGATATCCGCGTGCAGGGCGGCCAGCCCGTCTTCCCCGCGCGCACAGCCGCTCAGTCCAATGAAAGCGCACATCCAGGCCGCACGAAATATTGATCCAACATCCATGTGAATTCCTGTCCGTGCGCTTTCCAGTCCCCGGTCCGTCTGCCACGGCTCGGGCGGTTTTGAAAAGGAGATCGAGATGATCGGTTACGTCACCATCGGGGTCCGCAACATGGACGCGGCGAAGAAGTTCTACACGGAGCTGACGGGCCAGCCCGTCCAGTTCGACGGGGGGCGCATCGCCTTCATCGGGGAAAGCATGGGCGGACCGATGATTTCGGTTTGCGTGCCTTATGACGAAAACGATCCCCATCCCGGCAACGGCACCATGATCGCGCTGCGCGGCGGGAGCCAGGAGGGTTGTGACGCGATGTACAAGAAGGCGATCGAACTGGGCGCGACCTGCGACGGCGAACCGGGCTCGCGCATTCCGGGGCAGTTCTACGGTGGCTATGTCCGCGACCCGGACGGCAACAAGCTCTGCTTCTACGATTTCAGCTAGGGTCAGGCGTCCGGGCAGGCGGAAACGTGCGGCCGGCGGTCGCGCGCGCGGCGAAGGGCGTTTCCTGCGGTCCGGGCGAGGGGCACGGGATGCGGAAGAGGCGATCTTGCCAGTGTGGAAGACCGGTTGGTGTGAATGGGAAGGATCGTCTCTTCCGCGTCGCGCGGCCGGGCCGCTGGGGCCTGGCCGGGCGCTCCCGATCCATCCGCGACGTTTGCGCAAACGCCCGTGCATGATCGGAAGGCGGCCAGTCTAACCCAGAGCGCGGAGGCGAGGATTAGATTGCTTCCGTCGCGGACAGGCTTTTGTAAAACAAGAAGATATCCGCGCCGTTGACGCGGATGCTTCTTCAGGGCGTGTAGAACGTCTCCGCGCCCGGACCGACAGGCAGGCCGAGACCGAACGTCCAGAGCACAAAGAAGCCGATCCAGAAGATCAGGAAGAAGATCGTGTAGGGCAGCATCATGGCGATCAGCCCGCCCACGCCCAGATCCTTGTCGTATCGCAGCGCCCAGGCGAAGATCAGGCCGAAATAGCTCATCATGGGCGTGATGATGTTGGTGGAGCTGTCCCCGATCCGGTAGGCCGCCTGGATGGTTTCCGGCGCGTAGCCGACCAGCATCAGCATGGGCACGAAGATCGGCGCGGTCACCGCCCACTGCGCGGAGGCCGAGCCGAGGCTGAGATTGATCACGGCGCACATCAGGATGAACATCACGAAGACGAGCGGGCCGGACAGGCCGCTCTCCTTGATGAATTCCGCGCCCGAGACGGCGAAGATCGCGCCCAGGTTGGTCCATCCGAAGAAGGCCACGAACTGGGCGGCGAAGAAGACCAGCACGATGTAGAGGCCGAGCGAGGCGAGCGCGTCGCTCATCCCGTCGATGATGTCGCGGTCCGTCTTCATCGTGCCCGTGACCCGGCCGTAGGTATAGCCCAGCACGAGGAAGAAGATCAGGATCCAGACGACGAAGCCGTCGAAGAACGGGCTGTCCATCCGGTCGCCCGTGTCCGGATTGCGGAAGACGCCCCATTCCGGAATCAGCGTCAGCGCCATCAGGCCCAGCACGCCCAGCAGCGCCACGCCCGTCCACCGCAGGCCTTTCTTCTCCAGCGGCGTGACGTCCTCCATCATGGTGCTGTCGAGGATGGTCTCGTCCGCGCGCGCGCCGTCATAGTCGCCCAGCTTGGGCTCCACGATGTAGATGGTCACGAGTGAACCGATGGTGGTGATCAGGAACACAGAAGCCGCCATGAAGAAGTAGTTGTCCGTGGCGATGACCGAATAGGTCGGGTCGATCAGCTGGGCGGCTTCCTCCGTGATCCCGGCCAGCAGCGGGTCGATGGTCCCGATCAGCAGGTTGGCGCTGTAGCCGCCCGACACGCCGGCGAACGCCGCCGCCATGCCCGCCAGCGGGTGCCGGCCGAGCGCGTAGAAGATCGCCGCCGCCAGCGGGATCAGAACGACATAGCCGACTTCGGACGCCGTGTTGGAAATGATGCCGGCGAACACGATGGCGACCGTGACGACGTTCTTCGGCGCGCCCATGACGAGGCTCCGCACCGCGGCCGAGAGCAGCCCGGACTTCTCCGCCACGCCCACGCCGATCATGGCGACCAGCACCACGCCCAGCGGCGCGAAGTTCGTGAAATTGTCGACGACATTGACGAAGATGCGCCGCAGGCCGTCGCCGTTCATCAAGCTTATCGCCCGGATCATCCCGTCCTCGGCCACGCCCGGCGCGCCGGCGGGCCGCGGGTCCACCACGGCCAGTCCCATCCAGCCGAACAGGCCGGAGAGCAACACGATTAGGACCGCGAGGTAGAAGAACAGCGTGACCGGGTGGGGGAGGAGGTTTCCGAGCCACTCCACCCCGTCGAGGAAGCGGGTGAAGGCGTTGCGCTTGGGTTTAGGGGATGATGTAATGGAATTTGTCATTAGTTTTGCCTTAGACCAT
>JBARXH010000162.1:0-1546 GCA_049647245.1 Litorimonas sp.
CTTCAAGGTCGAGGACGTGGATCCCGAAAGCCTGGCCGAGCACCGCTACGTGCTGATCCGCACGGAAGACGCGGACGGACAGCCCCTGGGGCGTCTCTCCGCCGTCAGCCTGACCTGGCTGCCCGACATCGCCTTCCAGTTCCAGGAAAGCCTGAACCTGTCCCCGGCGGAGCTGCGCGTGACGCAGGCCGTCGTCACGGGGCAGGGGCTGAATGCCCTGGCGAAAGAACGCGGCCGTGCCATCGGCACGCTGCGCAACCAGCTCAAGAGCGTCCTGCGCAAGCTGGGCCTGTCCTCGCAGACGGAGCTGGCCTGCTTGTATAGCGGCTACTTGCGCCTGGCCCGGCACGAGGGGTCCAGCGACTACAGCCACAGCTTCCGCAACACGCCGTGGCGGCGGCACGGCCTGTTCACGGCCCCGGACGGGGGCACGGTGGACTATAGCGAAATCGGCCGGGCGGACGCGCGTCCGGTCCTCTTCTGCCATCCCGTCATCCTCGGGGCCGCTCTGGCGGAGCCGGTCCGGCGGGCCGCGGACGCCGCCGGATTGCGCCTCATCAGCCCGTTGCGGCCGGGCTTCGGCAAGTCCTCGCTGGATGCGTCCTCGGACGGGGAGATGGACCGCTTCGCTCGGCGCCTGGAGTCCCTGATGGACGAACAGGGCATCGAGCGCATCCAGATCATGGGCGAGAATACGGGCTTCATCGGGGCCTGCCATCTGGCCGCGCGGCTGGGCGAGCGGGCGGTCGGGCTTCTAGGGGTCAGCCCCGTCGTGCCCCTGACCGAGCGGTCCTTCTTCACGGCCATGGCCCGGCCGCAGCGCAATCTCTACTACATTGCCCGCTACGCCCCGGGCCTGATGCCGATGATCATCCGCTCCATCGTCGCCAAATGCGACAGCGGCTTCGACGAGGAATGGATCACGCAGCACTTCCGCGACTCGCCCCTCGATCTCGAGCTCATGGAGCGGGAGGTGTTCAAGCGCACGGCGCGCGAAGCCTATGCCATAAACTACACGCAGGGCGTGGAGGGCATGGTCCGGGAATTCAATGCCACGGGCCGGGACTGGTCGGACATGCTGGACCGCGTGGCCTGCCCGGTCACGCTGACGACCGGAACGCATACGGGACAGTTCAATCCGGCCATCCTGCGCAAAGCCGCGGAGCGCCGCCCGGGACCCGCCTCCGGCATCCGCGTCGAGCCGATCGACCGCGCTGCCTATTTCGTGCTCCATCAGCGGCCCGAAGAGGTGTTCCGCCTGCTGACGGACCAGTTCGACGCCGCGACCCGGCCCATGACCTGAAACGGACCTTAGGCCCGGCCCATCCGCGCCACGACCCGGGCGGCGATCCGCTGGGTTTCGCGCAAGGGCGCATAGGCTGCTGGCAGGGCGTCGATCCCGGACCAGCGCCGCACGCCGCACAGCGTCTCCAACTTGTCATAGAGCGCCTGGAACTTCCCCGGCGTCCCCGCCATGGGCAGGCGGAGCAGCGGCTTGCCCGTCGCCGCCGCCTCGGTCAGCATGTTCGTGCTGTCTTCCGTGACC
>JBARXH010000163.1:0-15964 GCA_049647245.1 Litorimonas sp.
GGCTGGTGCTGCGCAAGGGTCCGGCAGGCGAGGCGATCGACGCGCTGGTGGAGCAGACCGGGGCGGGGGCCGTGTTCTGGAACCGCCGCTACCACGCGCCGGACCGGGACCGCGACGCGGCCATCAAGGAGCGCCTGACGGAGCGCGGCCTCCACGTGGAGAGTTTCAAGGGCAATCTTCTGGTGGAACCGTGGGAGGTGCAGACCAAGTCCGGCACGCCCTACCGCGTCTTCACCCCGTTCTGGCGCCAGGCGAAGGAGGTGATGGAGGTGGGCGAGCCGCTGCCCGCGCCGCAAACGCTCGACTGCGTCGGCGGCAATCTCGGCTCCGACGATCTGGACGGCTGGGATCTGCTGCCCACGAGCCCGGACTGGGGGTCCAAGATGATGGCCCATCACACGCCCGGCGAGGCGGGCGCGAAGGACCGGCTGGAGGACTTCCTCGCCGGACCGATCGAACACTATGCGGCGGGCCGCAACCGTCCGGACAAGGACCTGACGTCCCGTCTGTCGCCGCATCTGGCCCACGGCGAAATCAGTCCGCGCCAGATCTGGGACGCCTGCCGGGACAATGAACACAGCTCGCGCAAATTCCTGTCCGAGATCGGCTGGCGGGAATTCTCCTACACGCTGCTCTACTACAATCCCGGCCTGGCGACGGAGAACTTCGCCGACGGATACGACGCCATGGCGTGGGACCATGACGAACAGGCCTTCGAGGCGTGGACGAAGGGCCGGACGGGCTACCCCTTCGTGGATGCCGGAATGCGCCAGCTCTGGGAGACCGGCTGGATGCACAACCGGGTGCGCATGGTCGTGGCCAGCTTCCTCATCAAGCATCTCATGATCGACTGGCGCGACGGCGAGGACTGGTTCTGGGACACGCTGCTGGAAGCCGACCTCGCCGCCAACGCGGCCAGCTGGCAGTGGGTGGCGGGCACGGGTGCGGACGCCGCGCCCTATTTCCGGGTCTTCAACCCGTTCGGCCAGGGCGAGAAGTTCGACCCCAACGGCGACTATGTGCGCCGCTGGGTGCCGGAGCTTGCCGACCTGCCCAAGAAATACATCCACCAGCCCTGGACCGCACCCAAGGCGGTCCTGGAACAGGCCGGGGTCGTGCTGGGCGAGACCTATCCGGAGCCGATCGTGGATCACAAGCCCGCCCGCGAGCGCGTGCTCGCGGCCTACAAGGCGGCGCGGGAGGCCGCCTGACAGAAAAATCCTGCCGGGCCTCTCTCGGACTGTCTGCCATGACGTCGCGAAAGGCTCACCACAACCTCACTGCAACTTCATTGGAACGAAGGGGTGGGCCGCCCCATAGATAAGACATGAAACACTCCGCATTCCTCGCCGCCTTCACCGCCCTGACCCTCCTGTCCGCCTGCGCGGAGGCCCCGTCTCGGGTGCAGACCGACACGGACGGGGAGCAGAGCGAGCCACGCGCCGAGCCCAAGACCATGGTCGCGTCGGCCGTGTCCGGCCCGCTCGCGCCCTACCTGTCGGACGCGCCCGACGGGCTGGAAACGGCGATCTTCGCCGGGGGCTGCTTCTGGTGCGTGGAGAAGGATTTCGAAGGCCTCGTCGGGGTAGTCGAGGTCGTGTCCGGCTATACGGGCGGAACGCTCGACAATCCGGACTACAAGACCGTCAGCTATACGGAAACCGGCCATTTCGAGGCCGCCGAAGTGCTCTACGATCCGTCCGTCGTGAGCTACCGGGAGCTGGTGGACTTCTACTGGACCACGGTGGATCCGACCGATCCGGACGGGCAGTTCTGCGACAAAGGCACCTCCTACCGCACGGCCGTGTTCGCCACGCCGGAGCAGCGCGCGGACGCGGAAGCCAGTCTCGACCGGCTGCTGGAAACCAAGCCGTTCGACGAAGACATCGTCACCCCCCTGCTGGAGGCCGTGACCTTCTACGACGCCGAAGACTATCACCAGGACTACTACAAGAAGAACCCGATCCGCTACCGCGCCTACCGCGCGGGCTGCCGCCGCGATGCGCGCCTGAAACGCCTGTGGGGCGACGCGGCGCACGGCGGGAAATAAGGCTCAATCATCCCTGAAGACCGGGCCGCGATAGCCGGACGCGGCGTAGGTGGCGAGCCGCCGCACCTGTCCGCCGCCCAGCGCGATCTCGATCGTGCCGATCCGCTCGATCCGCTCGAAGTCGCGCTCGAAATAGGGCGCGTAGGTCTCGAAATAGGAGACGAGCAGCACGCGGCGGCCGTCCCGCGGCAGCGCAGACGTCAGCTCCGCATGGCTGTTCAGCCGCGGCTCGTAGCGCCACATGAAAAGCGGAGCCGTGTCCTCGAGGCCGTAATAGGTCAGGTCGTAGAACAGCAAGCGATTGTCCACCGCGACCGCGTCGTACGATCCCGCGCGGTAGGCCGTCTCGATGGCGTCGACCGTTTCGGGCCAGGCGCGCAGGCGCTTGACCGAATTGGAAAAGCCCAACCGGTCCGTCAGCGTGGGCGACGTCATGACGAGGCTCGGCACGGTGCAGATCAGCGCGTTGAGCGCGAGTGCGCCCATGACCCAGCCCATGTTTCGGGGACGCCTCACCCGGCTCGCCGTGGCCCACCCCGCCAGCAGGATGGGGGCGCTGGCATAGGCGGCGGCGGCCCAGTTCGCATTGGCCCGGCTGATCAGGGCCTGGGCCGAAATGACCAGCAGCGGCGTGGCGACGAGCACGACCAGCCAGAGCGTGAAATCCCGCCGCTCCGTTCGCGCGGCCCACAGGGCGACGAGAAGAAGAGCGAAGGCGAGGGGGCCGAATACGCCGAGCTGCCCCAGCAGGAACTCCGCCAGCTCTCCGGGGCGCAGGGCTGCGCCGTCCTGCAGGTTCGCATTGTCGCCCGTATGCACCAGGGTCGCGAACTCGTTGCGGGCATTCCAGACCAGATTGGGCGCGACGATCAGCGCTGCCGTGGCGGCGGCCGCGATGCCCCGCACGCCCCGCACGGCCCGACGGGTCGGGCCATCGAACAGCGCGGCCAGCAGGAAGGCCGGCAGCACGTAGACCATGGCGTACTTCGCCATAAGCCCCAGGCCCAGTGCCGCGCCGATCCAGAGCGCCCAGCCGAGCGCGGGCGTCTCCCGCAGGCGCACCCAGCCATGGACGAACAGCGCCACGAAAAGCAGCAGCGCCGCATCCGTGCTGATCAGGGCGGCCGACAGCGCCACGCCCGGCATGAGTGCGTAGAGCGCTCCCGCCAGGAGACCGGCCGTCTGCCCGTAGAGCCTGCGCGCCGTGGCGAACACGACGATCGTGGTCAGCGCATGCAGAAACGGGGACGCCAGCCGCACGGCCCATTCCGCATCGCCGAACAGGGCGGTCGTGGCGGCAATGATCCAGGCGATCAGGGGCGGCTTGCTGTAGTATCCAAAGGCCGGGTCCTGCGCCCATGCCCAATATTGCGCCTCGTCCCCATGCAGGCCGAGCGGGTTCAGCCACAGCAGGCCGAGGCGGAACAGCAGCAGCGCGGCCAGGGCCAGCCCGGCCCAGAAGACCGGCGATCTGCCTATGCTGACGCGCGCCCCGCTCATGGGCTTGCGCTTGCCGCGTCGTTTCCACAAAGGAAACACAATTCCCGCGTCAGGCGGTGTTAGATTTTCGCAACCCCGGCCCCTCATGACCCGATCCGGCCCACAATCCGCACCTCACGCGCTCGTCTTCGACTCCGGCGTGGGCGGCCTGTCCATCAGTGCCGCGATGCGCGATCGCATGCCGGGGCTGCGGCAGAGCTACCTCGCCGACGACGCCTTCCGCCCCTATGGCGACAAGCCGGAGAGCGCGCTGCGCGCCCGCATCCCTGCGCTCCTGTCCCCGCTCGTGGACAGGCTATCGCCCGACATCGTCGTGATCGCCTGCAACACGGCGTCCACGACGGCGCTGCCCGCCATCCGTGACGCCCTGTCTGTGCCCGTCGTGGGCGTGGTGCCCGCCATCAAGCCGGCGGCCGCCCTGTCGGAGGCCCGGCGCATCGGCGTGCTCGGCACGCCCGGAACGGTGCAGCGCGACTATGTCGATGCGCTGATCGAGACCCATGCGGGCGACTGCGAGGTGCGGCTGCGCGGCTCGGTCGCCCTGGTGGAGCAGGCGGAACGAAAGCTCAGAGGCGAAGAGGTCGATGCGGCGCTCGTCGCCGCCGAAATCGGTCCGCTCTTCGACGGACCGCGCATTGATGCGGTCGTGCTGGCCTGCACCCATTTCCCGCTGCTGGCCGAGGCGCTGGCCGAGGCTGCGCCCTATCCGGTGCGCTGGATCGACAGCGGCGATGCGGTGGCGCGGCGCGTGGAGGACCTGCTGGGCGGGGTGAGTGGACCGGGCGTCGCCGGAGACCGGACCGCCTATCTCACGGGGCCGGATGCGGACCCGGAGCGGCGCAAGGCGTTCGCCCGGTTCGGCTTCACACGGATCGTCCCGGATGTGCCCGCGCCCCGTTGACCAAACCGCCCACGGCTATAAGAGCCGTTCCCGCGCGCCGGTGTGGTGGAATTGGTAGACACGCGGGATTCAAAATCCCGTGCTCCTAGAGCGTGTCGGTTCGAGCCCGACCACCGGTACGCGCGATCCCTTCCAAAAATCGAAATGCGCCGGAGCCGACAGGCGGCGGACTTACGGCCTCGATGCCCCTACTCCACCGTCACAGGGCTGACGAACCCGTCCGGTTTCAACGCCAGAACGGAGCTGTCGATCGCGCCCAGAATCGTCTCGGCCGTGTTGCCGATCAGAAAGCCCGGCACGCCGACCCGGCCGACCGTACCCATCACGACCAGATCCGCGCCCACCTTGGCGACCTCCTTGGGGATTTCATGGCGCGCCAGCCCCTTGGGCAGGTGCGTCTTGATCCGGTCCGTGCCGAACACGCCCAGCTTCGTGCGGGCCTGGCTGTCGGCGAGAGCCGTGTCCAGCCTGCCTTGCGCGTCCTGGCGGCAGCCATCCGCATAGGCGGACAGATTGTCGGGCGCCATTGGGATCCAACCCGCGATCATCGCACCTTCGCCGGGCACGGTGAAGACATTGACGATGTCGAGCTTGGCCCCGTCATGATCGGCAATCGACGCGGCCAGATCGACGATATGCGCATTCAGCGCGTCCTTGGCGGCGCGGCTGCCTTCCTCGTCGGAATAGTCGAAGTCGATGGAGGCGAAGACCCGCTCGAACCGCGCACCCTGGCCCGGCTTCAGGATGAGCACGGGGCAGGGGCACTTTCGCAGCAGCTGCATGGTTTCCGACGGGAACAGGCGGCGCATGGGCCCGGACGCGTCGGAGCCGTGCGCGACGACGAGATCGTGCGCGTAGAGCTGAACGCGCTTCACCACTTCGATGGCAGGGCTGCCGTCCAGCACGTCACACACCGTCTGGATGTGGGACGGCACGGCGCGTGCGATCTCTTCTAGTCGCGCGAGTCGTTTGGCCCGCAGCGCGTCGAACGCTTCGGTCAACTCGTCGTGGAAACGACCGGCGGACGCCGCGCTGACCATGGTTTCGACGACCGAGACCAGCGTCAGCACGGACCCTTCGGGCGAGGTTAGCGAGACGGCTCGGTCCAGGCCTTCGCGGATGGCGGGGTCATCGGCCGCATCCCCGTCGGGCACGTGAAAGAGCGGGTTGGAAAACTGGCGCATGGTCGTCTCCGGGTCATTCGATGTGTGAAGGGGAGCTAACAAAATGTCGCACCCCGGTGAAATCCATTCGGCCAATGGAGAGCATAGGCTCAATATATCGCACAGGGTTGGCTCATGGGTGGAAGGCTATGGTTCGCGCACGCTTGAAGTCGGGCCGCGGGGCGGCTAGGCTCGGACCGTCCCGACCGACTGCTGTGCCCCAACGGACCGGCTCGCGGGGCGCAAGCGACGAGATACCGCCTTGGACATCTTCCGCCTGGCGACGCCGGACGACGCCGAATCCATCACGATCTTCACCGCCGAAGCCGAACCCGGCCTGACGACCGTGCCGCGCACGCGCGACCGTGTGGACGCCTATATCGACGCCACACACCGCTATCTCGCCGGCGACGAGGAGGCGAACCGCCTGCTCTTCGTGGTGGAGCGCGACGGGGTCGTGCAGGGCATATCCGGCATCATCCCTCGGCTCGGCCTCGACCGGCCCTTCTACTCCTTCAAGCGCTCGCGCCATGCCCGGCGCTCCTCGCAGCTGGACCTGCGGGTGGAATACGAGACCCTGCAACTCACCACCGACTTCGACGGCTGGAGCGAACTCGCCTCTATCTATCTTGCGCCGGAAGCGCGCGGGCGCGGCGTGGCGCGCTTGCTCTCGCTGGGGCGCCTCTGCTTCGTGGACAGCCACCGCGAGCTGTTCGACGGCAAGCTGATGGCGGACATTCGCGGCTGGGTGGACGAACGCGGGGTCAGCCCGTTCTGGGAGCATCTGACCAGCCAGTTCATCGCCACCGATTTCGACGTGGCCGACCGCCTGTCCGCCAGCGACGGCCGTTTCATCATGGAACTGATGCCGTCCCTGCCGGTCCTGATGAACCTCCTGCCGGATGCAGCGCGCATCTGCGCGGGACGGCCGCACGACGTGTCCCGCGGCGCGATGAACCTGCTGCTCGGCGCGGGGTTCGAGGAAACCGAACTGTGCGACATCTTCGATGGCGGCCCCGCCATACAGTGCCGGGTCAGCCAGACGCTGATCGCGGAAACCGCCCGGACGGTCTCCTTCCACGGCAGCGGCACGCAGCGCGTCCTGGCGTTCAAGGGAGAGGGCGCGGATTTCCGCGCAACCCTGACCTTGGGCGACATCCAGGCCGGCACGCTGGCCGAAGAGGCCCGCCCGTTCGGCGCGCAGAAGCTGGCCCTGGCCGAAGAAAGGCGGGTCTGAGACCATGCGCGAGATGAATTTCGACGGGCTGGTCGGCCCGACCCACAATTATGCGGGGCTCAGCCGCGGCAACATCGCCTCTGCCCACCACAAGGGACGCGTGTCCAATCCACGGGCCGCCGCCCTGCAAGGCCTCGACAAGATGGAACGGCTGATCGATCTCGGCCTGCCCCAGGGCGTGATCCCCCCCCATGACGGGCCGCGCGTGGCGGTCCTGCGCGCGCTGGGCTTCACCGGCACGGACGCTCGGATCGTGCAGGCTGCCCATGCGGCCAACCCGGCCCTGCTGGCGAACGTGTCGTCGGCCTCCTCCATGTGGACGGCAAATGCGGCGACCGTGTCGCCTGCGCCGGACACGGCGGACGGCCGGGTCCATTTCACGCCCGCAAATCTGATCTCCATGCCGCACCGCGCGCTGGAACACGGGCTGACAACGCGCATCCTGCGCCGCATCTTCACCGATCCGGATCATTTCGCCGTCCATGACGCGCTGCCCATGAACCCCATGCTTGGCGACGAGGGCGCGGCCAATCACAACCGGCTGTGCCGGAGCCACGGCGAGGCCGGTCTTGAGGTCTTCGTCTATGGCCGCGCGGCGCTGAACCCGGCGGCCGACGACCCGACCTTCCCGGCGCGCCAGACGCTGGAGTCCGTTCATGCACTGGCGAGCCGGCATGGCTTGTCGCCTGCAAAAGGGGGGGCGCACTTCCTGCGCCAGAATCCGGCCGCCATCGATGCGGGCGCGTTTCACAACGACGTGGTCTGCGTGGTCAACGAAGACACGATGCTCTACCACGCGCTGGCCTGCCAGGATCCGGCCGGCATGGAGGCCGCGCTTACCCGGGCCTGCGAACCGCTGGGCTTTGCGCCGCGTTTCGCGCGGGCGGGCATGTCCATCGGCGACGCGATCTCCTCCTATGTCTTCAACTCGCAGCTCGTCTCGCTTCCGGAGGGCGGCATGGCGATGATCCTGCCGGGCGAAGCGGAAGAGACGGACAGCGCCAAAGACTATGTCGACCGGCTCATCGAGGACGGACTGATCCGCGACGCGCACTATCTCGACCTGCGGCAGAGCATGAGCAATGGGGGTGGCCCCGCCTGCCTGCGCCTGCGCGTCGTCATGAGCGACGATGCGCGCGCCGCCGTCCATCCCGGTGTGACGATGGACAAAGCCAAGCTCGATGCGCTGCGCCGTGTGGTCTCGGAGCACTATCGCGACCGGCTCACACTGGACGACATTGCCGATCCGGCGTTTCTGAAGGAAAGCCGCGCTGCGTTGGACGCGATCACGGTCGCGCTCGACCTGCCGGGGCTCTACGATTTCCAGAAGGACGCCGCATGATCCTGTCGGACTTGAACGCCGCCGACCGGGCCGCGCTCGATCATTTGTCGACGCGCCAGGGTCCGATGCTGGAACGCGTGCTGGATTGGGCACGGACCAATACGGGAAGCTGGAACGCGGACGGCCTGCGCGACCTCGCGCCGCGAATCGCCGCCGCCCTCGAGGAAACGGGCGCGTCCGTGGACATGGTGGACACGCAGCCCATCGAGACCATCAATCCCAAGGGCGAGGTCGACGCCTTCCACACCGGCCCCGTCTTGCGTGCCGTGCAGCGCCCCGACGCGCCGGTGCAGGTGGTGCTGACCGGGCACTACGACACGGTCTTCCCGCCAGGGACCTTCACGGACATCGCCGAGCTCGGCGACGGCAAGCTCAACGGTCCGGGCCTGGCGGCCATGAAGGGCGGCATCTGCGTGATGATCGAGGCGCTCAAGGCGTTCGAAGCCCATGGCGACACCCGCAATCTGGGCTACACGGTCATCCTGACGCCGGACGAGGAAACGGGCAACTTCGCCTCCGACGCCGCCCTGCGCGAAGCCGCCGCCCAAGCCCATGTCGGCCTGACCTACGAACCCGCCATGGAAGACGGCGCGCTGGCGGGCGCCCGCAAGGGCTCCGGCATCTGGGACATCGTGTTCCGGGGCCGCTCCGCCCATGCGGGCCGCGAACCGGAAAAAGGGCGCTCGGCCGTGTGGGCGGCCTGCGACATGGCCTTGCGCGTGGAAGCGCTGATGGGCGTGCGCGACGGCGTGGTCTTCAATGTCGGCAAGGTGGACGGCGGCGCGGCCGTCAACATCGTGCCGGACAATGCGGTGCTGCGCCTCGGCTCCCGCGCGCCGGACCCGGAAGCCGCCAAATGGGCGGAAGCGCAGATCATGGCGGCGCTGGCCGAGGTGCTGAAGCGCGACGGCATCACCGCGCATGTGCATGGCGGCTTCTACCGCCCGCCCAAGCCGCGCAATGCCGCGCAGGACCGCCTGATCGGCGAGGTGCGCGAGACGGCCCGGGGCATCGGGCTGGAGCTGGCCTTCAAGGATACGGGCGGCGTGTGCGAGGGCAACAATGTCTTCGCCGCGGGCACGCCCAACATCGACACGCTGGGCGTCCGGGGCGGACGCATCCATTCGGCGGACGAATTCATGGTGGTGGACAGCCTGTCCGAACGGGCGGGACTGTCCGCGCTCATTCTCAACCGCCTGGCGGACGGCCGCATGGACGGCCCCGCCATCAAGAGGCTCATGTCGTCATGAACAGCACCAACCCGATCACCGGCGCGACCGTCTGGGAGGGCGAGGCGGCCTCTGCCGCCGACGTGAACGCCGCCGTCGCGCGGGCGCGCGACGCCTTCCATGCCTTTTCCCTGACGCCCCTGTCTGAGCGCGTCGCCATGATGGAGCGCTGGGCGGAGGCCGTGACAGTTCGCAAGGAAGAGATCGCCCGGGCCATTTCCGACGAAATCGGCAAGCCCATGTGGGAGGCCCGCACCGAAGCGGGCGCCATGGCGGCCAAGGTCGCCCACTCGGTCCGGGCGCAGGCGGAGCGCGCTGGATCGTCCGAGACTGATGCGATGAGCCTGCATCACCGCCCGCACGGCGTCATGGCCGTGTTCGGCCCGTTCAACTTCCCCGGCCACCTGCCCAACGGCCACATCGTGCCCGCCTTGCTGGCGGGCAACACGGTCGTGTTCAAGCCAAGTGAACTGGCGCCCAGTCTGGGCGACATCTTCGCGGAACTGGGGCAGGCGGCGGGCCTGCCGGACGGCGTGCTGAGCGTGGTGCAGGGCGCGCGCGACACGGGCGCGGCGCTGCTGGAGGCCGACATTGACGGGCTGCTCTTCACGGGCAGCGCGGCGACCGGAACGCTCTTTCATCGCCACTTCGCCGGGCGGCCCAACGTGATCCTCGCCCTGGAAATGGGTGGCAACAATCCGCTGATCGTCCACGACGCCGCGGACGTGGACGCCGCCGCCGACATCGCGACCGTCTCAGCCTTCATAAGCGCGGGCCAGCGCTGCTCCTGCGCGCGCCGCCTCATACTGCCGACGGGCCCGTTCGGCGACGCCGTGTTGGACCGCATCCAGGCGCGCATCGCCTCCATGGCGATCGGCGCACCGGACGAAGACGTCTTCATCGGCTCGGTCGTGTCCGAAGACGCGGCCGTCGCGGCGGTCGAGTTCGAAGCGGAGCTGCGCGAACGGGGCGGGCGGACGCTGGTGGCGCTGGAACGGGACGGCGCGTTCCTGAGGCCCGGTCTCATGGACGTGACCGGTGTCGACGTCCCGGACGAGGAGATCTTCGCCCCCTTCCTGCAGGTTCACCGCATAGACGGGATCGACGCACAGATCGCGGCGGCCAACGCCACGCGCTTCGGCCTGGCCGCCGGGCTGGTCAGCGACAATGGGGCGACCTGGGACCATGTGCGCCCGCGTTTGCGCGCAGGTATCGCCAACTGGAACAAGCCGACGACAGGCGCGGCCAGCTCCATGCCTTTCGGCGGGCCGGGCCTGTCGGGCAACTTCCGTCCCGGCGCCTATTACGCGGCGGATTACTGCGCCTGGCCCCAGGCCAGCCAGATCGCGGACGCGCCGGCCTTGCCCGCCCTGCCCAACTTCTAGGCCGTCTTCTCGTCCGGTGTCTGCGCCGCAACGTCGGGCGGGGCGACCGGGAAGACCATTCTCCAGATGAAGCCGCGGGGGCCGTTCTCCAACGTGACCGTTCCGCCCGTCTTCTGTTCGGGACTGGCGCGCAGCAGCGTGTCCGACAGGCGGCCGGGCATGTCCGCCTCCGCTCGAGGGGCTGCCTCTTTCCATTCCAGGACGAGCCGGTCCGGGCCGCGGCGTTGCGCGAGCAGTTCGGCCTTGTGGCCGGGTTGCGCCAGTTCCCCGAGAGCCAGCATCAGCGTTTCAACATGATCGGCGGGAATGCCGACCGGATCGTATTCGTAGCGCGACAACTGTTCCGGGTCGTCGATGGCTGCCTCGACGACGTCCTGGAACGGCACGTCGAAGAAGAGGTAGCGGTAGGACAGGTTGTGGCTGTCGCGCACCCGAGACAGGCGGCGGGACAGCACCTTGGCGTTCTCCTCACTGCCCGGATCTTCGGAGCGGGTGGCCAGCGTGCGCATGACGGTGAAACTGTTGCGCAAGCGGTGCGCCATGTCGTGGGCGATGCGGTCAGCCGTATCGTTCTCGCGTCGGCGTTCCGTCACGTCCAGGGCGGTGACCAGGATCGCATCGGGCTGACCGTAAGGCGCGAAGAGCGGTGTCAGAGACAGGTTCATCACGCCCATGGACCCGTCCGGCTTCCGGTATAGACGTTCCTTGGTCACGGGGTGGCCCCGCTGCGCCCGTCCCAGCATGATCAGCATGTCGGCCCGCGAGCTTTCCGAATAGTTCCACCAGGGCCCCGTTTCGAACGGCTCACCGATCCAGCGCGTGCGCTCCTCCAGATTCCCTCCGAGAGGACCGAAATTGCACTCCAGAACGGTGCCGTTTTCGGACAAAAGACCGGCGAAGACCGGCAGCCCGGCCAGGAGCAAACGCGTCTTCCGAGCGGGGGCCTGGAAGATGCTGGGCCGTATGACGGTGGGTTTCCTCACGAAAAGCCGCCGTCGAAATCGAAGACATCCGGGGCTGGCACGGGCAGTTCGAACGTCCAGCTCAGCCCATCCTCCGTGTTAAGCAGGTTGGCCCTGCCATCCGTGATCTGCGGGAAGAGCCGCTCTCCCAGCGTGAAGCCGAACCCGCGGCCCAGGGCGGCGGACACTTTGGGGCCGCCATCCTCGATCCAGTGCAGGCGGAGAACCCGGCCGGTGGCGATGTCGAGCAGTTCGGATTGGAGAGACACACGCCCGCAATAGCGGCCCGAGCTGTTTCGCCATGCCCCGTGTTCAAGCGCATTGGAGCAGAGCTCTGACAGGATCAGAAGCACCAGAGGCACGAAAGCGATCGGCACGACCCCGTCTTCCAGCATGAGCTGGACGCGGTTCTGCGCCCGGATTTCCTCCGGAACATTCTGCAATGCGGTCCGGGCCAGATCCTCGATCGGCATGTCCGCCCGATCGGGATCGCTGATATCGTCGATCACGGCGGCGAGCGCGTCCAGCCGGTCCGTCAGCCTGTCGCGTCCGCCGGGCCGCCCGATCTGGGGCTGCGACACCTCGATCACGGTTTGGGCGAGGCTGAGGAGCGACTCGATACGGGCATTGGCCTCGGCGAGGCGCGACTTGGCGAATGTGTCCGGTTTGGCGATGCCGGCCTCGTCGCAGTCGACCAGGCTGAAGGCGATTTCGTCGACCTGCTCCTTGTCGTCCTGCACGGGAAATACCGTCACCAGGCCGCGCCCGAACACGTCGGCCTGTCCGTCGCGGCGCTTCAAATAGGCCCGTTCGACCTGCACACGTTCTCCGCCGGCCGCGCGTTCGCAGAGGTTCACGATCTGGGTGACGGAATCATGCGCATAGGCGAAGGCGGGCAATGACCAGAGAAAGGTCTCCTGGGTCTGCGGGTGCGTCCGGATCAGGTGGCCGTCCGGCGAGGCAAAACCGGACAGGACGGGAAGCGCATCGATCAGCCGGGCAAGGCGCCTGCGTTCCTGCTGCTCCCGTGCCGTCTGCTTTTCACCATCGTCCAACACGTTCGCTCCTGGCCGCTGGACCTATCCTGTCTTCAGATCTCCGGGTTTGAATACCTGACGGTGTATCGTGTTTCAGGGCGCAATACGAACATTAACTGATGTTGTTATTGTAACCGGGGTAAAGATTAGGACTCGGATGCTATGGAGACAACCGGGCGTGCCTTGACCTGTCTTCAAGCGGCCTGCGTGCGGGTCAATGGCGCTCCGACCAGCTGGTCCACCAGGTCGCTTCGGTCATTCATGCCGAAACGATGCCGGAACCAGTCCTCGTTGCGCAGCGTGACCATCTGCCGGCCTGTCTGGATCAGCCCGTCCGTCTCCAGCGCGCGGAAGGCGCGGTTCACCGACACGTTCGTCAGGCCGAGAACCCGGCCGATCTCTTCCTGCGTCATTGGAAGGGGCAGCTGGTTCCGGTTCGTAGGATAGGTCCGTCGGCACCGATGGAGCATGATAAACAGGAAATAGGCGAGACGGTCTGGGGCCTTCATGTGGCCGACGACCGCGCTGAACATGCGCAGGTTCATCATGTCGCGCACCAGTTCGTCGAGCACGAAGGCCTGCAGCTCCGGGTCGCGCTTCATCCAATCCCGGAACTCCCCGACCGGAAGGCCGATCAATTCCACGGGTGTGATGGTGCTGACATCCTCCATCCGGTTGGGACGGTCGATCCAGGCGAGGCCGATCGCGTCGCCGCGGATGCGCAGCTTGCTGATGGGACGCAAGTCCTCCGACAGAACCGTGGAGCTGTGCAGCCACCCCTTAGCCACGAAATATAGGCTTTGCGGACTGCCCTCGGGCCGGAAGATAAGCTGGCGGGCCTCGATGTCGTAATGGCGTACATCGATTTCGTCGATCCACGGGCGGTGACGGATCGATGAGGGCAGAAGCGCCTGAAGCTGTAACTTGGCGTCGTTCATGGACATCCGGCTTTTTGAACGCCGAGCGGGCGTCGGTGGGCAGAATTGGTTTCGAGCCGATCTATTAGTCCATGTTAATAGATCAAGCGATATTTAACCCATGTTGTAATTGGTCGCACTTGCTGCACGTATGCCAATCGGACCGGAGGGCTTTGTGTTCCGCCCAAACGCTTTGTGTTCCGACACGAAAACAAGGTGTGAACCCGTGAGCTCGGGACAGATTCAGTCCGGTTTGTCGCCCGAGATCGCTTGGCTGAGCGTGTCGTCCCGGTAGGGTTTGCGGATGAGGGCGACGGGGCGGATATCGTCCCAGGTCCCTTCTTCCACACGGTCGAGCGTGGCGGATACGAAGATGGATCCGATGCCGTACCGTTCGCGGATTTCCCGGGCTGCCTCGATCCCGGTCTGATCGCCCAGCAGTCCGATATCCATGATGACGACGTCGGGACGGAGTTCTCCTGCCAGGGTGACGGCGTCGGCCGCCTTGTTGCACTGCCCGACGACCTCGTGATCGTCGGACTCGATCTCGGACGCCAGATCGAAAGCGATCAGGGGTTCGTCCTCGACGATAATGACCCGCTTGCGTGTGGACTGTGATTTGGAGGGAGCAGCACCGGAATCGGTGGACGGGTCGGGCGTCAAGGCCGCATTGCGGGCTGGGATGTGAGGGTCTGACTGGGTCATGTCGTTGCGATCACCCTTCCTATGCCGTGGACCACCATCCGTTCCTTGAGGGGCTTTAAACGACACCAAATATTGCTCCATGTTATTGCATCATGTGCCGCCTGTCCCGTGTTTTGGTCAGAATCATTTCCAGGCCCTCTTGCAGGGAAGAGAGACAAGCCTAGGCCTGTCTATAAACCGGGCATGAATGGATGCCGATCTTTACATGGAATAAGATTATATTCCTTGAAATCACATGATGTTCTTCCTATGTTCCGCTTCTGGAACGCAGGGAACAGACATGACGAAACGCTACATCAATGTCGCCTACAAGGATCGCGAGATGGCCAAGCGCCTTGGCGCGCGCTGGGATGCGTCGGTGAAGCGCTGGTATTGCCCGCCCGGATCCGCGCTGGCCAAGGTCTATAGCTGGCGCAAGGCCTCGTCCGGCGGCTTCGGGGCCGAACCGTCCATGGCGGCTTCCGTCTCTCCGTCCGTCGCAGCGCAATCCCATGCCGCTCGGGGCGGCGACCAACTCTCCCTTCTGGGCTAGTCAGCCTGTTCCGGATCGTCAGCTCAGTGGAAACCATTCCGTCTGCATGCTCGCGTAGCGGTCCTTGAAGTCGCACAGACCTACCAGCGCGGGCAGGTTCAACAAGGTGACCGACTTGGATGCCGTCGCGATGATGCCGGCCCCTTCCAGTGCCGAAATGGCACGCGACACGCTCACATTGGTCAGGCCGACGGCATCGCCGATTTCCTGCTGGTTCAGGGGCATGTGGAAGTGTCCGTTGGTGGTGCTGGACCCGACATTCAGCCGCGCGTTCAGCTCCAGAAACAGATAGCCGACCCGTGCCTGCGCGCTCATGCGAGAGAAGATGCGCAGGCGGTCGATCAGGATGGTTTCCTCGCGCAGGGCAATGGTCAGCAATAGGGCGGCCAGACGCGGGCAGCTTTTAAAGATGGATCCCAGCCCTTCTTTGGGAAACGGGCAGAGCGAGCCTTGCTCGACGGCGAAAAGGCTCGTCGTGCGTTCGGGCAAGGCGACGTCGGGAAAACCGATCATGTCTCCCGGATGGTATATGTTGACGATCTGGCGGCGCCCGTCCGGTGTGTCGATATAGTTGAAAAGCCAGCCTTCCTGGACGATGTAGAGATCCTGATTGTGGTCAGTGGCTGAAAAGACGACCTCGTCCCGCTCGAACCTGCGTTCCATGGACTGCATGGCATGAACCGCGGAGACTTCCGCATCGTCGAGGTCGAGATAGTGCGATAGCTTGTCGATCAGGCAGTTCCGGGTGCCGCACTGTGTTTCGGATATCTGTTCCGAGGGCATGAGGGCTGTGTCGGTCGAGCGTTCCATGGCGTCATCCTCGGTCTGTGCGGGCACCATCGACTGTGCGGGCATTTTCCCCGCTCCAACCAACGGTGAAGACGTCGCACCCGTTCCGATGTGGCGCAAAACGTCCCAATCCCTTGATTGGCGGCAAGTGCGGGCCACGGCGGAACCGCGCGCGGCCCCGTCCCGTTGGATAAACTCAACCCTGAAGGATCCCA
>JBARXH010000164.1:0-2765 GCA_049647245.1 Litorimonas sp.
GCCCGAGCGTGTAGAAGGGGGCTTCGCCGCATTCGCGCAGCTGCTTGTCCATGTTCACCTTGATCTTGTGCATGGGCACGTGGCCCGGCCCTTCGATCATGACCTGGCAGCCCTTGGCCCAGGCGATTTGCGTCAGCTCGCCCAGCGTCTCCAGCTCCGCGAACTGCGCGCGGTCGTTGGCGTCGGCGACCGCGCCGGGGCGCAGCCCGTCGCCGAGGCTGAACGTCACGTCATAGGCCCGCATGATGTCGCAGATCTCCTCGAACCGCGTGTAGAGGAAGCTCTCCTCGTGGTGGGCCAGCATCCACTTGGCCATGATGGAGCCGCCCCGGCTGACGATGCCGCAGACGCGGTCGGCCGTCAGGTGGATGTAGCGCAGGCGCACGCCCGCATGGATGGTGAAATAGTCCACCCCCTGCTCGCACTGCTCGATCAGCGTGTCGCGGTAGACTTCCCAGGTCAGGTCCTCGGCCACGCCGTTCACTTTCTCCAGCGCCTGGTAGATCGGGACCGTGCCGATGGGCACGGGGCTGTTGCGCAGGATCCATTCGCGCGTGTTGTGGATGTTGCGGCCCGTGGAGAGGTCCATGACGTTGTCCGCGCCCCAGCGGGTCGCCCAGACCATCTTCTCGACCTCTTCCTCCACGGAGGATGCGACGGCGGAGTTGCCAATATTGGCGTTGATCTTGACTAGGAAGTTGCGGCCGATGATCTGCGGCTCTAGCTCCGCGTGGTTGATGTTGGCGGGGATCACGGCGCGGCCGCGCGCGATCTCGTCGCGGACGAATTCCGGGGTGACGAAGGCGGGGATGTCCGCCCCGAAGCTCTCGCCCGCCGCGACGCGCTCTTCCGCGCCCTCGACCATCGCCTGGCGGCCGAGGTTTTCGCGCTCGGCCACGTAGATCATCTCCTTGGTGACGATCCCGGCCTTGGCATATTCGTACTGCGTGACGGGGCCGGAGCCGTCGCCCACGAACGGGCGGTGGCGGACGGGAAATTCGCGGGCGAGATATTTGCCGGTCGCGCCGCCATTGTCCTCGGGCTTGACCTCGCGGCCGTCATATTGGGTGACGTGGCCGCGTTCGCGGACCCACTCTGTCCGGGGCCGCGGCAGGCCGCGTTCCACGTCGATCTTCACATCTGCGTCGCTGTAGGGCCCGGACGTGTCGTAGACCGGCACGGGCGGCTCCTCGGCGGAGGGGTGCAGGTGGATCAGCCGGTGCGGCACGCGCAGGGAGGGGTCCGCGGCAGGCGCGGTATAGACCTTCTCGCTCGCGGGCAGCGGCCCCGTCGTGACGGTGGGCGTGACGAACTGGCTCTGATCGACGGGCTTGTTCATATGGATGTCTCCGGGGTTATTCGGATGGTACGCTTCGGGGCAGATGCCCAGAATAGAAGATGCGCAGCGACCAGTGTTACAAAAGCGGCAATGGACAAGGCATCGCCCCAAGCGAGGAAAAGAAGGCCTGCGACGGCACCAATGGCTGAGTTGATGAAGATCATCGGCCCGGCGCGGAACAGTGGCATTTCCGAACGTATCGTTTCCGTTCGAATGCTGTGCTGATTCAGGGTGAGTGCGCGCCGCATGAAGTCCGACTCTTCCGCCATGACGTCTCGAATGTCGGAAAGTGCGGCCGAGTAGCGCTTGGAGTTCGATGTTTCGCGCACATAATAGATGTAGAGGCTCACTCCCACTAGGAATATGACACCGAACATGGCGGCCATGCTTCTGGACAAGGATATTTCCTCACCTCCCAAGGACAAGGGGACCTCGTTTTCGAAGAAAAGCGTCAAAACGCCAATGAGGGATGCGGGGATCGTCACCGATCTAAAGTAGTATTCGATGACTTTGTGCCGCTCGTCCAGCGTGCGGATGTAATATCGCCACAGGGCATCATATTCGGCCAGAACAAAGTCCAGAGGGCCTTTGGACCTTGGCTGCGCACCCTTATTTTCAGAAATGAGTTTTATAGGATCCGGCCCACTCATCGCATCGGCTCACCGTAAGCCTGTAGCTCCGTATGGACGGAGCGCTGGCCGGAGGCGCCTTGCGAGAGAATGTAGAGCCGGTTGTACTCGCGGGCCTCGTCGATCGCCGGGCCAGGCGAGCCGCCCAGCACCGCCACCAGCTTCGGCGTGGTGTTGCTATGGCCGACGACGAGACTGTTGTCGGGCAGGCCGCGCAGCGTCCGCGCCAGCGCGTCGAGTTCGGACGGATCGTAGAACCGGACATCGAGGCCGAGGCGCTCCGCCAGCGGCGCGGCCGTGTCGCGGGTGCGCTGGTAATCCGTGCTGTAGATGTAGGCGATCCCGGCATCGGACAGGCGGTCGGCCAGATCGACGGCGCGTGCGTGTCCCGCATTGGACAGGGCCGCGTCGCGGGAGCTGTCGACCTTTTCCGCATGGCGGACCAGGTGGATGTCGGCGAGCGGAGCGACAGGGCGTGTGGCACAGCCGACCAGCAGCAGGGCGGCGACGCTCCAGCCGCAAATGCGCAGGGCTTTCTGCCTCATCCTCATCGTCCGTCCTTCCGGCCGCCCCTTCCACAAGGGAAGTTTCCGGCATCAAGTTCAAAGGGTGCGTCTCGACCCGGTCCGGTGCGCCTGATGCGAATCCGGGCCGGGTGCCCCTCGGATGCATCCAACATGCGCGCTGGAACGCTCCGGCGCAACCGTCCGTCGCGGTCAGCGCGGATCCCGCGGCAGCGGGCGGCGCGCCAGGCGGAGCAGCGGACGCTCGATCCAGCGGTAGGCGAGGTGCGCGCC
>JBARXH010000165.1:0-4593 GCA_049647245.1 Litorimonas sp.
GTCCCGCACGATGGCGAGCGCATGATCGTCGTCGGCCGCCAGGTGATCGACCACGCCGGACTGGCTGGCGTGGAGCATCCCGCCGCCCAGGCTTTCCGCGTCGATCTCCTCGCCCGTCGCCGCTTTCACAAGGGGCGGCCCGCCGAGGAAGATGGTCCCCTGATTTGCGACGATCACGCTTTCATCCGCCATGGCGGGCACATAGGCCCCGCCCGCCGTGCAGCTGCCCATGACGCAGGCGATCTGGGCGATGCCCTCGCGACTCATCTGCGCCTGGTTGTAGAAGCTCCGGCCGAAGTGGAAACGGTCGGCGAACATCTCCGCCTGGCGCGGTAGATAGCCGCCGCCCGAATCTACGAGATAGATGACAGGCAGGCGGTTTTCGCGCGCAATGTCCTGCGCGCGTTGCTGCTTCTTGCCCGTCATGGAGAAATACGTCCCGCCCTTCACGGTCGGGTCGTTGCAGATCACCACGCATTCACGACCCTCCACGCGCCCGATGCCAGTGATGATGCCCGCGCCCGGGACCTCGAAGCCGTACATGTCGTGGCCGGCCAGCTGGCTCAGCTCCAGAAAGGGCGAGCCGGGATCGAGCAGGCGTTCCACGCGCTCGCGGGGCAGCAGCTTGCCACGCGACACATGCTTCTCGCGCGCCCGCTCCGACCCGCCCTGCGCGTAGTGAGCGACCAGGCGGTGAAGATCCGCCGTCAGCGCATCCATTGCCGCCCGGTTGGCCGCGAATTCTGGGCTGGTCGTGTCGATGGCGGAAGAGAGGACGGGCATGGCCGGAGGAGTAGGCGGCGGACCGGGGCAAGGCAATGCGCGATTGGGCGATGGACGGGGCATGCGCGACCCGAAAGCCGGACCGGCCCGTCTGCCTGGCAGGCCGGATGTTTGGGAACCATGACCGCGCTGGAGAGTGATTAGGGGACGAGACCATTCATTCAAGGAGTGCCCCATGGCCAACATCAAGGAAAACCAGGACCCGGACGACATGGCCCAGCCGATGGATGCCGCCTACCCCGATCAGGGGTTCACGGACGTGGACGGCCGCGTGAAGGCGGGGCTCAATCCGCAGAATCCGGGCTTTCCGTCCGAAGGATACGAGGATCAGGGCATGGCTGCGCCGCAATATGACGAACAGCGCGCCATGGAGAACCAGGGCGATGCGCGCTTTTCGGACGAGGAAGAATAAGAGGGGCTTATCAATCGCACCATCCTTCTGTTTGCTCGATCTTGAAGCGTCTTGGCTGGCTCGCGGGTCCCGCTAGGCAGGAGCTCCGACACGAGTTCTGGTGTCGGGCATGCCCTCGAAACGACGTTCTGCCAAAGCCGGAACGATGCAGATCATCTTTCGTCCGTCATGGATGAGCAGGCGCCACTCTACAAGTTGCTCGATTTCCGCCCGAACCGTATCTAGCGATAGGGGGTCTGTGGTGTCCGTATGGGGGCCTTTGGGATAGGGGGCGGGTCCAGGACTTGCGGATCGCAGAAGATCGACCTGACGGTGGCATAGGACGCGAACCACTTTGCGGCCGAAGCGTGTGTCGGTTACAGTCGCGCCCATGGCCGTGGCTTGAAAGTCCAGAGCGGCGGAGCCGTGGTCGCTGACCCGGTACCAGTGTTCGACGATGTCCTTCAGGGCCCTGAACGTTGTAGCGGCCGCCTCGTTCGTGTCATGGTACTTCTCGAAATAGTAGCTGTAGGATTCTATGAAGTCTGCGTCGAAGACGCCCGCTTCCAGAACGGAGTATCGCGCGGCGGGTCTCGGAGGGTCCAGTGCGCCATAGTCCGCGGCGAACCTATGGAGCGGGGCGTCCCGTGTGATCTGGACCGGAACGGCGCTGAGTGGCGGTTGCAGGTGATAGAGCGACGGCAGCATGTCCATCATCCAGGCATAGTCTTCAGCTCGATCGCCCGGAAAGTCGAAGAGGATATTGTAGAATACCTGTATGCCCAGAGCCTTTCCGATAACTAGGAAAGCGATGTTCTGTATGGGGTCCACTCCCTTTTTCATGGTTTTCAGAACTTCATGGGAAAAAGACTCGATGCCCGGCTGTATCTCATCGAAACCGGCCTTTCGCAGTCGATACATTTGTTTGGGTTTTAGATTGGCTTTGGTTTCGCAGCCGAAATTTACATTGATTGCTTCGAGGTCCGGGACGAGACCGTCAATGTAACTCAGAGGAAGGATGTAGTCGTTGAACCGGACATGTTTGGCGCCTCCATAATCGCTCACGAGCTCTTTTATTTGCTCCAAAGCGATGTTGGCGGGTTTGTAGGTGTAGGGCATCGCCTCCGGCGAAATGCCACAGAATATGCAATGGTTCTTCTGTCCCCACCAGCATCCACGCGACAGCTCGATGGGCAACGTTTCAGTCTCGATATGAACACATGCGCCCGATTGCAGTGCAGAGATGTCCGAGAACCAGTCCGCATAGTCCGGCTTCGGGGACGCCTCGATGGGATATCGCCGAAGTGGGACCCGGTCCGCTTCCGAGCCGCGATGCAATAGTCCGGGTATATCGGTCATCGCTGTCTTGCCCACGCTCGCGTGAGCGAGATCGATGATCGTCTGCTCCCCGGCTCCCTGGGCGACTGCGTCGATCGCGGTGCACCGTTGCAGCAGCGCCTGCGCCACGTCCCCGCTCACCGAGTACCCGCCTAGGGCGATCAACCCGGTGAAGCCCTTCTCTCTAAGGGCCGTTGCTAATGACAGGGCTGCAAAAGTCTGATCGAACAGGCAGGTCACGCCAATCATCGTGGGCGAATATCGAAGCAGGGTCTTTGCCGTTCGGTCGATATAGGCTGGAAGAAGCCTATTTCGCAGATTGTTGAAAAGCTCGACGATCTCGGTTTCGGATTCGTATCCGCAAGCCTTCATGGAGTGGCGTACACTCTCATCCCTCACATGGGTTTCGAGGTGTCGGCGTTGAGACGTGCTCAGGTCTCCGGTCAGATTTTGGGTAAACAGAAGGTCGTTTATGGCCCAGGTTTGGGCGACCGAATGATAGGTATCCGCGCTCAAAGTCGAAAGCAGGTCGATGTGACTGTGAAAGACTTTTGCCGGGATCGACGCATCGCTAAGACAGGCTTTCAGGACACCCAGTCCGAGCGCGGGTTCGTTTAATGAAGTCCAGGGCAGGCTGACCAGTCCGACCTTGGGACCTGTCCCGTGTCGTAACAACATGCTAGGGTTTGATGAGGCCGGATTTGTCGAGAATGGCCGGGCGCTCATAAGCGGCGCTCAACGTCCAAAGCGTGATGATGGTCACGATGATCGCGCCGCCGCTCATGACATGGCCCGGATCCACTTTGTTCCCGAGACCGACATCGAGCATGCGTCGGCCTTCCTTGCGAATGATCTCGGCCGCTTCTTCACTCAATTCGACATCGACTTTTTCGGCCACACGTTCGGGGGCGATCAGCCATTGATGGTAGTGTCGGCCATCGGACTGAATGGCTGCATAGAGCTCGAAGACCTGTCTTTCGGCCTCGGACATATTCTCCATGTTTTCGCCCAACCGGTGCAGATCCTCGACCGCGGTTTCACCCACATCCATATGTTTTTTAAAACGCTCGGCGACCTCTTTCGGGTTTTGCACGATCTCCTGGATTTTCATCCCTTCCGCTTGTGCCCGTTGCAGAAGGACGATCGAAGAATTGGAGATGTCGAGCCTTTTCGCCTGATGGTCCAGATATCGGTCCACCGGTTCGATCTTGGTCAGTTCGCTATGGTCTTGGTACATCCTGTACTCCCTGCATTCATGAATGAGTGTCACATTAACCTTCATTAACACGCTTTCATCATGTGTGTGGGGGGGCAGTTGATTTCATGGTAAATGCTTCGTGAGCCGGTGCGCGCTGATGGGCGAAACCGACCGTCGGAGCCTATCGGCGCTCAGAGATGGACGTAGCGGGCCTTGAGGCATAGAAAAGACTCATGAAAACGCCCTCCATTCTAAAGAAGAAGTCCCCGCCTAGTCCGCATGACGCCTCGCTGCTGCCGGCGGGCAAGCGCGGGGTCGGGCTGGATTTCGTGACCGACGATGTGCCCCAGCCGGGCGAGGTGCGCGAACTGGCGGAAGGAGTGTTCTGGCTGCGCTTCGCCCTGCCCATGACGGGGCTGAACCACATCAACCTCTACGCCATCCGGGACGGCGACGGCTGGGTGGTCGTCGATACGGGCATCGCCATGGCCGAGGCCAAGCGCCAGTGGGAAGGGCATTTCCGCGACCTGATGGGCGGGCGGCCCATCAACCGGGTGATCTGCACGCACCTGCACCCCGATCATACGGGGCTGGCGGGCTGGATCTGCCGCAAGTTCGGCGCGCCGTTGCTGATGACGCGAGGGGAATATTTCCTGTGCCGCCTGCTGGTGGCGGATACGGGCCACCCCGCGCCTATGGAGGGCATCAAATTCTATCAGAAGGCGGGCTTCACGCCCGAACAGATCGAGCTCTACAAGACCCGCTTCGGCGGGTTCGGCAAGGCGGTGAGCGAGCTGCCCCATGCCTATGACCGTCTGACGGACGGCGAGTGGGGCCAGATCGGGGGGCGCACCTGGCGCATCATCATCGGGTCCGGCCACAG
>JBARXH010000166.1:0-2610 GCA_049647245.1 Litorimonas sp.
GCCTCGTCCTCGGAGCGGGCGACGTTGACCGTGATCGGCACGTTCACTTCGGCGTGCAGGCGGATCATCACGTCGTGGATGCCGAGCGTCTTGATCGGCTGTTCCACGATGATCTGGTTGCGCTTGACCGAAATGTCCTTGAGCATCAGCGCTTCGTAGATGTCGCGGACCGAGACGGAGCCGTAGAGCTGACCCGTATCGCCGGCGCGGCGGATCATGGTGACCTGCGTGCCGTCGATGGACTCGCCGTCGCGCGAGGCCTGCTCGCGGTTTTCGGCGTTGCGCTGCTCGAGATACTCACGCTCGGCTTCGAACCGGGCCTTGTTGGCCTTGGTCGCGCGCAGGGCCTTTTCCTGCGGGATCAGGAAGTTGCGGGCGAAGCCGGGCTTGACGGAGACCACGTCTCCCATGTTGCCGAGCTTTTCGACGCGTTCGAGAAGAATGACGTCCATGACTATTTCACCTCATAGGGCAGCAGGCCGAGGAAGCGGGCGCGTTTGATCGCCTTCGCCAGCTCGCGCTGTTTCTTGTGGGAGACGGCCGTGATGCGGGCCGGCGCGATCTTGCCCTTTTCGGACATGTAGCGCTGCAGCATCTTGGGGTCCTTGTAATCGATCTTCTGGCCGTTTTCGCCGGAGAAGGGGCAAACCTTGCGGCGGCGGCGGAACGGGGTCCGGCTCGGCAGGTTCTCGATGCGGATGTCTTGTTTGGCCATTTTATCGTCTCCCTAGTTGCGGTCGCGGCGCTTGCGCTCTTCGCGCTTTTTCAGGATCGGCGACGGGTCTTCGGAAAATTCCTCGACCGAGATCGTCATGTAGCGCAGCACGTCTTCGTTGATGCGGTGCTGGCGCTCGATTTCGTGCAGCAGACCCGGCTCGGAATTCACCTTCAGCAGCGAATAGTGCGCCTTGCGGTTCTTGTTCATGCGGTAGGCGAGGTTGCGAAGACCCCAATATTCAGCCCCTTCGACGGTCGCACCGAGCTGCTCGATGCGGGAGGCGAGGTTCTGCATGAATTCTTCGACTTGGTTGGACGAGATGTCCGGGCGCGTCAGCACCACATGCTCGTAGAGAGCCATAACGTTAGCCTTCTGGCGTTGGCGACGGCAACGAAGACCCGAGAAGGTGGGGGCTTCGTCGATGGATAGGCGTGATCCGGAGGAGCCCGGGACCCACCGTCGACCGGTGAAGCGGGGCACATATGGGAGAGGGAAGCCGGTTTCAAGCGGGAATATCGGTTGGGTGAGGGCCAGCCTCGGCACCCCCTTCCGACCTCGCCTGAGGCGAGCCCACCTTCCCCTGCTCGGGGAAGGGACCGCGTCATATTTCGATTATCCCTCCCCCGAGCAGGGGGAGGTGCCGAGCGAAGCGAGGCGGTGGGGGGTGCGCTTCCGAAAGTGTCTGGCGAAGCCAGCCCGCTTTTCCTATACGCCCCGCTCAACCCCAACCGGAGCCCCCATGACCACTTTCGCCTTCACCTTTCCCGGCCAGGGCAGCCAGTTCGTCGGCATGGGCCAGGCGCTCGCCGAGGCGTCACCCGCCGCGCGCGACGTGTTCGACCGGGTCGATGCCGCGCTGGGCGAAAAGCTCTCGGACCTGATGTGGACCGGTCCGGAAGAAGAGCTGACGCTTACGGCCAACACGCAGCCCGCCCTCATGGCGTGCGGCATGGCGGCGATGGCCGCACTGGAGGACGCGCACGGTATCACCGTGGACCGGGCGAAGTTCGTGGCGGGGCACAGTCTCGGCGAATACACGGCGCTCTGCGCGGCGGGCGCGATCAGCCTCGAGGACACGGCGCGTCTGCTGCGCATCCGGGGCAATGCGATGCAATCGGCCGTTCCGGCCGGAAAAGGCGCGATGGCGGCGCTGCTGGGTGCGTCCTTCGAGCAGGCCGAAGCCGTGGTCGTGGCGGGACATGCGGTCGGCGACTGCCAGATCGCCAACGACAACGCGCCCGGCCAGATCGTGATTTCCGGGGCCAAGGCGGCCGTTGAGGCGGCGGCCGAGAGCGCCAAGGGGCTGGGCGTGAAGAAGGCCGTGATCCTGCCCGTGTCCGCTCCCTTCCACTGCGCCCTGATGCAGCCCGCCGCCGACGCCATGGCGGACGCGCTGGAAGATGTCGAGATTTCCGCCCCCGTCGTTCCGGTCGTGAACAATGTGCAGGCCGGACCCGTGACGGACCCGGTGCAGCTGCGCACCGACCTCGTGACGCAGGTGACGGGCCGGGTGCGCTGGCGCGAGTCCATGCAGTACATGTTCGACCAGGGCGTGACCCTGTTCGCGGAGCCGGGCTGCGGCAAGGTTCTCTCCGTGATGATGCGCCGGGCGCTGAAGGAGGCCAAGGGCCTGCCGATCGATACGCCGGAGGCACTGGCGGAATTCGCCGCATTGGTGGACGGCTGAACCCAATCCGGTCGTCATCGCACAGCTCGATTGTGCGATCCATGCGTCCAGCATCATTGCAAGCGTCATGGATTGCACGATCAAGTCGTGCAATGACGGGGAAAGACTACAAGGAATAGACAATGTTCTCACTCGAAGGAAAACGCGCCCTCGTGACCGGCGCGACGGGCGGTCTGGGCGGCGCGATCGCGCGGCAGCTGCACGC
>JBARXH010000167.1:0-11242 GCA_049647245.1 Litorimonas sp.
GCACAGGCCAACGGCCTCCCATAGGCCTGGCTCTCGGCGGCGGCGTCGCACGCGGATGGGCGCATATCGGCGCGCTGCGTGCCCTCATCGAAGCTGGGATCGAGCCGGATATTGTCGCCGGAACGTCCATCGGCTCCGTCGTGGGCGCGGCCTACCTGGCCGGACGGCTTGACGCACTCGAACGCTGGGCGCGCTCGCTCGACCGGCGTCGGGTGATCCATTACATGGATTTGTCATGGGGCGGGTCGGGCCTGATGAAGGGTACGAGGCTCGTGAAGGTGCTGAAGCACTATCTGGACGACACGAACATCGAGGATTTCGACCGCCGGTTTGCGGCCGTCGCCTGCGATCTGCGCACCGGCTACGAAGTCTGGCTTCAGCAGGGACCGGTTGTTCCGGCCGTGCGAGCGTCCTATGCGCTGCCCGGAGCGTTCGAGCCGATCAAGGTCGACAACCGCTACATGATCGATGGAGCGCTCGTGAACCCCGTTCCCGTTTCGGCGTGCCGGGCCATGGGGGCGCACCTCGTAATCGCCGTATCGCTCAGCGGGGATGCATTCGGACCGATCGGATCCAGCCACGAAGTCGATTTCGACGACGGAACGGACATCGAACCGGACGCCGGGGAAATCGCCATCATGGCCCAGCAGTCCATAAACAAGTTAAGACCCGACCGCATCCTGTTGAAATCACTGCTCGGCAGCACCAAGCCCGGCAAGAGCCCCCGCATCGGATCCGTCATGATGGGCACGTTGAATATCGTCATGGACCGAATCACCCGGTCGCGCCTGGCTGGGGATCCCCCGGATGTCTTCGTGGCGCCAAGGATCGGGCATATCGGAATGCTGGAATTCACGCGCGCCGACGAGCTGATCGAACGGGGCTATCGGGCCATGCAGCACGAGATTCCGCTGATTAGGTCCGTGCTTGAAATCATCGGAGACATGCCGAGCGCAGCCTCTCCGCCGGACGAGGCCGAATAGCGAAGACGATCTCTTCCGGCAGCAGATACAGGCAAGATGGCACTGAAATTGCTCAGTGACCGCCATGAGCTTTCCGATCTCCGATCTACCCCCGCCGCCCGACACCCGGCCTGCCAGCCGCTTGGCCAACGACAATCCCATGTCACGGCGCAAACTGACCGCCATGGCCGGAATCATGGACCGGCCTGCTCGGCCTGCGGTCCCTCCACAGGATGTCCCGCCGCCACCCTACCTCTCATATGATACCGTGGATGCCTTCGGTCCGCCTCCGGCGCCTATGTCCAGACCCTTTATGACGCCGACCCGGACGATGACCTTGGGCTTCTTCGGGGTTTCCGCCCTGCTCAGCCTTGTCGCGTTGCAAGTCGGTCTTCCGGCCATCGAGACAGGTCTGCTCTGCCTTCTGAGCGCGTTCGCAGCCTATGCCGTCTTCCGCAGCCTGCCGGAACAACAGCTGGCGGCACGCGGCAGTTTCGCCCTGGCCTTGGGCGGCTTCATCTGTCTCTCGGCCCTCATCATTCTTCCTGCTGTCAACCTGTGGCCCGCCGGGTCCGGTCCGCTGATCTTCTCACTGGTCTTCGCCTTTGCAGGCACGGTGCTCCGCAGCAAGGCCTGCCTCGCTCTCGCGGTGGCGGCGCTGTTCGGGCTCATGATCGATTCGGACGGGCTGACCCGGATGCGTCTCGACGGACAACTCGCGACACTCTGCCTGTTCGCGATCGGCCTGTGCGGAAGCGTCATGGCGGGATCGCGGATCATCTCAAGCGTCACCCTGCTTGGCGTCATGGCCGCCGCCTTGACGCTCCTGGCGAGCTTCGGCGTGCCGTCCACGGGCGCCCTGTCCATCCTGTTCGTCTTCTCCGCGGCAACGGCCCTCGCGCTTCGCGCCTACCAGGAACAAGGTCACGCCGCGGCCGAAATTCCAGTCATTCTGTCCGCGCTGGTCTTCGCCGCGTCGGCCATCGCGCTGCAGCTCTTCCTGATGGGCGAGATCGCTGGAGAGGCAACACGGCTTGACGAACCCATGCCCGGCTTCGGCGTCGCGGTCCTTATCGCGATCCAGGCCATGGTCTTCTTCGTGTCCGTCATCAGCTGGATGTCGGGCCGCCTTTCCCTGACGGATGGGTTGCTGATTCAGGTCGTCTTCGGGCTCGTCTGCACGGTTCTTGCCGATCCGACCCGCCTGTCCCGGCTGCACATTGGCGATCCGTCCATGCTGCTTGCCATCCTGGTCGGATTGATCGTCGGCGGCTTCGCGGGCCTGGCCCTCTACCGGTCGTGGCAATCGGACCGGCCGATCCTGACAGCGCTCTCAGCGCTTGTGCTCATGGTCGAACTGATCCTCGCCGCCCGCATCGTCATGGGCACGTTCGACATCGCCCTTGCCGTGCTGATCTGCGCAGGTCTGGCCGTCGGCCTCGCCGTGCTGATGGCCATCAATCCCCGACACGTCGCGCAATCGCGCCTGAGCTGAGATAAGACACATGACCCCTGACTACCGATTCCTTGCCCAACCCGCCCGACCGGAGCTTGCGCCCGCCATGTCCACGAGCCAAACCCTCGACAGCCGGGCCTGGTATGTGAAGACCGAAGGCACCGTGTATGGACCTTTCGACGACAGGACGGTCTGGACCTACGTTCAGGAAGGGCGCGTGACGGCGCACAGCCTTCTCTCCCTGCGTCCCGACGGCGGCTACCTGCCGGCGCGCGACTGGCTGGAGATTGCCCATTGGTTCACACTGCCCGCTACGCACGCTGAGAACTCCTCTTCTGCAATGACACCAAAGGTGGAACCCGCCTTGCCGCTACGGCTGTCCATGGTCGTGGCCGATATCAAGTCGGGACGGCTGTCCCTCTTCATCCATGCACTGGAGACTGTCGGCGAGGTGCAAAGCCTCAGCACGTCCACATGGCTCGTCGAGACCTCTCTGGACCCGGAAAGCATCCGCGCCGTTCTCGGCCCGACCCTGTCCGTGAAGGACAAGCTGCTGGTCCTGGACGCGACTCACGCGGAAACGGCATCTTACAATTACGGCGCGGATACGGAGACGGCGTAAGCCCTAGGCGAGGCGCTTCAGGCCTTTTGCGAAGCGCTTCGCATTGGACACGTAGACCTGGGCATTGGCCTTCAGGAAACCGACTTCCGCTTCGCCCAGCGTTTTCATCACCCGGCCTGGCGCACCGACGACAAGGCTGTTCGGCGGAATCACCTTGTTTTCTGTGATTAGAGCGTGCGCCCCGATAATGCAGCCTTCCCCGATCTGTGCGCCGTTCAGGATGGTCGCGCCGATCCCGACGAGCGAGCCATTCCCGATCGTGCAGCCGTGCAGCATGGCCTGATGACCGATGATGACGTCCTCACCGATAGTGAGCGGCTGGCCGGGGTCGGAATGCAGGACGGCATTGTCCTGGACATTGGAGCGCGCGCCGATGCGGATCGGCTCATTGTCTCCGCGCATGACGGCTCCGAACCAGACGGAACTGCCTTCCGCCATGTGGATATTGCCGACGACGGACGCCGTTTCGGCAACCCACACCGTTTCGTGCAAGTCGGGTTCGTGCTCATCCAGCGCGAAAACCGCCATCAGCCGTCGAGATCCTGCTGCAGGATGGAGATGTTGAGATCGTAGGACACGTCGTTCTGGTCTTCGTCGTCGATATAGAGAAGGCCGAGAATCTCGTCGTCCAGATAGACCTCGACGCTGTCCTGAACCTTGCGCGGAGCCAGGCGGATCGCTTCCGTCTTGAAGCGCTTTGCGAGGTAATCCCGCACCGATTTCATCTGTTGTGGGGTCACGTGTCTTTGAATCCTTGGTCCATGGCGGAAGCGGGGTCGCCGCAGGAACCGCCAACGGGTTTGGCCGGTACGCCGGCGACTGTGCAATTTTCCAGGACCGGCTTCAAGACGACCGAACCGGCCGCGATCTTGGCGCCGTCGCCGATGACGATGTTGCCCAATACGGAGGCATTCGCGCCGATCAGGACGCGGTCGCCGATCTTGGGGTGACGGTCCTCGTCCGACTTGCCCGTCCCGCCGAGCGTCACGCCCTGCAGAATGGAACAGTCATGACCGAGACGGGCGGTTTCGCCCATGACGAAGCCCGTGGCATGATCCAGCATGATTCCGCAGCCGATCTGAGCGGCCGGGTTGATGTCCACGCCGAACAGCTCGCTGCTGCGCGATTGCAAGTGGTAGGCCACCAGATCGCGGCCCGAGGCATTCAAGGCATGGGCGAAGCGGTGAGTCTGTATGGCGAGGAAACCCTTGAAATAGAGAAAGCACTGCAGGTGCGAATGGCATGCCGGGTCGCGTTGCTTCACGGCCTGAAGGTCGCGCGCGATGCACGGCACGAGCGTCGGGTCGCTGTCGAGGGCTTCGGAGAGGACCGTGCGCATCTTCAGAGCGGAGAAGTCGCTGGTCGCCAGTTTTTCCGCCAGATGATTAACCGTCGCCGTTCCCAGATCGCGCTGATCGAGAATGGTCGCGTGCAGCAGCGACGACAGCGCGACTTCCTTCACCGCATAGGCAGCCGCCTCGCGTTTCAGCTCGGACCAGACGCAGACATCGTCGGCGTCGTTACAAACGACATTCAGATTTGACATGAGGGGCGGCCTAAAGGAGCGCGCGCGGCTTGAAAACACACATTTGTGTTTGCGGCCCGTTCCGTTGCTCGCAGCTCGCTAGCCCCGGCCGCGATAGGGCGGCACGCCCTGATCGGGAATCCACAGGCCTTCCGGGGGCGTTCCGAACTGGTAGAAGACATCGATGGGAATGCCGCCGCGCGGATACCAGTAGCCGCCGATCCGAAGCCATTTCGGCGAAATCTCGCGCACCAGCCGCTGTCCGATGCCCGTCGTGCAGGCTTCGTGAAAATCGCCGTGATTGCGGTAGCTTCCCAGGAAGAGCTTGAACGCCTTGCTCTCCACGATCCACGCGTCCGGGCAATAGTCCACGACGAGATGCGCGAAGTCAGGCTGTCCGGTCACAGGGCAGATGGAGGTGAATTCGGGCGCGACGAGGCGCACCATGTAGGGTTCGTCGCAAGGATTGGCGACGCGCTCCAGCTCTGCGTCCTCCGGAGAGGCGGGAAGCGGGCTCTGACCGCCCAGCTGGTCGAGTTTGTCATAACGGCTCATGTCCCGCGCCCTAGCCAAACGCGGTTCCCGCGTCCACCGAGACACCGCCTCGCCTGCAGGTGCCGGAACGTCGCAACACTTTTTCGAAACCTCCAGGACTCACGCGGCGTTGTTGAAGCGCAGGATGACAGGAGACGAAAAGATGGCCAACCACAAGACAGCGAATGGCGGCGGATACGGCAATCCCGGCGAATATGCGCAATCCGACCTGCAGGCCCGCGCACAACGCAGCGACGGTGACACTGTATCGCCGTCCGCAACCATGGCTCAGGATTTCGCCGAAGACGGGCATGTCTCGACACTGGCTGGTCTGACCGACGGCGACACGACCCCCCGCCCCCAGGCGCATAATGGCCAATCCCAGATCGCCTACGATACCGAGGAAGAATAGCCCTCACGAAAATGCGTCTTTCCCGTTAGCCGGGCGGCCTTTAAACCAGAATGCAAATCCCTACATGACTCCGTCAGGAGGACCCCCACACATGGCCGAAACCAAAGCGCTGACGCGCCGTGGCGACACGAGCGCAAAGAAATCCGGCAATACGGGCGGCTTGTCCGTCGCACTCTCTCCCGAGCAGGGGCTGAACCGTTACCTGCAGGAGATCCGCAAGTTCCCGATGCTTGAGAAGAACCAGGAATTCATGCTCGCCAAGCGGTGGGCGGAAGACGGCGACACGGACGCCGCGGAACAGATGGTGACATCGCACCTGCGTCTCGTCGCCAAGATCGCTATGGGTTATCGCGGCTACGGCCTGCCCATCGGCGAGGTCATCTCCGAAGGCAATGTCGGCCTCATGCAGGCCGTGAAGAAGTTCGATCCGGACAAGGGCTTCCGCCTGTCGACCTATGCCATGTGGTGGATCCGGGCCGCGATCCAGGAATATGTCCTGCGCTCCTGGTCTCTCGTGAAGATGGGAACAACGGCGGCGCAGAAGAAACTCTTCTTCAATCTCAGACGGTTGAAAGGCGAAATGAAAGCCATCGAGGATGGCGACCTGACGCCCGAGAACGTCAAGACCATCGCCACCAAGCTGGGTGTGAAGGAATCGGAAGTCACGTCGATGAACCGGCGCATGCTGGGCGGCGGCGATGCATCTCTAAACGTGCAGATCGGCGCGGAGGACGGCTCGACGCAGTGGCAGGACTGGCTCCAGGATGACAGCGACAGCCAGGAGTCAGTGCTTGCGGAAGACCAGGAGCACGACGCCCGCATGGACCTGCTGCGCGATGCCATGGCGGACCTGAACGACCGCGAGCGCGACATTTTCATGAAGCGCCGTCTTTCCGAATCGCCGCTTACGCTGGAGGAACTGGCCAAGGTCTATGGCGTGTCGCGCGAACGCATCCGTCAGATCGAAGCCAGGGCTTTCGAGAAGATCCAGAAAGCGACTGTCGCGGCCGCAGGCAAGGCTGGCCTGATCGAGGCCGACTGACCCGCAAGCACGACCGGTCGAATCGTATCCGGAACGGACTCCCTTCACGCTGCGTTGCTTTGGCAACATTCAACGTGAAGGGACACCCATGGATATCTACGAACGCCTCGAGAAGGATCACGACAAGCAGCGTTCATTGATCGCAAAGATCAAGGCGTCTTCGCCGGGGTCTGAGGAGCGGTCCGACCTCTGGACCCAGCTTAAGATCGAACTCGAAGCCCATGCCTCGGCTGAAGAACAGGCCTTCTATTCCAAACTCATGGCCGAACCCGAAGGCACGGACGACACGCGTCACGCCATCGAAGAGCACCAGCAGATGCACGAGCTGATCGCCGAGATCGACGCGATGGACCCTGCCGCCGAGATCTGGGACAAGAAGTTCAAATCGCTCGCCCACGACGTGCTGCACCATGTGGACGAGGAAGAGGAAGACTTCTTTCCGGATGCACGTGAAACGCTGTCCGACACCCAGGAAGCCGAAGCGCTGAAGAGTTTCAACCATCGCAAGGCGGCCGAAGTGGACAGGCAGGAAGCGCTGGCCGACTAGGCCGACTTGTCGAAATCGATCGACCCGGCGCTCGCGCCGGGTTTTCTATGTCACCACGGTCGTCTTGTTGATCTCGCGCGGCTTAAGCGTCACGATTTCCTCAGCAATCGTGGGGTGGACCGCGCAGGTCTTGTCGAAGTCGTCCTTGGTCAGACCCGCCTTGATGATTATGCCGATCATCTGGATCATCTCCGCGCTGTCGTCACCGACGAGGTGGACACCGATGACCGTTTCTTCTTCGCCCTTCGTGATGACCTTCATGAAGCAACGATGCTCACTACCGGACAGGATGTTCTTCATCGGGCGGAAACTGGTCGTATAGACGGTGACATCGTCGCCGTAGCGGCGCCGTGCATCGCCTTCCGTAATCCCACAAACCCCGACCGGAGGCCGGGTGAAAACGGCCGACGCGATATTGTCGTGGTCGTAGGCGGTGGGGTTGTCCTTGAAGACGGTCTCCACGAAGGCCGCTCCTTCCCGGATAGCCACAGGCGTAAGGTTCACACGGTTTGTGACGTCCCCGACCGCGTAGATGTTGGGCTGGGTCGTCCGCGAATACTCATCCACTTTCACGGCCCCGTATTCGTCCACCTCGACGCCCGCATCTTCCAGGCCCAGAGTTGCGGTCACGGGCATGCGGCCGGTTGCCATCAGCACGCAGTCCGTGCCGATCTTGGTCCCGTTATCGAAACTCACGATCAGACCGCCGTCGGTTTTGCAGATCTCCGTAGGCGTGATGTTGAACCGTGTGTCGATGCCATTTCGGATCTGGAGATCGCCGACCTCGTCGCGCACTTCCGCGTCGAACCCGTTGAGCAGACGCCCGCCGCGATAGGCCTGAATCACCTTGGACCCCAGCCCCGCAAATACGCCGGCGAACTCGCAGGCAATGTAGCCACCCCCGATGATGAGCATGCGTTTGGGCTGCTCCTGCAGGTGAAAAATATCATCGGAAACAATGGCGTGTTCGATCCCCTTTATGTTGGGCACCCAAGGGCGTCCGCCGACCGCGATCAGGATCGTCTCCGCCGTCTTGGTCTGCCCACTTGTGCAGAGCCGCACCGTATGCGCGTCGACGAGTTCGGCCCGCTCGCGAAACAGGTCGGCCCCGTTCTTTTCAAGTATGGTCGAGTAGATCCCGGACAGGCGGTTCACCTCCGTCTGGACCACATCGCGCAGATGGCCCCAGTCGAAGGACACATTGTCCATGGACCAACCATAGCCCTTGGACTTCTCGATCGCCTCGCCGAAGTCCGCGCCGTAGACGAGATACTTCTTCGGGACACAGCCCCGCACGACGCAAGTTCCGCCCGGCAGGCTTTCCTCAGCGACGCCGACGCGCTTGCCGAGCTGAGCCGTCAGACGTCCCGACCGGACACCCCCGGACCCCGCCCCGATGACGAACAGGTCGTAGTCATAATCACTCATCTATGCGTCTCGCTTGATTTCAAGAACCTTGGCATGGTCGACTTCGCCGATGATGACCACGTCGGCCAGATCGATGAACAGACCGGTTTCCATCACGCCGGGGATTGCCGCCAGAGCGCGGGCCGTCTTGATCGGGTCCGGAATGGACCGGCAGCGACAGTCGAGGATGTAATGCCCGCCATCCGTGACCAGAGGTCCGGTGTTGTCCTTGTTCTGACGCAGCGTCGTCACCCCGTCCTCGCAGCCGGACGCGATCAGTGCGTCATAGACCTGACGGGCCGTGACGCCGAGACAGAACGGATCGACTTCGACGGGCAGTTCAAAAGCGCCGAGCGTCTCGACCATTTTCCGGTCGTCCACGATCACGACCATGCGTTTGGAAGCCTGGGCGACGATCTTCTCGCGCAGTAGACATGCGCCTCCGCCCTTGATCAGGTGGAAGGCGGCATCGACCTCGTCGGCTCCGTCGATCGTCAGGTCGATATGCTCCACGCGGTCCGGGTCGAGGAGCGGGACACCGGCTTCGCGAGCAACGTCGGCCGTGCGTTGCGATGTCGGAACGCCTTTGACCTTCAGCCCCCCCGCGACCTTGTCGCCCAGCCGCTCGAGGAAAATCTCCGCCGTGCTGCCGGAGCCGAGTCCGAGCACCATGCCGTCCTGGACGAACTCCAGGGCGGCCATGGCTGCATTCTCCTTGGCGACACTCATTTCGCGGCCTTCCGTTTTCGCATGGCGTCGCGGAATCGCGAGGCCCAACCCTGCTTGTTGACCTGATCCGTCCGGGCGATGGCCAGAGCATTTTCCGGCACGTCTCGGGTTATGACCGCGCCCGTCGCCGTGAAGCCGCCATCGCCGACCGTCACGGGCGCAACAAGCGACGTATGGGTGCCGATGAAGGCTTCATCCCCGATCACCGTCTTGTGCTTGAAAAAGCCGTCATAGTTGCAGGTCACCGTGCCTGCGCCGATATTCGTGTCGCGACCGATTTCCGCATCTCCGAGATAGGTCAAGTGCGATGCCTTGGATCCGGGTCCCATCCTGGTCTTCTTGACCTCCACGAAGTTCCCAACGAAACTGTCAGCCCCAAGCTCCGTGCCGGGTCGAAGGCGCGCGAACGGCCCGACTGAGGCGCCCTCGCCGACCACTGCACCCGCGACATGTGAGAAGGGATGGATCGCCGCTCCCGCCTTCACGGTCACGCCGGGCCCGAACACGACGTGTTCGCCCACCACGCAGTCGCGTTCCAACACGGTGTCATAGCTGAAATAGACCGTGTTGGGATCGCGCAACGTCACCCCGTCCTCCAGCGCGTCACGGCGCATGTTGGCCTGGAACGCGGCATGAGCCGCCGCCAGGTCGGCGCGGGAATTCACGCCCAGCATCTCGCCTTCGTCCCCCCTCACCACCCCGGCTTTGCGACCGGCCTTGCGCATCAGGCCGACCACGTCGGTCAGGTAATATTCGCCCTTGGCATTGTCGTTGCCCACCTTGGTCAGCGTTTCGAAAAGCGCAGCGCCGTCTGCCGCTAGGACACCGCTGTTGCAGAGGGTGACGTCCAGCTCTTCGGTCGTGGCGTCCTTGGCCTCGACGATGCGCTCCAGACCGTTTTTCGACTCGATGAGCCGACCATAAGCGCCTGGAACCGCCGCATCGAAACCCAGAACAGCGACATCGGACCGGTCCAGCTCTTCGAACACGGACTCCAGCGTTGCGGTCGCGATAAGCGGGGTATCCGCGAACAGCACCGCCACGTCGCCGTTGAAACCGGACATCTGCGCGCGCGCGCAATCGACAGCGTGACCCGTCCCCATCTGCGGCTCCTGAACGGCGATCTCCAGACCCAAGCCTTCGGCCGCGGCCCGGACATCGGCATTGGCTTCGCCGACGACACAGATGATACGCTCGCATCCGGCCGTGCGAGCCGCCGCACAGACCCACTCCAGCAAAGGACGTCCGGCCAGATCGTGCAGGACCTTGGACTTGGCCGACTTCATCCGCGTGCTCTTGCCGGCTGCGAGAATGATCGCGGCCCGCTTGCGGGTGTGGGAGGTCTCGGTCGTTGTCATGGCCGCGCACTTAGCCGATAGGGCGAGCGATGACACGGGTGGAATTGAAAAAGAGCGGTCGCCGGCTGGATGGTCTGTCCGTGTGCTTCGACCTCGACGGCACTCTTGTCGACACGGCGCGAGACCTGGTGCGCGTCACCAACGAAGTCATCGCGCTGGAGGGTCTGCCGGAAACGGATGACCGCCTCGCGCGGGCAGTCGTCGGGCACGGATCGATGCGGCTCATAACGGATGCCCTCGCCCGCGGCGGTCTCACCCTGGATCGGGACCGATTGCTCGAACTGCAGCAGGAATTCCTGTCGCGCTATGCGGAGACGATCAGCCAGTGCTCTGACCCCTACCCCGGCGTTATCGATACGTTGGCGGAACTGACGTCGCGTGGCGCGCGCCTGAGCGTCTGCACCAACAAGCCGGGCTGGCTGGCGCGACCGCTGTTGCGGGACCTCGCCATGACGCACTGGTTCGAGCGCATCGTGGGGGGTGACGAGGCGGCGGCGTCGAAACCGGACCCCCGCCATATCCATGACGCGGCCGGTCATTCCGACGCGCGCAGAATCGTCATGGTCGGAGACAGCTACCCCGACATGGAAGCGGCGCGGCGCGCCTCCGTCCATGCCGTGCTGATGACCTACGGATACAGTTCCGTTC
>JBARXH010000168.1:0-3682 GCA_049647245.1 Litorimonas sp.
AGATCGCGCAGCAGCGACCCCGCATCCATCTTGCCCAGCAGGGCAGGCGTGTCGCGGACCAGCACCGCGCCCGTGCCGAACGGCTCCAGCATCAGGCCCATCTCAGCGAATTCGTCCGCGCGCGCGAGAATGCGCGTGGCGTCCGTCTCGCCGAGCTCCACGATATCGGGGATGAGCAGCGCCTGTCGCGTCACGCCCTGGCCGCTCATGGCCCGCTTCATGTCCTCGTAGACAAGTCGTTCGTGGGCGGCATGCTGGTCCACGATGACGATGCCATCCGCCGTCTGCGCGACCACGTAGGTCTCGTGCAGCTGGGCGCGCGCGAGGCCCAGCGGATAGTCCGGCGTCGCCCGCGTGGGGATTTCCCCCGTGAGGGGGTCGGCGGACGTTGCCGCATTCTCGAACCCGTGCGGCGCCTCCTCGAAGACCGTCTCGACCTTGGCGCTCTGGCCGTCGATGAGTTGCTGCATGTCCGGCGCCACATATCCGGGAGGCGGGGCGGCGAAGGGCTGACGGCCATAGTCGCGCTGATAGGCATAGTGCCTCTGCCCCGCCTGGATCCGGCCCAAGGCATAGTCCGACACGGTCGTGCTCGCGCGGTGCCCCGCCTCGGCCAATGCGTGGCGCAGGGCGGACACGATCAGGCCGCGCACGACGCCCGGCGCGCGGAAGCGCACTTCCGTCTTGGCCGGGTGGACGTTGACGTCCACCATCTCCGGCGGGACGTCCAGATAGAGCGCGGCGACCGGATGGCGGTCTCGGGCGAGAAAGTCCTGATAGGCGCCCCGGATCGCGCCGAGCAGCAAGCGGTCCCGCACGGGCCGGCCGTTGACGAACAGGAACTGGTGCTGCGTGTTGCCGCGCGAAAAGGTCGGCAGGCCTGCGAAACCGGACAGGCGGATGTCCTCGCGCGTCTGGTCCACGGGCACGGCGTTCTCTCCGAAGGCCGCGCCCAGTACGTCGGCCAGCCGCGACAGGCGGCCGTCATCGCCGTCTTCGCGGCGCACGAGCTTCAGAGAGGTGCGCGCCTGCGTGCCGGACGTGAAGCCGACGGACGGGTTGGCCATGGCCAGCCGCTTGACGATGTCGGAAATGGCCAGCGTCTCGGAGCGTTCGGATTTGAGGAACTTCAACCGCGCGGGCGTGGCGTGGAACAGGTCGCGCACTTCGATGCGCGTGCCCGGCAGGCCGCGTCGCGGGGCGGGGCGCACGGACGAGGCCGATCCGCCGTCAACCACCACTTCCGCGGCCTCGGAAGCGTCCGCGACTTGGCTGGTCAGCGTCAGGCGCGAAACCGAGGCGATGGACGGCAAGGCCTCGCCCCGGAAGCCGAGCGAGGCGATGTTCAGCAGGTCCCACTCCCCGGACTCCGACGGTCGGAGCTTCGAGGTCGCGTGGCGTTCCAGGGCGACGGGAATGTCGTCCGCGCCCATGCCGTGCCCATCGTCGCTCACCACGATCAATGTGCGGCCCCCATCCTCGTAGCGGATGTCGATCTGGGATGCGCCCGCGTCGATGGCGTTCTCGACCAACTCCTTGATCACGGAGGCCGGGCGCTCCACCACTTCGCCGGCAGCGATGCGGTTGACCGTCTGAGCGGGAAGTTTCTGAATGATGGGGCGGCGCATAGACGGCCCCGTCTAGGCCGATTCAGCCTGCCCCGCCACAGCGGGACACAAACCGGGCTGGAAGGGTCTACAGCCCGGGCAGTTTCGCGCGGGGCGGACGTCGCGTGACCGTGACTTCGCCGCCGCCCGTGGCGCGGTTGATCGAGTCCAGACGCCGCTGTTCGGAGGCGGCATCGAGGGGAACCGGGTTGCCTTCCGCGTCGAGCTGCTGTCCGTCGCGCCAGAACAGGATGCGGTTGGTCAGCGTATCGGACTTGCGCTCCACCGAATTCTGCCCGTCGATCTTCATGCGGATCTCGGTATCGGCCCGGCCGACCCCGGCGCGGGTCATCAGGATGATCTCGCCCGTGCTGGGCTCCGCCGCGTCCACATCGCCCATCAGCGCGTCACGCGCGGCGCGTTCGGAATAGTTGTCGTCCAGCGAGCTGGTGCCCGGTGCGGGTGGACGGAGATTGTATTCCGGCGGCACGATCAGCGGGGCGTTGGTCAGGATGTTGAATTCGTTGGGCGCTTCCTTGGTCAGGCCCAGCGTCCGCGAGGCGGACGCGCAGCCGGATAGGATCAGGACGGAAGCGCAGAGGGCGGCTGCGCCGCGGACCGCGTTTGTACGTGTCGTCATAACGATGAAAATCCCGTTTGAGTATCGCGTGCGCCTTAGCGCGGGGCCGACCCAGCGCCAAGTGAGCAAGCCGTCATTTAGCAGACGGCGCCGCCTTGCGCTCCGCGCGCCATTCCAGGACCGTCGCCACCAGAAGACCGATGATGCCGACCGTGATTGCCGAATCGGCAAGGTTGAAGACGTAGTTGAAGCCGATGTCCGAGGCATTGACGAAGTCCGTGACCGCACCGAACAGCGCGCGGTCTATGGCATTGCCGACCGCCCCGCCGATGACGAGAGACAGGCAGAGCCGCGAGAACCGGTCCCGCGCCCCTGCCAGCGCGCCGAGCAGCACGACGACCATCACGACGGCAAAGCCGAACAGCGCCCAGCGCTTGAGCGGCGAGTCGCCCTGTAACAACCCCCAGCTGACGCCCTGATTGCACAGCAGCGACAGATCCACGACCGGACTGACCTCGCGTGTCACGCTGATATACGGGTTGACTGCACAAACGCTCATGGGCTGGTCGAAGGCGCGGGTCGCCGCCCACTTGGTCAGCTGGTCCGCGACCACGATGGTGGCGGGAAACCAGAGACCCCAGACGGGCGGGATGGCCCGAACGTTGCGGGAAAGGGTGCGGAGGACGTTCATGGCGCGAGCGAGTGCCACGTCTTCCGGCAGAGGTCTAGCGGCCCGGGCCGGCCTCAATGTGCATTGGGCCGACTTACTGCGTTGCTGTCCAATCTTTCATTGGCGGCATGGTCGGCGCGGGCTAAAGCCGGGACAAAGACGATACGGCCCACGCCCTTGCACAGGGCGTGTCGAGCCGGACGACCGCAGGGACCGCACCGACATGGATCGCCACACTCGCCTTCTTCCGACACGGCGCACCGCCTCTGTCCGCTCCGCGTTCCCCCTGTCGGCCCTCCTGTGCAGCTCCGCGCTCTGGATCGCGGCTCCGGCGGCCGCGCAAGTCGTGATTTCCGACGACCTGACCGAACCGGTAGAAACCGCCACGGCAGGCGCGAACGGCACCCCGTCCGACGTGGAGATCGACGCCAACGGCTCGATCACTCTGGAAACGGCCGGACCCGCCGTCACGTTGAATTCCGACAATTCCCTCACACATGACGGCGCGATCACGATCTCGGACGTGGACGGCGCGACAGGCGTCAGCCTCGAAGGCGGCGCGGACCGCAGCTACACTCAGGGCGGCACCATCACGATCGACGAGGACTTTACGTCCGAAGACACGGATGACGATCCGTTCGAGGATTCTCCTTTTGCGTCCGGATCGGGCCGCACGGGCATCCTCGTCTCCGGCGCATCGCCGTTTCAGGGCGACATCACGCTGGAGGACACCTCGGCCATCCTGGTGGAAGGCAACCAGTCCTACGGGATCGATCTGTCCAACACGCCGCTGGGCGCGGGTTTGGACGGCGACCTGACGCTTGA
>JBARXH010000169.1:0-15335 GCA_049647245.1 Litorimonas sp.
CACCCCCTCTATGCGCCCGCCCCATGCAGACCGAACCGTTGAAACCCGTCATCGAAGCCGCCTGGGAGGATCGGGCCAGCCTGTCCCCGGACACGCGCGGCGAACGCCGCGACGCCGTGGAGGCCGCAATCATGGGACTTGACGGTGGCGAGCTCCGTGTGGCCGAACGGATCGACGGCGACTGGACCGTCCACCAATGGCTGAAAAAGGCCGTGCTGCTGGGCTTCCGGCTGCACGCCAACGTGCCGATGAGCGGCGGACCGGCAGGCGCGCAGTTCTACGACAAGGTCCCGACCAAGTTCGAGGGCTGGACGGAGGCCGACTTCTCCCGCGCGGGCATCCGCGTCGTGCCGCCCGCCACCGTGCGCCGGGGCGCCCATGTCGCGCCCGGCGCGGTGCTGATGCCGTCCTACGTCAATATCGGCGCCCATGTGGGCGCAGGCACCATGGTCGACACCTGGGCGACCGTGGGAAGCTGCGCGCAGATCGGGAAGAACGTCCACCTGTCCGGCGGTGTCGGGGTCGGCGGCGTGCTGGAGCCGCTGCAGGCCAACCCGACCATCATCGAGGACGGCTGCTTCATCGGGGCGCGCTCCGAAGTGGTGGAAGGCGTGATCGTGCGCGAGGGTGCGGTGCTCGCCATGGGCACATTCATCAGCCAGAGCACCAAGATCTACAACCGGCAGACGGGCGAGATCACGCGCGGCGAGGTCCCGGCCTATTCCGTCGTCGTGCCGGGCACGCTGCCCGCGTCCGACGGCAGCCACAGCCTCGCCTGCGCCGTGATCGTCAAGACCGTCGACGCCCAGACCCGGTCCAAGACCGGGGTCAACGACCTGCTGAGAGACTAGGACAGGAGCCGACCATGCCCAGAGACATTCCGGCGCTGATGGAAGAGGCGGAAGCCAAGGGCTTCGCCCACCATTTCGAGACCCAGGCCAAGGGGCTCTACTGCCGCGAAACCCAGACCGCCTACGAACTGGGCCAGATCCAGGTCGTGGACACGCTGTTCAAGGATGCCGGGACGGACCCGGGCGACGAAGCGACGCTCTACCTGCTGGAAGCTGCGGACGGCACGAAGGGGATGCTGCTGATCGGCAACCCGGCCAGCCTGAGCGCGCCGGAGCGCGCCGTGCTGCGCCAGCTCACGAGCGGCTGACGGACCCGCCGGCTTCTGCCGGCCTCATCGCGTCCGACTTCGCCTTCGCCCGCCAGAGCGGCCACAGGAGCTGTTCGCCCGCGCTGGTTCCGGGCAGGTTCTCCACGCCGAATTCGTCCGGGTAGCGCCGCGTGATCTTCGCCGTGCCGAACAGCACGTCCCAGAAGAACAGCAGATTGCCGTAATTGCCCTTGTAGTGGGTGATTCCGTCGGCGGCGTGCTTGCCATGGTGCGCGGCATGGGTCGCGGGCGTGGAGATCGTGCGTTCCACCAGCCACATGAGCGGCGAGAGCCAGCGCACCCCGTAGAGCTTCGCATCCCAGCGCAAGTCGCTGTGGGCGCCGAAGATGACGCTCATCTTGATGACGATGTAGACGGCATAGACCCAGGCCCCGCCCAGGAACAGCAGTGCGCCCGTGAACCAGAGCCCGGGCATCAGGAAATAGTAGAAGATGTTGTTCCGGTAGACGATCCGGATGGACAGATATTCCGCCTGATGATGCGGCCGGTGCAGCTTGTAGAGCCACGGCGTGGAATGGGTGATCCGGTGCCACCAATATTGCGTCATGTCGTCAAAGACGAGGAACAGCGCGAAGACGGCGAGAACCGGCCAGCCCTTCAGCACGTCCTGCCATTCGGGCATCAGCAGAGCCGCGAGCGCGAACCCGCCCGCGACGACCAGGGGCTGCGTCACCAGGGTCAGCATCAGCGTCGCCACCAGCTCCACCAGCCCGTCGCCTCTCACCTGCCCGCGTTTGCGGAAGAAGCCGGTGAACAGCATCTCCGCTACGACGAACGCGGCGAAGATACCGAAGACGAGCAAGAGTTCGGGCTTCATGGCAATCTCCCCTTCGCGGCGCTTATGCGCTCTGCGGGACGATCTTGGGCCCACTTCCGCCAGTCTGTCAAATCGCGGCGCTCCTCGCGAGACCCAGGACCATCGACTCCGGCGCAAAGGCGGCGTGGAGTCCGGCTTAACAAATTATCATGAACGGAATTCACGAAACAGGGTGACACGGGCGCGGCATCGGTCGCAAAGCGTCTGCATCGGGATTCGGGGAATCCCGTCACTTCGATCATCCAGTCTGGCGTTGCATGACCTACAGAGCCGAAATCGACGGACTGCGCGCTGTCGCGGTCCTGCTCGTCCTTGCCTTCCACCTCTCGCTGCCTGGCGTCACCGGAGGGTTCGTCGGGGTCGATGTGTTCTTCGTGATTTCAGGCTTCCTTATTACCGGGATCATCCTCGAACAGGGGCAGGACTTCTCGCTGCGCCGCTTCTACCTGCGCCGGGCGCGGCGCCTGTTTCCCGCGCTCTTCGCGACCGTGGCCGCGACCGTCCTCGCCGCCTGGTTCATCTTCGAGCGCGCCGACCTGGTCGGGATGCTGCGATCGGCCCTGCTGGCGCTCGCGTCTCTGTCCAATTTCGGGTTCTGGCTGGAAGCGGGCTATTGGGACGTGGACAGCAAGCTGAAACCGCTGCTGCACACCTGGTCGCTCGGGGTCGAGGAGCAGTTCTACCTGCTCTGGCCGCTCCTGCTGATGGCGGGCCTCGCCCTCAAGCTGAACCGGCACGCCGCGTTCGCCGGCATGGCGGCCATTGCTGTCCTCGGCCTGCTGGCCGCCGAATGGGCCCTGGACCACCATGTCGCCGCCGCCTTCTACCTCATGCCGTTCCGGATCACCGAATTCGCCCTGGGCGGGCTGACGGCGGTCGGGCTGCGGTCCTATCGGTTCGGCCTGCCGGTCTGGGCCCGCCAGTTCCTGTTCTTCGCGGGTCTCGGCGCCATCCTGAGCGCCGCGCTGCTCTTCGATCCGACCACGCGGTTCCCCGGCCTGTCGAGCTGGCTGCCCTGTCTGGGGACGGTCGCGGTCATCTTGGCGGCCCGGGTTCCGGTCACGAGCGCAATCCTGACGAACGGCGCGGCGCGTCTGATCGGCAAGATGTCCTACAGCCTCTATCTCGTGCACTGGCCGCTGATCGTCTTCATGGAGTACCGCTTCGGTCCCGACCTCACGCCCGTGCAGACGGCGGGGGTCGCGGCCGCGTCGTTCGGGCTGGCCTACGCGCTCTACCGCTGGGTCGAGACCCCCTTGCGCGCGACCTCCAAACCGACCGGACAAGCGAAGGGCGTCGCCGGGGTCATTGGGGCGGGATGGGTGACGACGCTGGCCGTGAGCCTGGCGGCCTTTTCCATGCTGAGCGCACCGCAGCCGGTCTCGCACGTGACGGTTCAGGCCGGCCCAAACGTTCCGGAGCGCGCCGCCTGGCCGGCCCCCGAGGCACTGCTGGCGCGGACGGACGTCAACGATGTGCGCTACGGACCGGTGCGCGAAGTCTGCCCCGACATCGAGAACGTGGACTGCCTGAGCGTCTCGCCGGACCGGATCAACATCGCGGTGCTGGGCGACAGTCTCGGGGTCGACGGGTTCAACGCGGTGCAGGCCGCTGTCCCCGACGCCAACGTCATCCCGGCCAGCTTCAGGGGCTGCGCGCCCGTCTACGATATCGAGGGCTATCAGGACCGGGCCGGGATCTACACCAATCCCGATCTCGCCGCCGGGTGCCGGGACTGGAACGGACGGATCTTCGCGGATGGCGGAATCCTCGGGCAGGTCGATATCGTCGTCGTCTCGACATTCTGGCGTCCCATCCGGGTCGAGTTCTTCGAAGACACGCTGGCCCGGATGAAGGCCCTCAATCCCGACGTGCAGATCCTGCTGCTGGGCAACGGCACGATCCTGAACCGCCGGTTCGTCGATATCGCGCGGGATGTGCCGCTGGACCGCGGCGCGACCATTCCGGACGAGGAGATCTACGCGATGACGTTCTCGCTGGACGACGCGGTCGCGGACTTCGCCGCGCGGACGGACAATGTCGAATGGACCAGCCGGAACGACTTCTACTGCCCGGGCGGCCAATGCGCGGTGTACACGCCCAGCGGGGTCGATTTCGTGACCTATGACCGGGTTCACGCCTCGCTGGCCGCATCGACGGAATTTGGACGGGCCGTGCTGCGGCCCTGGCTGCACCGCCTGGCGGCGAGAGCGGAGACGGGCTGAGCCCGGCTCCGTTCAGACGGAGCCGCCCGGACCGTTCGACCGGCTCGCCCAGGCCCGCTCCTCCGCGCTGACCCGGATCACCAGGACCATGGCGTTCAGCGCGCCGAACACGGCCGCGACCTCCCACAGGCCCAGCACCAGAGGCGCGACGAGGATTTCGGCGATCACCAGCAGGTAGTTCGGGTGCGGCACGATTCCGAACGGACCCTTGGTCACTTTCCGCTCGTCCGGCAGCACGATGATGCGCGTGGTCCAGCGGCGGCCCAGCGTACCGAGAATGTAGACGCGCAGGACCTGCAGGGCCGCATAGACCAGCAGCCAGCCCAGGATCACCGGCCCGTCATGGCCGAGGATCACCATGGCAAGGATCCAGCCCACATGGACGGCGACGATCAGCGGATAGTGGCCGGGCGAATGCTCCACCCCGCCCATGGCCTTGAGCCGCTTCGTGTTGCGCGTCGCGATGGGCAACTCGATCAGCCGTTCCGCGATCACGTAGAGCAGGAACAGCGTCGCGGCGATGTCGGCGTCGAAGGCGATCGTCACGCGCTAGTCCACATAGATCGGCGCGAAGGCGGCCGAGAAACCCGGCCCCAGAGCGCAGGCCAGCAGCGGATCGCCGGACCCGGCCGCGTCGCCGCGCTTCAACACCCGGTCCAGCACGAACAGCACGGTCGGGGCGCTCATGTTTCCGTAATCCGTCAGCACGTCGCGTTCCACGTCGAGCGTGCCCTGGCCCAGTTCCAGCGACGCCTCCAATGCGTCGACCACCTTGGCCCCGCCCGGATGGCTGACCAGCCGGCCAAGCCGGTCGAGGGAGATGCCCATGCGCTCGCACGCCGCGTCGGCCGCGCCGCGCATCTCCTCGTTCACGAAATCGGGGATGGACCGGTCGAACACGACGGCCAGCCCGTCTTCGTCCACTTCCCAGCCCATGATGGGCAGCGTGTCGTCCCAGGTCTTGGACGCGCCGCGTTCCACCCGCACGCCGCTGTCGCGGCCGTTCAGCGCCACGGCGGCCGCGCCGTCGCCGAACAGGATGGTGGCGATGATGTCCGCCTTCTTCGGCCGCGCCTTGCGGAAGGAGAGCGTGCAGGTTTCCACCACGACCAGCAGCACCTTGGCGTCCGGATTGGCGTGGGCCAGTTCGCGGGCCACGTTCAGCCCCGACACGCCGCCCGCGCAACCCAGCCCGAAGAGCGGCACGCGCAGGCAATCGTCCCGGAAGCCCATCCGGCCCTTGGCCTGCGCCTCCAGCGTGGGCGTGGCGATGCCCGTGGAGGAGACCGTGACGAGAATGTCGACCTCGCCCGCGCGCCACCCGGCCGCGTCCAGCGCCTGGGTGGCCGCATCGACGTAGAGGTCGGTGGCACCGTTCATGTAGCGCGAGTTGCGGTCGGTCCAGCCGCCCGCCCCTTCGAACCAGTCGAAGGGCGCGACGGAGTAGCGGGTCCGCACGCCGGCCGTATCGAAGACGGGCGCGAGCCGGTCGAACCCCTTGAAGCGCGGGCCAAGGATCTCGTGCGCCCGGTCGCGCACCTCGTCCTGCGGGAGGGCGTGGGGCGGCACGCAGGTGGAGAGGCCTTGGATGAATACGCTCATTAGGTGGATGATAGGCATGAAAGCCCGTTGACGGATAGGGCATTGTTCTCACACTTCCGGCACTTCGGTTATCAAGGACAGGTTCATGGCCATCAAGACGCGGTTCACGGAAGAATTCGGCATCGAAAAACCCATCGTGCAGGGCGGGATGCAATGGGTCGGCTATGCCGAAATGGTCGCGCCGGTCGCCAATGCGGGCTGCCTCGGCTTCCTCACCGCGCTGACCCAGCCGACGCCGGAGGACCTGGCGAAGGAGATCGCGCGCACGAAGGAGATGACCGACAAGCCCTTCGGCGTGAACCTGACCATCCTGCCGACCATCACCCCGCCGCCTTACGCCGAGTACCGCGACGCCATCATCGAGGGCGGGATCGAGATCGTCGAGACCGCCGGTTACAAGCCGCAGGAGCATGTCGATCATTTCAAGGCGCACGGGATCAAGGTGATTCACAAATGCACGGCCGTGCGGCACGCGCTGTCTGCGGAGCGCATGGGCGTGGACGCCATTTCCATCGACGGGTTCGAATGCGCGGGCCATCCGGGCGAGGACGACATTCCCGGCATGATCCTGATCCCGGCGGCGGCCGACAAGGTGAAGATTCCCATGCTGGCGTCCGGCGGCATCGCGGACGGACGCGGCCTGGTGGCGGCGCTGGCCCTGGGAGCCGACGGCATCAACATGGGCACGCGCTTCTGCGTCACGAAGGAGGCGCCGATCCCCGAGAGCTTCAAGCGGCAGATGGTGGAGAATGACGAGCGCGACACCGACCTGATCTTCCGTAGCTTACGCAACACGGCGCGCGTGATGCGCAACAAAGTCAGCCAGGAAGTCGTCGCTCTCGAACGCGCCGGGATCGAGGAGAAGGGCGGCATCGAGTTCGGCGAGGTCCAGCACCTGGTCAGCGGCAAGCGCGGCCTGCAGGCGATGCGCGACGGCGACACGGATGGCGGCATCTGGAGCGCCGGCATGGTCCAGGGCCTGATCCACGACATCCCCAGCGTGGCGGAACTGGTCGACCAGATCATGGGCGACGCGGAAACGATCATCGCGGAGCGGCTGGCGGGGATGCGCGGAAGCTGTTCGTAAAACGGAATTTTCGCGGACTGCGAAAATAGCGAAGCGCCGCGAACTCTGTGAGCGGACACCCAGGAAGCTGGGGCAGGAACAGGTACGAAAAAAAGCCCCGCCGGATGAGGCGGGGCTTGTTCGTTTCGGGCTTGCTTCCGGTCCGTTTCACGGTCCGGAGACCGCTACCGCGGACGCAAACCTGTGGGGCTAGTCTCGACCGAACAGCGCCAGCAGGATCTGGAACATGTTGATGAAGGCCAGCAGGAGCGAGGCCGCGCCGAAGGCGCTGTATTTGGCCATCATCTCGCCGCCGTCATTCGCGCCCGCCAGGCCGTAATAGACGCGCTTGAGCATCTGGGTCTCCCACGCCGTGATCAGCGCGATCGCGCCGAGGGCGACGAGGTTGATGATCGTGTCCAGCGGACCCGTGGGGGCGAGCGCCGGGAAGAACGCGCCCAGCAGGTTGATCGCCACATAGCCGATGAAGGCCGCGATGGCGTATTTGATGAACGTGCCGAGGTCCCGCTGCGTGGAGTAGCCGAACATGGACAGGGCCGCGAACATGGCGACGGTCATGAAGAAGATCTTGGCCACGATCATCGGATTGTAGGCCAGCGCGATCGCGCTCATGAACACGCCCATGAAGGCCGCGAAGCTGAACAGGAAGGTCACCACGCCGCCCAGGCTCATGGAGGGCAGCTTGCGCCCCACCGTGCCGAACAGCACCGGGATGGCGAAGACGAAGCCGAGCAGCACGAACGGGCTGTAGACGATCGCCGCGACCTGCGGGTTCGCCATGAGGAACTGGCCGAAGAAGAAGGCGACCGTGGCCGTCACGGCCATGGCCAGAGCCATCCACCGGTAGGTGCCGAGCATGAAGCTCTTCAGGCCGACATCGGTGTCGGTGGCTCCGCCGATGACGCCTCTGTTGAAATCGTTCATTTGAGTGAACTCCGTTGATGGTTGTCACCCGCACAACGTCATGGCCGCGCGGAAGGTTGCCCTCAATATAGGCGCAAGATTGCGGATTTGCCAATGACAAGCGGGTCAGGCCGAAGGCAAGGGCGAAGTTTCTTCCTATGCGACCCATAGACCCCGCTTCTGGACAGGATTAGCGCTTTGCGGGCCTTGGCCATCCGGGGTAGCAGGACGGCTACCCCCTCGAAACAAAGGCCTGCCCGCTCATGGAACTTCGAAAACTCGGCACGACGGACATCGAGGTGACGTCCGTCTGTCTCGGCACCATGACCTGGGGGCAGCAGAACACGGAAGCCGAGGCGCACGAGCAACTGTCCTACGCGGTGGACGAGCGCGGCATCAATTTCATCGACACGGCGGAGATGTATCCCGTTCCGGGCCGCGGCGAGACCCAGGGCCGCACGGAAAGCTATATCGGCAGCTGGCTGAAGGCGCGCGGGCGTCGCGACGACGTCGTGCTGGCCACCAAGGTGGTCGGACGGTCCGGCATGGTGTGGACGCGCGACGGCACGGTCGAGCAGACCCGCCACACGCGCGCACAGATCGACATGGCGGTGGAGAACAGCCTGCGCCGCCTCCAGACCGACCATATCGATCTCTACCAGCTGCACTGGCCCGACCGCGGCCTGCCCGGCTTCGGCTTCCACAGCTACCGCGACTACGACGCGGACGAGATGGTGCCGCTGCTCGACATCCTCGAGACGCTGGCGCGCCATGTGGAGGCCGGGCGCATCCGCCATGTCGGCCTGTCGAACGAGTCCGCCTGGGCGACCATGCGGTTCATCGCCCTGGCCGAGGCGCACGGCCTGCCCCGGATGCAGTCCAACCAGTGCGTCTACAATCTGATCGCGCGGCGCTTCGACTATGACCGCGCGGAAATCGCGATGCGCGAGAAGGTCGGCCTGCTCGCCTATTCCCCACTCGGCATGGGCGTGCTGACGGGCAAGTATGACAGCGGCGAAGCGCCGGAAGGCTCCCGCGGCGCGCTGTTCGACGGCTTCATGGAGAACTACAGGAAGTCGCGCGAGGCCTATCTGGACTCCAACGCGACGGCACGGAAGCTCGGCCTGACGCCGACGCAGTTCGCGCTGAAGTTCGTGGAATCGCGCGCGTTCCTGACGTCCAGCATCATCGGCGCGACCTCGATGGAGCAGCTTGCCGAGAACATCGACGCCCACGAGATCGAGTGGACGGACGAGATGGAAAAGGAGGCCAGCCGCCTGCACCGCACCTATCGCTGCCCGATGGGGCGCTGACGGCGTCCGCTTGATCCTGTTCACCGCCATCCGGCCGCCCTCCGGCGTGATCCGTGCCGTCTCCCGGCTGCAGAAGGGCGTGCCTGGCGCACGCTGGAGCGCACCCGAGAAACTGCACATCACGGTCGGCTATTTCGGCGAGGTCAGCGAGACGCTGGCCGAGGAGCTCGACGCGGAACTGGCGCGCCGCCCTCTGCCGTCGCTGGAACTGAGCTTGCGCGGCGCGGGCCATTTCGGGCGCAGCGAACCGCACCAGCTGCACCTGCGCGTCGCGCCGGATGCGGGACTGGAGCGGCTGCACCGCCATTGCCGCCGCGCCGCGCGCGAGGTCGGGATCGCCATGGAACGCCGCGTCTTCGCCCCGCACCTGACGCTGGCCTATCTGAAGCCCTTCCCCGATCTGGAGAAGATCGCGGCCTTCGAACAGCGCCACGCAGGCACGGACATCGGACCGTTCCTAGTGGACCAGTTCGGCCTGTATTCGTCTTGGCAACAGAAGCGCGGACCCAACCGCTACGACCTCGAAGCGACCTATCCGATGCTCGGGACGCGGTAGCGGTCGTCAAGGGGAGCGAAGCGGCGCGACGCAAGCCGTGGTGTCTTCTCCCCGCGGCGCGGGGGGAAGTGGGCCGGGCATCGCTCGCGATGACCGGGTCGATGGGGGGAAGATATCTGACATGGAAGACGGTAGTGGGCCGAAGCCGCGTCCTTGCAGACTGCCAACGGCCCCGACTTGGATGACTCCGAGGCACGCACTCTAGTCATGCGGCTTCCGCCGCTAGCAACCTCCCTTCGACCTCCGCGTCGCTCCGGCCACTTCCCCCCGCGCCGGGGGGGGGGGAAGACAGTATGGCAAGACGCCAGGCTCGCGCCAAAGCTCGCACAGGCTCACGCCGAGAGTTCCCCTTCGCGCCCCTTCGGGACGCGCGCGCTTCGCGCAGGTTTGCGACGGACCGCGTTGCGGTCCTTAGACCCGCACGCGGGACGCAAACCTAGCAGGGCTAGACCGACCCGCCGCACGCCACCCCGCTCGCCCAGGCCCATTGGAAGTTGTGACCGCCCAGGTGACCTGTCACGTCCACGACTTCGCCGATGAAATAAAGGCCGGGAACGGAGGTCGACTCCATTGTCTTGGACGACAGTTCGGCCGTGGACACGCCGCCGCGCGTGACTTCGGCCTTGCGGTAACCTTCGCTGCCCGCGGGCTTCAGGTGCCAGGCGTTGATCTGCAGGGCGAGGTTCATCAGGGCCGTGTCGGGCATGTCGGCAAGACGCTGGTGCTTCAGGCCTGCTGCGAGATGGTCGGCCAGGCGGGCGGGCAGGCGTTCGCCCAGCCAGGCGGCGGGCGACAGGCGTGGCCGCGCGGTGCGGTCCGCCTTGAGCGCGTCCAGCGCGTCCGTCCCGGGGGCGAGATCGACCGTGAAGGCCTCGCCCGGCTCCCAGTAGGAGCTGATCTGCAGCACGCCGGGGCCGGACAGGCCGCGGTGGGTGAACAGCACCGGTTCCTCGAAGGCATGGCGGTCATTGGCGACGCGGGCATCCACCGCCACGCCGGAGAGCGCCTTGAGCGGCGCGGCCGCCTCGTCCGTGAAGGTGAGCGGCACCAGCGCGGGGACCGTGTCCACGATGTCCAGCCCGAACTGCTCGGCCACTTTGTAGCCGAAGCGGGTGGCGCCCATCTTCGGGATGCTCGGCCCGCCCGTGGCGATCACCAGACGGTCCACGGCCAGCGTCTGAGTGGTGGTGGTGACGGCGAACCCATCGCCCAGCTTGGACACGCCCAGCACCTCGGTGCCGAGCCGTAGCTCCACCCCGGCATCGGTGCATTCCCGGACCAGCATGTCCACGATCTGGGTGGACTTGCCCCGGCAGAAGAGCTGCCCCTTCGCCTTCTCCTCCCATTCGATGCCGTAGCGCTCGACGAGATCGAGGAAATCGTAGGGCGTGTAGCGGGACAGGGCGCTCTTGTGGAAGTGCGGGTTTCCACTGATGAAATTCTCGTGGGAGGAGAAAAGATGGGTGAAATTGCACCGCCCCCCGCCTGAGATGCGAATCTTCTCTCCGGGGCGTTCGGCGTGATCTAGCAGGACGACACGGCGGCCGCGCCGCCCGGCCACGGCGGCCGCCATCATGCCGGCCGCCCCGGCACCGATGATGGCGACGTCGAAATCGCGGGCCGGGGTCTTGGCCGAAGTCTGGGCTGGGGTCTGGGCCGGGGTCTGGGCCGAGATCTGGTCTGTGTCTTGCATGGGTTGGCGGCTCACGATCGCGCGCTTATGCGGGAGGGGCGCTCTCGGCAATGGCTGGGGGGCAATGGCCTGCACGCAATGGGACCGCAGGCCGCGAAGGGAAAGGAGGACGCCCATGTGGAAGACCGCAATCCTTCTGCCCGTCCTGCTATCCGTCCTCCTTCTGGGCGGCGGCCTGTCCGGCTGCGCCAGCTATTCCGAAGAGGAAGCCAATTTCCGCTTCGCCGCGATGTCTCCGCTGCGCGACCTGAACATCGCCCAGCAGCCCATCCCCGGACAGCTCAACGCCCTCTACCAGCCGTATGGCTATGCGGACGCCACGGGATGCCGGGCCTGGGCGGGCGAGATCGACGATCTGCAGGGCGCCCTGTCGGTCAATGAAGGCCGCCGGGTGGGCTTCCGCCGCGACAGCGAAACCTTCACGGGCCGCACCGGCAATCTGCGAGACACGGGCGTGGCGGCGCTGGCTTCGAGCGCCATCCCCTTGCGCGGTCTCGTGCGGCAGGCGTCCGGCGCATCGCGCTTCGAACAGCGCGCCATGCGGGCGTCGGACCGGGCCCGCTACCGCATCGGCTATCTGGTCGGGCTGGGGCGGTCGCACGGATGTCCGGGTTTCGGCACGCTGAACCCGGTGAGGCCCGCCCAGGCCCCCACCTTCCGGACGCCCTACACGCAGACCTCCCATTCCCAGGCGTCCTATCCCCAAACTTTCTATCCGCAGGCGGGCTACGAGCAGGCTGCATCCCGGCCCGCGCGGCGCGTCTCGCCGCGTCCCGTCACACCCTACCCGTCGGGATATCCGTCAGACCTCCGCGCAGGCGCATCAGTTCGACCCGGAGCAGTCCGGCCACGGTGATCGCGTCCGTGATGCGGCCCGAATTGATCGCGGCCAGCGCCGTCTCCAGCGGCACGAACAGCCGGGTGATGTCTTCCGTCCCTTCGAGGTCCGGCTCGCCGTGGGTCAGCCCGGTCGCGAGGAAGACCTGCCCCCATTCGTCGGTGACCGAGTTCGAGGTGTGGATGTCGAACAGGCGCGTGAGCCGCTGCGCCGTGATGCCCGTTTCCTCGCGCAGTTCGCGCCGCGCGGCCGTCTCCATCGCCTCATGGGGCGGCACGCCGCCTTCGGGCAGCTCCCAGCTGTAGAGGCCCAGCGCGTAGCGGGTCTGTCCGACCAGCCACACGCCGGGAACGCCGCCCCGCACTTCGAAGGGCACGATCCCGCAGGCCCGATTGCGGAAGCGCGTCACCCAGTAGGTCCCCGGCGCGCCGTCGGGCCGGGTGACGTCGTTCTCCTCCAGCTGCGTCCACGGGTTGCCGTGGCGCACGCGCGTGGCGTGGGTGGTCCAGGGATTCGGGGGATCGGCGGGAAACGTCATGAACGTGCCCTAGCAGGCCCGTGGCAGTGAGGAAGGGATTCGAACCCTCGATACGGGGTTACCGTATACACGCGTTCCAGGCGTGCGCCTTCAACCACTCGGCCACCTCACTACGAACGGGCCTGCTAGGCAAGGCGCGCCTATAGCGACGCGATGGCGCTTTCGCAATCGTTTGGTTGCGCCTAATGCAGCCGGGCTCATGACTGCCTTCCACACCGTTTCAGGCCCCAATGCGGACGTGTTCGTCTTCGCCGACCATGCGTCGAACCACGTCCCCGGCTGGATCGGGGATCTCGGCGTGGCGGAGGCGGAGATGGACCGGCACATCGCACTCGACATCGGCAGCGAGTCCGTTGCGCGCGGCCTGTGCGATCGGTTGGGCTGCGCGGGCCACATTTGCGGCTTTTCGCGCCTGGTGATCGACGCCAACCGCGACCCGGCCGCACCAGGCCTGATCCCGCAGACGAGCGACGGCACAGACATTCCCGCCAATCACGGCCTTTCCCGTGCGGACCGGGAGTCGCGGATGGACCGGCTCTATCGCCCCTATCATGCCGGGTTGCGCCATGCGCTCGAGGCCCGGCCCGGCGCGCTGGCCCTGTCGATCCACAGTTTCACGCCGCAGCTGCGCGGCCATCCCAAGCGCAGGACGGATATCGGGCTGCTGGTGAAGGACGACCCCGGGACGGCCGATCGTTTCGTTTCCGGAATGACCCGCATCGCCCCGGAGTGGCGCGTGGAGATCAACCAGCCCTACAGCGCTTACGATCTCAATTTCACCGTGGATCACAATGTCGTGCCGCTGGGCCTTCGCCATCTTGCGATCGAGCTGCGGCAGGACCACATCGGCACGGAAAGCCGGGCCGCGCATATGGCAGACAGGCTTGCCGCCGCGATCCGCCCCCTCATCTAGGAGACACCCATGCTCGCCACCCAGTCCACCCATCACGTCAACGGCGCCGACATGTTCGACGCCTACCCCGAAGGTCACGAGCAGGCCCTGTTCGGCATGGGCTGTTTCTGGGGGGTGGAGCGCATCTTCTGGCAGCTGGACGGCGTGCACGTCACGAGCGTCGGCTATGCGGGCGGGTCCGATCCGTCGCCCGACTACAAAAGCGTCTGCTCCGGCCGCACGGGCCATGCCGAGGTCGTCCACATCGTGTTCGATCCGGAAGTCGTCGGCTACGACGAACTGCTGAAGGTCTTCTTCGAGCACCACGACCCCACGCAGGGCAACCGCCAGGGCAACGATGTCGGCACGCAGTACCGCTCCGCCATCTATACCTATTCCGACGCTCAGGCCGCCGCCGCGCGCGACGCCAAGGCGCGCTACGAGGCCGCCTATGGCCGTCCGGTCACGACAGAGATCGCGCCGGTTCCGGCCTACTACCCGGCCGAGGACTACCATCAGCAATATCTCGCCAAGAACCCGCAAGGCTATTGCAACCACGGCCCGACCGGCGTGAGCTGTCCCATCCCGCAGCGCGTGAGCGCCTGAAACACCCGCAGCCGGATGCGGCCCCTGCAGACCTTCGCCACGACAGCCGCCCGGACCGCGCTGCTGGCGGGCCTGGGTCTGGGGGCGGTGCTGAGCCTCACGGACTGGATCGACAACCGCCTGGCCGACCATGACAAGATGGTCCACCTGGCGGGCTTCACAGCCTTGTCGGTCGTGGCGCTGCTTGCCTTTCCCCGTCGCCCGAAGACCGCACTCGCCTGCGTGATGGCGTTCGGCGTTCTGCTCGAGATCGCGCAGGCGCTCGGCACGCGGCGGTCCTTCGAACTGCTCGACCTCGCGGCGAACACGTTCGGCATCCTGGCCGTCGGGCTTCTGGCCTGGGTCGCGAGCGCCCTCTGGGCCAGGGTTCGGCCGGCCCGCTAGAGGACCCGGTCCAGAGCCTCGATGAACGCCGTCACCCGTGCCGGGCGGTAGTCGCGGGACGGGGTGAGCTGCCACAGGGCGCTGTCCCGCTCCGCGCCCCGGACCGTCCAGCCGGGCAGAAGGCGGACCAGCCCCGGGGTGGGCAGCCAGTCCGGTAGGACCGCGATCCCCGCCCCGGCCCGTGCCGCATCCCGCAACGCCACCGCGCTGCCGATCCAGGCCGCAGGCGCGATGGGCACGGTCCGCGGCCCCTCCGGGCCGTCCAGATGCCAAGCGGTCCGGAACGGGGCGTAAGGGAAACTCAGCAGCGCGTGCCCGGCCAGATCGTCCGGATCGTCCAGCGACACGCCCGGCACGGCATACAGACCGTAGCGCACGGTCATGAGCCGACGCGCGACCAGGCCGGACGCCTCCAGCGCGCCGTGCCGGATGGCGACGTCCACCCGCTCCGCGACCAGATCGACACGCCGGTCGGTCAGGTCGAGGTCCACCGACACGCCGGGGTGAGCGGCCCGGAACTCCGCGATCAGGGGCGCAATGACCGTCTGTCCGAAACTGACCGACGCGCTGACCCGCACCGTGCCGGACGCAGGCCGCCCGGTTTCGCGAAGTTCCGCCCGCAGGTCGGACCAGCTCCGCACGAGCGGCTGCACGCGCCGGGCCAGAAGCGCGGCTTCGTCGGTCGGGCTCAGGGTCCGGGT
>JBARXH010000170.1:0-3410 GCA_049647245.1 Litorimonas sp.
GAACCGAGCGGGGCGTGGCCATAGACGTCCACCATGGCCCGTTCGATGATTTGCAGCAGATCGGCCGACAGACTGGCCCGCCGCAGCGGGGCCGTGCCGAGCCAGGGCTGCACCGCGTCAGAACCGATGCAAAAATGCAACACTTCGCCCGCCAACGCCGTCACCGTGCGACCGCCGCCCGTGTCGGGCAGTGTCAGGCGGTAGGCAGTCGGGACAGACAGTCGGGTGGTTAAGTCCCAATCCGACGCCGGGATCAGCTTGTCGCCCGCGACGTAGAACAGGGCTTCACCGCGTAGCGCCAACATTCGACCGATTATGCCGAGCGCGCGGTGCGTCAGCAGGGTCGTGCCCGTCACGTCCGCAACGCTAAGCCCGTTCTCCCAGAGCGAAACCGCACCCTGAACGGTCGCGGTCAGTTCCGCCGTCCCGTTCGTGCCCGTGATGTAGGCCGTCCGGGCGTGGATCATTTGCGACGTATAGCCCGCGTGCGATGCCGAGCGGGTTTCCGTCTTTCGTTTGAATGGCCAGATCATTTGAGCCTCCGATATGGGCGCAGCAGATCAGCCGCCCCGCTATTTTGTAGCGCGCGGGCGGTGTGCGCCGCGTTCCGAGAATAGGATTCCTGAATGGCCCCGCCCATGTTCACCGAATAGGACGACACGCCTGCACGGTCGTCGTCGTCTGCCAAGTAGGTCGCCAAGCGCCGGAAGGCTTCCAGGACAGCCGCAGGGGCGTCGCCAGAGCCGACTTGTGCCGTCACGCGGTATGTGCCGCGCATAGGCAGAGAATGGCCTAGGGGGCCGTCTGACAGCCCGACAGGCACGAAAGCGTCACCGTCCCACCGTTCGGCCTGTATGGCCGTCACAGGCGACAGGGGCGGGTTCCAGTCGTCGCCTGTGTCCCCTTCCAGCGTCCAGGTCACGGCGCGGTCGGTATAGCGCGTCCGGGTGTAAGCCTCGATGCGTTGCCAAACCGCCGCCGCGTCCACCCCGTCCGGGGCCGTGGCAGCCGGATAGCTGGCCGGGATTGCCTCGTCTTCCTTGCGTAGTTCGATCATGGCTAGGCCCTCCACCGTAGGCAGGCCGGGACAATGCGATGGGGCGCGGGACAGTCCGCAGACCAGTTCCGGGCCTCTATTTGTGCCGAGGGATAGGCTGCACGGGTCACAGCCGAGATTTCCGCCAAGGCGGCGCGCGTGATGGTGCGGTGCAGCGTATCGCCGTTCCGCACCACCAGCTCCCCGTTCGTTTCCACCCGGAATCCGGGTGAGAGTCCGCGGATAAGTCCAGCGCCATGTGCCGCGAGGAAGTCCCGTGCCCAGGACGTGTCGCCTGCCACGGTCGCCTCGAACGTCAGCGCGTCGTCCGCGTCCTCGATCCGCAGCGTGCCGGCCTTTCGGCTGGCCAACGGTTTCTCGAAGTCGTGCCCGGACAGGAAGTGCAGATCCCCGTCCGAGTTCACGCGCGACGCGAACGCCCCGCGCGCGATGGTCTCATAGTAACCCGGTGCAAGTTCCGTCCGGGTCTCATAGGGGAAGCGGCCCGCAACGCGGACAGCTTCACCCTCTTGGCGAACCTCTAAGCCGCCGTGCAGACCGCCCCAGAGCATTATTGCAGACCCGTCAGGACTTCCAGCTGCACGCCGCGCGCAACTGTCACGTCCATGGTCGTCAGGGCCGTCAGCCGCAACTGGCCGGACTTGGCGTCCGAGTAGGGATCGCGGATCAGGTCCACCGCACCCCACATGCCGCAGAAGATCGGCGCGACGCCGTTCGTGGCCGTGGTCAGCAGAGCCTTGGACGCCGCCGGGTCGCCCGTTGGATCTTCCAGGCCGTTTGTCGTCAGCACCGTCTGGCCAATCTTGGCGACAAGGCGATCCCATTCCGACGTGGCCGTGCCCGTGATCAGGGCGTCGTCCATCCCGTCGAATAGTTCCGGCCGCAGCAGCAGATTCACGCCCTTAGGCGAGGTCGCCGCATTGGCAGCCATGAAGCGCACCACAGCGGCGCGGAAGGCCGCATAGGTCGCGGCAGCGTCCACAGCGGTTTCCGTGATGCCATAGGTCGAAGCGCCCGTGATGACGCCCAGCGGTTCGCCGGAGGAACCGGAGCCGAGGAAGATCGCCCGCCCTGTCTCTTCCTTGATAGCCGCAGCCATGTCGCGCCGGATGGATTGTTCCAGCCCAGCCCCGGCTTGTTTCATGGCCTTCCGCGTGATTTTCATTTGCACGCCGAGGGTATGATCCGGCTTCAACGGACGATCGACAGTCGTATAGGCTTGCGGTCCTGGAACGTCGCTCGTTTCGGTCGCGGCCCAGCCGGGTTGCGCGCCGCCCGTGGCAACAGGGTATTCGACTTCACCAACGCCGACGTTGATCATGCGGCAGCCCATTTGCGTGGCAGACGATCCAGCAAAGATGCGGTCGATTGTCGGCATGGTGCGGATCGGGTCGGGCACGCCGCCTGCCAGCGTTTCACCGGCGCGGGTTTCCAGGGCTTCCAGCGGAACCGGGATGCCTTGGAAGCCGCCCGCGCTCCGCAGTTCTTGCACGACTTCCGCCGTCACGCCGTCAATGGTCGCGCCCGTGTCCAGCGCGGCCGCGACCTGGCGAACCTCGAAGCTCGATGCCAGAGCCGCCCATTCCTTGTCCGAGCGGGTTTCCAGCTCGGCCCCGGCTTCCCGGCGTTCGTCGTCCTCGCTGATCAGAGCGGCGCGGTATTGGGCTTCGGCCGAGCGATATTCGGTGTCCAGCTCCCCAATCTTGCGCACCTCGTCTTCCGAGGGTTTTTCAACGTTCGCCAGTGCCGAAAGGTCTTGGCGGATTTCAGAGCGTCGAAGCTCCAGTTTTTTACTCGTCAACATGGTCCATATCTCCTTTAACCATTTGCGTTGCGCTGCATGTCTCGCAGCAGGGTTCGCCATTGCTGGCGCTTTGGAGTCAGCGGCTTGTGGCCGACTTCAATTCTCGTTTTTCGGGTGTGGCAGGGACCGCACAGGACTTGCAGGTTGCCCAGATCGTAAGAGAGTTCGGGATGCGTCCGCACGGGCTGGATATGATCCACCTCGAGCCGCTTGTGCGTGCCGCAGACGACACAGGCCCAGCCGTCACGGTCTAGCGCCTGCATCCGCAGAGCCTTCCAGCGGGGGCCGCGCGTGACGCGCTTTGAGTGGCGGATATGTTCGCGCCGCCTACGCATTGGAGTGGACCTGCATTTCGTAGAAAATGACTTCGCCAGCCGGGGCCAGTCGGGTCACTTTCTCCGTCCGGTATTCGGTCGCGTCCAGCAGCAGCTTGTCGTCCGTGTTCGGGACGATGCCCAGACCTTCGACCGAAACCAGCACGCGGTTGTCGGTCAATGCCGTCTGGCCACCGGCGAACGCTTCCAGATCCACGGCAGCCGACGCCAGCAG
>JBARXH010000171.1:0-15405 GCA_049647245.1 Litorimonas sp.
GGGCGACGCGCCGTTCACGCCACCGGACTACATCCAGGCCTGTCTCGACGCGCTCGCCGCCGACCCCGCCGCCGACATCGCGACGCCCGTGGTGGCGCTGTCATGGGCGGCGCTGGACGATCTCCGAAAGGCCAAACGCAAGACGCCCTTCTCCGGCACGACGGCCATCGTCGGCGCAGACGATCGTGCGCGCTGGTTCTCCAAGACCATCATTCCCGCAATCCGCAAGGAAGCGCGCCACCAGGAGCCCTCGCCCGTGCTGCAGCATGTCGGGCTCTATGCCTTCCGCCGGGCGGCGCTGGAGCGGTTCACCGCCCTGCCGCCTTCTCCCTACGAGACGCTCGAAGGGCTGGAGCAGCTGCGCGCGCTGGAAGCGGGCCTGATCATCGCCTGCGCGCGCGTGGACGCCCACCCGATGAGCCAGGCCGGGATCGACACGCCCGAGGACCTTGCCCGCGCCGAAGCGCGGCTGGCGGAGCTGCATCCATGAGACGCGTCACGGTGGTGCGCCACGGCAACACGTTCGATCCGGGCGAGACGGTCCGGCGCGTCGGTCGCGGCACCGACCTGCCCCTCTCGCGGTCGGGCCGGGTGCAGGCTGATGCGCTGGCAGCGCACTTCTCCAAGGTCCGGTTCGACCGCATCCTCAGTTCGCCCTTGCTGCGCACCCGCCAGACGGCCGAGGCGATCGCCGCGCCCGTCATCTTCGACGACCGCCTGCTGGAGATCGACTACGGTCCCGACGAAGGCCAGCCGGAAGCAGCCGTGGTCGCCCGCCTCGGGCAGGCGGTGCTGGACCGGTGGGACGAAGACGCCGTGCCGCCGCGCGACTGGCTGGTCGACCCGGACTCGGTTCGGGCGGACTGGCGGGCGCTTCTGGCCGAGAGCGAAGGCGAGACGCTGATCGTGACCAGCAACGGGATCGCGCGCTTCCTGCTAGACGTGGCCGCCCATGACGGCGCGGTCCAAAGCGGTTTGGGGCGGAAGCTGAAGACCGGAGCCTACGGCGTGGTGGAGGAGACGAAAGGAGGCTGGCGCATCGTGTCCTGGAGCGTCAGACCACGCCCTCGCTGAGGAAGTCGTGCACGTGCAGCAGGCCGACCGGCGCGCCGTCTTCGACCACGAACAGGACCTGGATCTGCTTGCGGTTCAGCAGGCCCAGCGCATCGGCCGCCAGCGTGTCCGGTCCCACGGTGATCGGCCCGGCCGTCATGATGTCGGACGCGCGCAGAGCGGACAGGTCGCGGCCGGCAGTCCGCCCCCAGGTCCGGCGGAGATCGCCGTCCGTGACGACGCCGACCAGCCGGCCGTCCTCGACCACGCCAGCCGTCCCCGCACTGCCTTGCGTGATCGTCGCGACAAGATCGTCGAGCATCGTATCGGGCTCTACCAGTGGCATGGGCCCGCCGCGCATCACGTCGGCCACGCGCCGGAAGGCGGCGCCGAGCTTTCCGCCTGGATGGTAGGCGAGGAAGTCGTCCCGGCCGAAGCCGCGTCCGCGCAGCAACGCGACCGAAAGCGCGTCGCCCAGCGCCATCATCAGGACCGTCGAGGTCGTCGGCGCGCGCGTCACGGCGCAGGCTTCCGGTGCGTCCGGCAGCAGCAGCACGTGATCAGACGCCTTGGCGAGCGAACTTTCCGCGACCGACGTCATCGCCACCAGCGGAATGCCGAAGCGCGCGCAATAGCCGACCAGGTCCGCCAGCTCGCGCGTTTCGCCAGAGTTGGACAGCGCGATCACCAGATCGTCCCGCCCGATCATGCCCAGATCGCCGTGGCTGGCTTCGGCCGGATGGACGAAGCTGGCCGGCGTGCCGGTGCTGGCCAGCGTGGCGGCGATCTTGCGCGCGACATGGCCGCTCTTGCCCATGCCGGACACGACGACCCGGCCGCGCGCGGCGTGGACCGCCTCGACCGTACCGACCACCGCGTCCGCCAGAGGGCCGTCCTCCAGCGCGTCGGCGAGCGCCTTCAGACCGTCGCGTTCCACCTCCACCGTCTGGCGGGCGTCGTCCAGAATCCGGCTGCGCGTCCGGTCTGTCATGATCCGTGTCTTGCTGGCATGATGGGGCCGCCCTAACCCGCGCCCCAAATCCCGTAAAGCTCCGGATCCGCCATGACCGAATTCCGACATGTCACCGTCGCCTCTCCGTCCGGACAGGATGTCACCTTCGGCAACGACCTGCCCTTCGCCCTCTTCGCCGGACCGTGCGCGATGGAATCCCGCGACCATGCGCTGTTCATGGCGGAGCGCATCAAGGCGGTCACGGACAGTCTGGGCATCGGCTTCATCTACAAGACCAGCTTCGACAAGGCCAACCGGACCAGCGCGGCTTCGGCCCGCGGCATCGGGCTGCACGAGGCCCTGCCCGTCTTCCAGGCCGTCAAGGACGAGATCGGCGTGCCGGTGCTGACCGACGTCCACCTGCCCGACCAGTGCGCAGCCGTCGCAGAGGTGGTGGACGTGCTGCAGATCCCGGCCTTCCTGTCGCGCCAGACAGACCTTCTGGTCGCGGCGGCGCAGACGGGCCGCGTGGTGAAGATCAAGAAGGGCCAGTTCCTTGCGCCGTGGGACATGAAGAACGTGGCCCAGAAGGTGCTCGATGCGGGCAATCCGAACGTCCTGCTGACGGAGCGGGGGGCGAGTTTCGGCTACAATACGCTGGTTTCCGACTTCCGGGGCCTGCCGACCATGGCGCGCGACACGGGGCTTCCGGTCATCTTCGACGCCACCCACAGCGTGCAGCAGCCCGGCGGACAGGGTGCAACCAGCGGCGGGCAGCGCGAGATGGTGCCGACCCTGTCCCGCGCGGCCGTCGCCGTGGGCGTGGCCGGTCTGTTTGCGGAAACGCACCAGGATCCGGCCAGCGCGCCAAGCGACGGCCCCAACATGATCCCGCTGGAGCAACTGGAAACGTTCCTGCGGGAGCTGCGCGACCTCGACCGCGTGGCCAAGGCGCGCAAGAGCCTGCACTTCTTCAGCGATTGACGGCGGCGCAGGCCGCGCCGCCCGTAAAACTAGGCGTCGCGCAGTTCGGCCATCACGGCGCGCAGCGTTTCCATCGCCTCGCGCATTTCTGTTTCCCCGATGATGAGCGGCGGGGCCATGCGCAGAACGTTGTCACCGGCCGTGCCCACCATCATCCTGTGCGCCAGCAGGCGGGTTTTCGCCTCCAGGTGAGCGCCCGGAATAGCCATCTTCAGACCGATCAGCAGGCCCTTGCCACGCACTTCCTCGATCAGGTCCGGAAACTCGTCCTTCAGACCTTCGAGGGCTTGGCGGAAGGCGTTGGACACGTCGCGGACATTCTCCAGGAATTCCGGCTGGCTGATGCGGTCGAACACGGCGATGCCCGCCGCCATGGCAAGCGGGTTGCCACCATAGGTCGTGCCGTGCGTGCCGGGGACCATGTGCTTGGCGGCGTTCTCGGTCGCGATGACTGCGCCCAGCGGGAAGCCCCCGCCGACGCCCTTGGCGACGGCCATGATGTCGGGGTCCGCCCCTTCCACCCACTGGTGCGCGAAGAGCTGGCCCGTGCGGGACGCGCCGCACTGCACCTCGTCATAGATCAGCAGGGCGTCGTGCTCGTCGCACAGGTCGCGCAAGCCCCGCAGGCATTCCGGCGGCAGGGCGCGCACGCCGCCTTCGCCCTGGACCGGCTCGACCAGGACGGCAGCCGTGGTCTCGCCGATGGCCTCCTTCAGCGCGTCGTGGTCGCCGAAAGGCAGGTTGACGAAGCCGGGCAGTCTGGGTCCGAAGCCTTCGAGGTATTTTGGGTTCCCGGCCGCGTTGATGGCCGCGAAGGACCGTCCGTGGAACGCCCCGCCGAAGCCGATTATGTCGTATTTCTCCGGACGGCCTTCGCCGTACTGGTAGCGCCGCGCCGTCTTCATGGCGAGCTCCAGGCTTTCCGTCCCGGAGTTCTGGAAGAAGACCTTGTCCGCCCAGGGCAGCGCCTCGCAGTACCGGTCCGATAGTTCGATCTGTCCGGGGACCTTGAACATGTTGGACAGGTGCCAGACCTTCTGCATCTGGGCGTGAACGGCTTCGGTGATGTCGGCGGGCGCATGGCCGAGCGCATTCACCGCGATGCCGGCGATGAAGTCGAGATAGCGTTCGCCTTCCGTCGTCCACAGATAGGCGCCATCGCCGCGCTCGAACGTGATCTCGGGCGGATTGTAACAATCGAAAAGGTGGTTGCCTTTGGCCATCTTGTTCTCCTTGGCCTTAGCTTTTGATCCGCCAGCCTGCGCGAAGCACCAACCAGACGGCCAGGAACAGGGCGATATTCAATGCGCCGATAAAGACAACCCCTACAAGGAGATTGCTGTCGGCCTCGCCCGTGAATCCGTAGCGGAAACCGTCAATCAGATAGAAGAGCGGATTGCCGAGGATCAGCGTCTGGAAGATCTCCGGCAGCACATCGATGCGGTAGAAGGTGCCCGACAGGAACGTCAGCGGCAGGATGATGAACTGGTTCACGACGGCGAGTTGGTCGAATTTCTCTGCCCACAATCCCGACAGCACGCCGACCATCGCCATCATCAGCGCCGCCGACAGACCGAAATAGAGCACGGCCCAGAGGTGTTCAGGCACGAGTGGCGTGAAGAAGGACAGGGCGACCGCTGTCACCACGGCGACAAGCACGCCGCGCGTCGCCGCCCCGCCAATGTAGCCGAGCGCCAGTTCCGTGGGAGACAGAGGCGGCATGAGCACGTCGGAGATCGACCCCATCAGCTTGCCCGTCATGATGGACGAGCTGGAGTTGGACGAGGCATTGTTGAGCACGCCGAGCATGACAAGGCCGGGCGCGAGGAAGGCCATGAAGGCAGACGGGTCGGGGCGAAGCGCGGCGAAGGCCAGCACGAAGACGGTCATGTAGAGCAGATTGGAGATGATCGGCGCAAGCAGCGTCTGAGGGAAGATGCGCGTGAAGCGCTTCACTTCCTTCTTGTAGAGGGTCCACAAGCCCATCCAGTTGACGGGGCCGAGCTTGCGCGTTTCGGGGCGGGCCGGGGCGGGGATGACGTCGGACATCTGTGTGGGCATGGGCGCGCCTTACTCCGTCCACACGGTCATGCGCAAACCGCAAAAGAGGCTATGAGAGGCAGGGATCTCGAGCCACGGCGGGAACCGGATACGGCCCGGGGGATTCCAACTGCAACCGCTACCCCCGTTCGGCTTGCCTGTGGACGAAGCCGCCACAATATCTTGATTGCTGTGGATAGGCCCCCGCCTATATTTTGTAGTGCGGGCCGCACACGCTACAAGATGTGTGACAGGGAAACCATATATGGTGTGGCCGGGGACTCAGGCGTCCCGGAGGCCGCGCCGACCGCAAGGAGATCGTCCATGAGCAGTTGGACCGAAGACCGCGTCGCCACGTTGAGCAAGCTCTGGGCCGAAGGCCTCTCCGCCTCGCAGATCGCCAAGCAGCTGGGCGGGGTGACGCGCAACGCCGTGATCGGCAAGGTCCACCGCCTTGGCCTCTCGGGACGCGCCAAGCCGAGCCGTCCCAAGCCCGCCAAGGCCGCGCCGTCGCCCGCGCGTCCGGCCAGCGTTGCCGCAAAGCCGAAGCCTAAGCCCGTCAAGGTAGCCGCCGAGAAGCCCAAGCCCGCGCCGGCCGCATTGTCCGTTCCAACCGAGGCCCCGCTGGAGGCCAAGCCCCTGAAAGACGGCTCCTACGCCACGATCCTGACCCTGACGGATCACATGTGCAAATTCCCGATCGGCGATCCGTCCTCCGACGAATTCCGCTTCTGCGGCCGCAAGACCGATCCGGAAGAACCCTACTGCAAGGCGCACTCCATGGTCGCCTACCAGCCGTCCCGCCGCCGCAACAGCTCCGGCAAGATGATCAGCATCGGCCCGGCTCCCACATCTCGCAAGCGCCTGCGCTAGGATTTCGACCCCGCACGGGCTCCGCCCATCACATTTAGGAGGCGCGTCTTGCCGGGCGCGCCTTTTTCTTTAGGCGGGAAGCCGTGCGGCGTTTTCTCACCAGTTCCCTGTCCCGGCGTCTGCTGGGTCTGACCGTCGGCTTCGTGCTTATGGCGGAGCTTCTTCTGTTCGTTCCGTCCATCGCCTTTTTCCGGCAGGAAGGCCTGGAGGCGCGGGCCAAGTCGGCCGGACTGGTCGCGGAAGCGCTGATGAGCCGGCAGTTCGGGGAGACGTCGCGCGAAGCGTCCGAGATGCTGGCAGACCAGTTCATGAAACAGACGGACGCGGATTTCCTCGCCGCGTTCGAGGACGGGCAGACGCTGCTGATCCTGGGCATGCCGCCCACCCAAGGCAGCGTGGTTGCGACGGAGGACCTGCGTACGAATACGGGCCTGCCCAATTTCGTGGCCACGGCGACAGACTTCTTCGCGCGCGGCGACGGCTATCTGCGTCTCATCACGGAGTCCCCCATTCCCGGCCAGGACCGGTTGGAGATGCTGGTTCCCTGTGCGGATATCGGGGAGGAGCTTCGCGCCTATGCGGGGCGCATCGCCCTTCTGAGCTTGCTGATCGCGGCGTTTGTAGGTGTGCTGATCTACCTGTCCATGCTGCGCCTGATCGTCCGGCCGGTACAGCGGCTGGCAGGCGACATGACGGCCTTCCGCGAAGCGCCCGAGCGCCGACAGCATTCTCCGCCCCAGCTGGACCGCACGGACGAGATCGGGCGGCTGCAACGCGAATTCCACGAAATGAAGCAGAGTCTGCGCGCGTCCTTCCGGCAACGCGAACGCCTCGCCAGTCTCGGCCTTTCGGTCACAAAGATCAATCACGACCTGCGTAACGTCCTGTCGACGGCACTGCTGATGGCGGACCGGCTGAGCCTGAACAGCGACCCCAAACTGGCGGAAATGGGCGAACGCCTGACCCGCACGGTGGAACGGGGCGTAGGGCTGACGGAAGAGGTGCTGGAATATAGCAGCGCACGCGAACCGGAGCCCATGCCGGAGCGGTTGCAGCTGGGCCGGATCGTGGCGGACCTGCAAGTGGATATGCGCACGGCCTTTCCGCGCATCTGGGTCGCCAACCGCATCGGGCGCGACCTGTGGGTGGTGGCCGATCCGGAGCAGCTCTACCGCATCCTCTCCAATCTCGCTCGCAATGCCGCACAAGCCATGATGGACGCGCAGACGCCCGAACCCCGCATCGTGATAGAGGCGGACGTGGTGGCCGACACCGCCATCGTTCGCATCGAGGACAACGGCCCCGGCTTGCCGGAGTCCGTCGAAGACCGGCTCTTCCTGCCCTTTACCCGCGGCAAGAGCGAAGGCAGCACGGGGCTGGGTCTGAGCATCTCCAAGGAGCTTGCGGAAGGCATGGGCGGATCGCTGGAGCTGCTGGAAACATCGGACGGCGGGACAACCTTTATCCTCGGCCTGCCGCTGACCCCCAAGCCGGTCCGCAAGCCCGACTGAGCGCCATCCGGAACAGGCGACCGCCTGAGGGATTCAGCCTCCATGGACTGGCTTGTCGATCTCCCTCTCGTGCCGCGCATCCTGATCGCGACGAGCGTCACATATTTCTTCGTCATCCTGCTGATGCGCATTTCGGGCAAGCGCACCGTGGCACGCATGAACAGTTTCGACTGGATCCTGAACGTCGCCATGGGCAGTCTGGCGGCCAGCGCCATCCTGACCCCAAAGGATCTGCCCGCCTCGCTGCTGGGCATGGCCGCCATGGTCGGGCTACAATGGGTGCTGACGCGGCTGACCTTCCGCTATCCGGGGTTTTCCAGATGGATCAAGGAAGAGCCTGCGCTCGTCGTCAGCAACGGCATCATGGACAAGACCGCCATGTCGCGGTCCCGCATCAACGAAGACGAGATCATGGGCGAAGTCCGCGTGGCAGGACTGAAGGACATCTGCCAGGTCGGGGCCATGACCTTCGAGCCCAACGGCCATGTCACGGTTATCCAGAGCGATAGCTATCTTCCGCGCGAGGAGATTCCCCGCGCCGAGGAAAATGACGGCTTCACCCTGCACGGCGACGAAGCCAGCACAGGCGACGGCTAGTCGTCGGAGGCGGTCGCCTCGACCAGGACCGCCTCGCCTTCCCGTCGGGGGTCGGCCCCGCCTTCCAGCGTTCCATCCGGGCGCACGCGGATGATGTGCAGGCCGCTGATCTCGCCGCGCGAGCGGACCACTTCGTGGCCCATGGCCTCGAGCCCGTCGACGAGGGCCGCGTCCATGCCGAACTCCTCGGCCGGGCCTGCGCGTTGCACCTCGTCCGTATCCTCTTCGGGAATATCCTTGGCTTCCAGGCGAACCCGGCCATTGCGGGCGATGACGTTGGGCAATTCGATCGCCTCCCGGACGGACAGGTCCCAGTCGATCAGGCCGACGATGGACTTTGCCGTGTAGGCGAGAATGGCGTTGCCTCCGGGCGACCCGGTCGTGAAAGCAAGGTCCCCGTCGGCGTCGAACACGATATGCGGCGCCATGGAGGAGCGCGGCCGCTTGCCGCCCTCCACGCGGTTCGCGACCGGACGTCCCGTATCGTCCGTGGGACGGAAGGAGAAATCGGTCAGTTCGTTGTTGAGCATGAAGCCGCCCACCATGCGCTGCGACCCGAAGGGCGCTTCGATAGTGGTGGTCATGGAGACGACCAGGCCGTCCGCGTCGACCACGGTGAAATGCGACGTGCCGGGCACTTCGGCGGTCGCGTCCTCGCCCGCCGGGCCGAGATCGCCGGCCGCATAGGCTGCCATCTTCGCATCAGGTCGGATCAGGACGGAGCGCGTCGCCAGGTAGTCGCGGTCCAGCATCGCCTCGACCGGCACGCGGACGAAGTCCGGATCGCCGACATAGCGGTCGCGGTCGGCATAGGCGAGCTGGCTCGCCTCGATGAAGCGGTGCCACCCCTCCAGGCCCGGCCCCAGCGCCGCCATGTCGAACGGCTCCAGCGTGCGCAGGATCGACTGCACGCCGACGCCGCCCGACGAGGGCGGCGGGGCCGAACAAAGGCGATAGTCGCGGTAGGTCGAGCAGAGGGCCGGTTTCTTGACCGGCTGGTAGTTGGCCATGTCCTCCAGGCTCAGCGCGCCCGGCAGCGGGGCTTCGCGGGTCTTGTCGATGATGGCTTGGGCGATGGGGCCGGAGAGAAGCGCGCGCGGGTCGGCCTGCAAAGCGCGCAGCGTATCGGCATAGGCCGGATTGTCCCGGACGAAACCCGCAGGCAGAGGCTGGGACGGGTCCCCATCCACGAAGAAGTAGGCGCGCGCATTGTCGTCGCGCGGCAAGACGAACTGACCCATGCGCTCTACCAAGTCCGCCATGCGCGGACTGACGACGAACCCGTCTTCTGCCAGGCTCAGGGCCGGGTCGAGCGTGTCCGCCCATGGGAGACGGCCATAGTCCCCATGCGCCATTCCGAGCATGGCAACCGCACCCGGCACGCCCGTGGAGCGGCCCGACGCGATCCCGTCGAAATAGCGCAGCGGCGCGCCATCCTCGCCCAGGAAGAGGGCCGAGGTAGCGACGGACGGCGCGGTTTCCCGTCCGTCATACGTCCAGGTCTCTTCCGTCTCCGGGTCATGCAGCACCAGGAACGCTCCGCCGCCGAGGCCCGAGCTTTGCGGCTCCACCAGCCCGAGAACGGCTTGAACGGCCACGGCTGCATCCACGGCCGAACCGCCCGCGCGCAGAATGTCTGCCCCTGCCTGCGCGGCATAGGGGTTGGCGGCGGCCACCATGCCGTGCGGGAAGCCTGCGCGGTCTTCCGCCACGGGAGCGTTGGTTGGCCCTTTTTCAGGCGATTGAGCGGGCTGGCAGGCTACCCCGACAAGAGCGGCGGACAGGAGGAGGCATCGCAGGGTCATGGACACCGCTTTGGCCCGCCATCCACGCGCGGACAAGGCCTCTCGAACGCAGTCCGGATGCAGTGGGCCGTATTGTTGCGGCGTCCGGGCGACCTTATCTCCAATCGCAGGCCCGCATCCTCCCAAAGGGGTGCCGTCCGCCCCCTTCGCGGGTCTGCGCTTCCTTTCCGCGCAAAAGACCGCCCATGCTGATCCCGATCCAGAGCCAGATCATCGACGCCGTATCATACGATGCGCAGGCACGGCGGCTCTACGTGCAGCTCAAGGGCGGCAATGCCTACACCTATGAGGGTGTGCCCGCCCACGTGTTCCGGTCCTTTGTCGGGGCGGACAGCCCCGGCGCCGTCTTCAACCGCGTGATCAAGCGCTATCCCGCACGGCGGGTCGAGGATGATGGCTGGTCCTCCGGCTGGAGCGGCGAGGCTTTCGGCTAGACCCGAGGCACCGCTCTCAGTCTCTCAGACACCAGGTCAGAACGGCCTTCTGCGCGTGTAGGCGGTTTTCCGCCTCGTCCCAGATGGCCGAGTTGGGTCCTTCCATGACGGCGTCAGTGATTTCCTGCCCGCGATAGGCCGGCAGGCAATGGAGCACGACAGCTCCGCCATTGGCTTTCGACACACGCGCTTCGTCCAGATTGAAGGATGACAATGCGGCCGTGCGCGCCTCGTAGTCCTCATCGCCCATGGATACGAAGCAGTCCGTGATCAGCGCATCCGCGCCCGAAGCGGCCCTGTCCGGGTCGTCCGTCAGCGCGATGGAGGCACCTTGCGCCCGGGCGCGTTCCACATCCTGGCCGCGCAGACGGTATCCGTCCGGGCTGGCCACCACGAGCTGGAAGCCCAGCTGGGCGGCGCAGTTGACGAAGCTCATGGCGACATTGTTGCCGTCTCCGATCCAGGCCAGACGCGCGCCTTTCAGCGTCAGCCCCCGTTCTTCCAGCGTCTGAAGGTCCGCGAGGATCTGGCAGGGATGATTGTAGTCCGACAGGCCGTTGACGACCGGGACGCTGGAGTGACGCGCAAACTCCGTCAGAGTGGCATGGTCATTCACCCGCATCACCACCGCATCCACGTAGCGCGACAGGACACGCGCTGTATCCTTGACTGGCTCGCCCCGACCGAGCTGCATCTGGTCCGACGTGGCCACGATGGCCGATCCGCCCAGCTGCCGCATGGCCTGCTCGAAGGAGAAGCGCGTGCGGGTCGACGATTTCTCGAAGATCATGGCCAGCGTGTGACCGATCAGGGCCGGGTCGTCATCCGCAGCCCCCTTGGGCCGCCCGGCCCGGGCTGCCTTGCGGTCGTGCGCCTCATCCAAGATCTGGCGGAGATCTTCGGCCGACAGCTCGGCGAGGGAGAGGAAATGTCTCATGGCCGCGACCTAGACGCGCGCTCGTCCGCGTTCAACGGAACTTTCGGGCGGGCCGGAACATCTTGTGAACATTTTGATGACAGGACCGCTGGCAACGGATTAGGGCGACGCGCATGGATTGGTCGGATCAGCAGAAAGATGCTATCGAACGGGTCAGCGCCTGGCACAAGGCGGGTGACCAGCAGGTGTTGCGCGTGTTCGGCTATGCCGGCACGGGCAAGACGACCCTGGCTCGCCACTTCGCCGATAGCGTGGACGGCCGGACACAGTTCGCGGCCTTCACCGGCAAGGCGGCCATCGTCATGCGCAAGAATGGCTGCCACGGCGCGTCCACCATACACCGCCTCATCTACCGCGCCGAAACGGACGAGGAGACCGGCGAGGCCATGTTCAAACTGGACTCCAATGGAACGGCCAAGGACGCCGCCCTGATCGTGGTGGACGAGTGCTCCATGGTGGACGAGGCGATCGGCAAGGACCTGATGTCCTTCGGCGTTCCCATTCTCGTTCTTGGCGATCCGGCGCAGCTGCCGCCCGTTTCCGGCGGAGGCTTCTTCACGGCTGCAGAACCGGACATCATGCTGACCCAAATTCACCGTCAGGCGGAAAGCAATCCCATCGTCCATCTCGCGACCCAAGTGCGGCGTGGAGAGATGCCGGATTATGGTTCGTACGGGCAGAGCGCAGTGATCCCGAAGTCGGAGATCGATTCCACCCGCGTCATGGAGGCCGACCAGATCCTGGTCGGGACCAACCGATCGCGGCACGCCTACAACATGCGACTACGCGAGCTGCTTGGCCATGAAGACGCCTTGCCGGTCGAGGGCGACCGGGTGGTCTGCATTCGCAACGACCGGACCAAGAAAATCTTCAATGGCGGCCTGTTCGACGTTGTGCGCAGCCATACCCATCCCGAAAAAGAGGACTGCCTTCGCCTGACGCTGGCGTCGGAAGACTTTCCAACCCGGTCCGCATTGACCGTCACGGTGCGTGAAGAATTCTTCAGCGGCGGAGCGGAAGAGATCGACTGGAAGGAAATACGTGGCCAGCAGCAATTCAATTACGGCTATGCGCTGACCGTGCACAAGGCCCAGGGCTCGCAGTGGAACGATGTGGTCTTGTTCGATGAAAGCCGCGTGTTCCGCGAAGACCGGATGCGTTGGCTCTACACCGGCATTACGCGGGCGAGCGAACGCATTACCGTGGTGCGGTAGAGCCGCCTAGAAGGTGACAATCTGGAAGCCCTCATCCAGCAGGGGGCGGAAGGCCAGATGCCCCTTGAACCCTGCGAGCATGGGAATGTCCGCCTCCTCCAGCGTATCGAAAACCTTGTAGGCGCGGGCGCATTCCCGGCAGGCCCCGTGCAGGGCGGGCTTCGCCTTGGTCCAGGCGCGGTGGAGACGATGATCCTCGGACAGGATCTTGGACAATGTCTTGGCTCCGCCGCCGTCGAAGACCAGACGGACTTCGTCGCCTGCGTCCAGCAGCTCCTGTGCAAAGTTCAGCGCCCGGAAAGTAGCGGACAAGCCCGCACCGTCGAGGGCGGAATAGATGACGATGGCGACTTTATGCATGACCGGCCTCCGGGGTTGGACGGCCTATAACAGATGTCGCGCAACATTGCCGACACGAGTGTTGCACAGTGATGTGAGAGTCGCGCGAAAAGACGGGACCCGGCACGTGTCGGGCGTCACGGTTTTTTGCATCCAGAAACGAAAAATCCCGCCCAAACGAAAAATCCCGCCCAGTGGGCGGGACCGCGATCTTGGTTGCGGGGGTAGGATTTGAACCTACGACCTTCAGGTTATGAGCCTGACGAGCTACCGGGCTGCTCCACCCCGCGCCAAGAGAAGGGGCATATATGTGAGGCGGATAGGCGTTGCAATAGGCGTCTCGGCACCGGACGGGATTTTATGCAGACGGTCCCGTCATGTCGGACGAGGCTGCGTTTACACGCTGCCCACGCATGGAAGCATGACATCTTCGTCCGCCTCGATGATGCGGCCCATCTCATCAGCCAGTCTGTACGTCATTTTCGTCTCGATACCGCGGCGCTCGACAGCTTCCCCGAATTTAATGGCAGGGTGATAGATGAACCGGTTGACAGCCTCTGTCGTGGCTTCGCAGAAGACCTGGTCCGTGCAGGCTTCGGTCTGGACGTCGATCGGCTCGCCGCTCCTGGATGTGTTGAAGACGACGCGGCAGACACCGCTTGTCGTGGCTTCGAACGGCATGATCGGCGCGGCACGATGGCAGGGCTCCGCATCGCGTTCCGTATGTGCCGCCAGGATAGCCTCGAAGGCCGCCTCACACTCACGCCGTATGAAGAGATGGTCGACCTCGTTAAAAGGCAGATAGAGGTCCACAACAGGATCGAACAAGGACCGCATCTCGGACCCCATCTCATAGGGCTTGGATCCATAGCGGTAGAGCATCAGCATGGGTGGAGGCACTTTTGGAGCCTTCATCACGCAGGGCGCTTGGCAGCTCGCAATAGGACGGCCGTCGCGCCGGTCATGCAGGGCCGCAATCAGAGGCGGCGCCCCCTCACGGGTCAACCGCGCCGTATCGCTGGTGTTGAAATCCACAGGAACGTCAATCGTGTTGCCTTGGATCGGCGGGAAGACCTCGACCTCGTCGATCAATCGAAATTCCGGAGCGAGGGCCCGAACCATGGCCTCGTAATCGCGTTCGATCCCCGAGATCCTGTGCTCTGTCACCAGGTCCAACCCGTAACCACCGTCGAGCTGCGCATCTGAATGGCTGGGGCAAAACAGCAAGAATGGGATCAGTAGCAACAAGCGAAGTTTCATGGCGACATTATACACGCTCGGGAGGCATTGCGTAAGCTCGTGGTAGAATCCCAAAGGGACAAGCGACAAAGCCCCCTCGCGAACGCAAAAACGCCCCCGGCGGCAGCCGGAGGCGTTTGATGTTTGCTGTGTAATCGGAGGATGTGACCGCATTGTCGTGGCCTGGATAAACCGGGCGGTGTCCTACTCTCCCGTGCCTTAAGACAAAGTACCATCGGCGCTGAGAAGCTTAACGACCGAGTTCGGGATGGGATCGGGTGGGGACCTCTCGCAATAACCACCCGGTTAATGCAGGCCACGATAAGCGGACAATTGAATAGTAAAGATATCGTCTGACCGTGCACCATGAGCGGGCTGGCAAGCCACGCGCATGAGCGCCAACGAGATCGAGCAAATCAAGCCAATCGAGTTATTAGTACTGGTAAGCTTCACGTGTCACCACGCTTCCACACCCAGCCTATCAACGTCCTAGTCTTGAACGACTCTCAAGGGAGCTCTCGTATTGAGGTTGGTTTCCCGCTTAGATGCTTTCAGCGGTTATCCGTTCCATTCATAGCTACGCTGCAATGCCGCTGGCGCGACAACAGCTCCACCAGAGGAATGTCCACCCCGGTCCTCTCGTACTAAGGGCAGATCCTCTCAAAACTCCTACTCCCACGGTAGATAGGGACCGAACTGTCTCACGACGTTCTAAACCCAGCTCACGTACCGCTTTAAATGGCGAACAGCCATACCCTTGGGACCTTCTCCAGCCCCAGGATGCGATGAGCCGACATCGAGGTGCCAAACAACGCCGTCGATATGGACTCTTGGGCGTCATCAGCCTGTTATCCCCAGAGTACCTTTTATCCGTTGAGCGATGGCCCTTCCATGCGGGACCACCGGATCACTATGACCGACTTTCGTCTCTGCTCGAGTTGTCACTCTCACAGTCAGGCTGGCTTATGCCATTGCACTCAACGACCGATTTCCGACCGGTCTGAGCCAACCATCGCGCGCCTCCGTTACTCTTTGGGAGGCGACCGCCCCAGTCAAACTACCCACCAGACAATGTTCCGGACCCGGATAACGGGCCGCGGTTAGACATCCATAAGAACAAGGGCGGTATTTCAAGGACGACTCCACACGAGCTGGCGCCCGCGCTTCAAAGTCTCCCGCCTATCCTACACAAATTCTTACAAATGCCACTGTCAAGCTGTAGTAAAGGTTCATGGGGTCTTTCCGTCTAGCCGCGGGTACCTCGCATCTTCACGAGGAATTCAATTTCACTGAGTCTCTGCTGGAGACAGTGGGGAAGTCGTTACGCCATTCGTGCAGGTCGGAACTTACCCGACAAGGAATTTCGCTACCTTAGGACCGTTATAGTTACGGCCGCCGTTTACTGGGGCTTCAATTCGGAGCTTGCA
>JBARXH010000172.1:0-23082 GCA_049647245.1 Litorimonas sp.
TTTCAAGGCCTGCCGAGCGTCCGACACCCTCTAGGTCCACTGAAAGGTCATCCGGCTCCATCTGGCAAGGAACGGCCCTGCCTCCGCCTTTTTGCCGCCACAGTGGCGCGGGATCATTCCACCATGAGTCCGAGCCGCACACAGTCCGACCGCCGCGTCTTCTGGGTTGCCCTCCTGCTTGCGGGAGCGGCCTGGCTGCTGCCCGCCCCGGATGCGGGCGCGCTGGAACTGCCGGTCGATATGGCGGAGATCGACGCCAATGGCGACGCCGTGGCCGACTTCGAGGAATTCGCACGCTTCGCCGCCGCGCAAGGCGTGCGACCGACCGAGGCCGCGCAGCATTTCACGCAGATCAGCGGCGACGATGCCGTGCTGAACGCCGCCGAGCTGTTCCTCGCCGCCCGGGTCCATGAGAGCGCGAGCTGGACGACGGGCTACGAGATCGATGTGTTCTGGGACGCCGACCCGGATGGTCGCATCCTCGAGATCACGCCCAACGAGGAAGTGGCGGGCGAGGTCATCCACGCGTTCGAGGATTATCGGCGCGTCGAGGCGCCGGACCCGCTCTGATCGGGAACCCCTGTCCCCATGCTGGAGTTTTTCGAACAATCCGCTGTCTTCAAAGGAGACCCCATGACCCGCTTTGCCCTGAGCTCCGCCGCCGCGTTGATCCTGTCCGCCCCTGCTTTCGCCGACCATCACGGCGACAAGGACAAGGGTCACGCCGTGAAGATGGAACAGATCGACACCAACAATGACGGCCGGGTCGACTTCACAGAATTCTCCAATCACTTCGAAACCGTCCACGGCTGGAGCGCGGGCGAAAGCGCGCGCGAATATGTCCGCCTGGCCGACGAGTCCGGCACGCTGGACGAAGCCGCGCTCGCCAAGATCAGTCTGGACGGCATGACCACGGTCAAGCAGCCCATGCCCGAACTGCCGGACGCGGTCACCGTCGACATGCCCGAAGATGACGGCGTCACGGAAATGCGCGTGCCCGAAGCCGAGCTGGACCTCGACATGGATATGGACGCCGATCTGCCCGACATGTCGGATGACGATGTCGAGATGAATGCCGAGCTATCGGCTCGGTTCGGCGAATTCGAAGATTACGATACGGACGGCGACGGCTCGGTCAGCTTCGCAGAATACAGCGCCCGCCGCGCGGAAAACGACGTGTCCGCGACCGAAGCGGCCCAGGAATTCATGCGCGTGTCCGAAGGCACGCAGGCCTTCGACGAGGACGGCTATGACCGCGCCCTGCGCACGGGCCTGATCCTCAGCCCCGCCTACGCGGAGTAAGGCAGCCTATTTGACGATCCGCAGGAAGGGCTTGCCGACGGGCGGGCGCTCCGGCTCGGGCTCCGGGTTCTGATCGGCCGGGGCCTGTGGGTCAGTGTGAGCCGTGGCATCGGTCTCGAAATCCTCGTCCAACTGCCGGACCCTCGGCGTGAATTTCGGCTTTTTCGACTTGAAGGATGAGCGCGGCTTGGCCCGGTCGTAGCGCGGCCGTTCCAGATCGTCCGGCGCGTCGTCCGTCGCCGGTTTCTTCTTCAGATCCTTGACCTTGCGGTTCATGCCGGCGACCACGCGCTTCTGGGCAAAGGACAGCGCGTCGCCGGGACGCCCCTTCTCCAGATCGTGGAAGGCCGAGCCGAACTGCTCCAGCCGTTCGGCCACGCTTTCGGAAAACTCGGCCTCGAACTCGTTCAGCTCGCCCTTTTCCTTGAGCGTGCGGTGAAGGCGTTCCAGCTTGCGCTTGGCGTTGCGCGCGGACCGTTCGCGCGCCTTGCGCTCCTTGTCGCGCTGCTTCTCCAGCGCTGCATCGCGGGCGGCCTGCTCGGCTTGCCACTGCTGCTTGTCATAGTCCGACATGTCGGAACATATAAGGAACATGGCGCGCGGGCGCAAATCCTCGGTGAACCGTCCGCCCGCTTTCGCTCGCGGCGGGACGCCTATTCGTCGAGCGCACCCAGATAGAGGTCGAGCAGGGCTTCCTGCTCGGCGCGTTCGTTGACGTCCTGCTTGCGCAGGCTGATCAGCTTGCGCATCACCTTCGTGTCGAACCCGAAGGCCTTCACCTCGGAATAGACTTCGCGGATGTCGGTCGTCAGCTCCGCCTTCTCGGCTTCGAGCCGTTCGATGCGGGCGATGAACTGGCGCAGCTTTTCGCGCGTGGCGTCGCCCATCTGTTCCTGGCGGTCGGCTTCACTCATCATGGCGGTGTCTCTTTCTATGGATCTTGTTCTCTGGATTTCGGGCGTGCGGGTCGCGGGAGAGCGGGTCGATCCGTCTCCTAGCGCCGGTGATTCGCGCGCGTCAGTCGCTTGCAGACGCTTTTCTGTGGACGGAAGCCGGGATTACACAGCGCAGCCCGACACAAACACGCTACGGGGCGTTGGCCCGTATACTCTTCTGCAACCTGTTTGAAAGCCAGTCCCATGTTCTTTGTCCTGATCGGCCTCGCCGCCCTCTGCATGCTCTACGTCGTCGTCACGCTCGTGACGGGCGGCTCCCAGATGGCGCGCACGGGCAAGGCAGCGCGCGAGCGCTCCAACAGCTGGATGTGGAAACGGGTCGGTGCGCAGGCCGTCGCGATCCTGCTGCTCTATTTCGCTTTCCGCATCCGCAACGGCGGCTAGCCCCAGAACGGACAGGACCTTCGCACCATGGTCAAGCTCAACAAGATCTACACGCGCACGGGCGATGACGGCTCGACGGGTCTGGTGGACGGCTCGCGCCTGTCCAAGGACAGTGCGCGCGTCTCGGCGTACGGCGACGTGGACGAGACCAACAGCACGATCGGCATCGCGCGGCTGCACCTCGAGAACACCCGGCTGGACGGGATGCTGGCTCGCATCCAGAACGAGCTGTTCGATCTCGGCGCGGACCTCGCCACGCCCCTGCCCGCGAAAGGCGAAGCCGACAGCGAGTATGCGCTTCGCATCGTCGACACGCAGGTCGCCAGGCTGGAGGCCGATCTCGACACGCTCAACGACGACATGTCCGCGCTGACCAGCTTCATCCTGCCGGGCGGCTCCGCGCCGGCCGCCTATCTGCACCTCGCCCGGACGGTGGCGCGCCGGGCGGAGCGGACCATGGTGTCGTTCGCTGATGGGGACGCGGTCAACCCGCAGGCCATGGCCTACATCAACCGCCTGTCGGACTTCCTGTTCGTCGCCGCACGCTGGTGCAACGGGCAGGGCGCAGGCGATGTGTTGTGGGTGCCCGGAGCCAGCCGTTAGGCCTCCCCCTGGCAAGGCCGCGAGCGGCTAGCTGCTTGCCAGATATTGCCGCACGCCGACCGCAATGTCCGCCGGGGTCTGGTCGGGGCCGTAATAGCCCGCCAGTTTCCCGTCCTTGCCCATCAGGAAGATGATGTCCTGATGGTCGACCGTGTAGTCCATGGGGCTGTCGTCCAGCGGCACCTTGCGGGCATAGACCTTGTAGGCCGTCTTGATCGCCTCGATCTGGTCCACCGTGCCCGTGAAGCCGCGCAGGCCTTCCGGGAAGCCATTGTTCGTGACGTAGGTCGCCATCTGCTCCGGCGTGTCGCGCTCCGGGTCCACCGTCACCATGACGAACTGCACGGCCTCGGCCGCTTCGCCCATACGCTCCTGCGCCGCGCCCAGCTTCTGCAGCGAGGTCGGGCACACATCCGGGCAATAGGAGAAGCCGAAATAGACCAGCGTCGGCTGGCCCTCGAACTCGCTTTCCGTGACCACGGCCCCGGTCTCGTCCACCAGCGTGAACGGCCCGCCGATCTGCGCGGAGCCCGTGCTGATCACGGTCGGTCCGGCCTGGCCCGCCTCGCCCTGGTTGGCGGACGGGCCGCAGGCGACCAGCGCGCTCGCGGCGAGAAGGGAAAGGACGGAAACGGAAAAACGCATAATCTGTCTCATGGCAGGAGGGTCGCGCCCCCTATAAGGCGTTGAGGCATGAGCGGGAAGCAAAACAGGCGGCCAGCGTGACGCAGGTCATGAACGACATGGACCTTCAAAGTTCCGCCCCGCCGCAACGCCAGCTGACCGGCGCCCTGCGGCGCTACACGCTCGTCCTGCTGCGCTGGGGCGCGGTGGCCGGGCAGGCAGTGACGCTGCTGCTGGTCTCGCAGGGCCTGGGCTTCGACGTCGCCGTCGTGCCGTCCATGCTGGTCATCGGAGCGGCGGTGCTGGTCAATCTGGCCGTGACGCTGTTCCTTCCGCTCGACCGGCGCGTCTCGGACGTCGAAGCGATCGCGCAGCTCGGCTTCGACATCGCGCAGCTCGCCCTGCTGCTCTATTTCAATGGCGGGATCGAAAATCCGTTCGCCATCCTGTTCCTCGCACCCGTCGTGACCTCGGCCACGACCCTGTCAAAGCGGGTGCTGGCAACAGTGGCGGGACTGGCGCTGGTCGCGGCGACGACGCTGCTGTTCTGGCACGATCCGCTGCCCTGGGTGCCGGGCGTGACCTTCCAGCTTCCGCGCGTCTTCGACACGGGCATTCTGGCAGGCATCGTCGTCGGGACCAGTTTCACCTCGCTCTATGCCTGGCGCGCCACCACAGAGAGCCGCACCATGAGCGCAGCCCTTGCCATGACGGAGAAGCGCCTCGCGCAGGAGCAGAAACTCTCCGCCCTCGGCAGCCTCGCCGCCGCCGCCGCGCACGAGCTGGGCACGCCGCTCGCCACGATGAGCGTGGTGGCCAAGGAGATGACCCGCGAACTGCCCGAAGGCCCGCTGCTGGACGACGCCAGGCTCCTGATGGAACAGTCGCAGCGCTGCCGCTCCATTCTCGAGCAGCTGGCCGTACGCGGCGACACGCCGGACCTGATCCACGAAACGCTGATCCTCGAAGACCTTCTGGAAGAAGCGGCGGAAGGCTATATCGGCCGCGATGTGGACCTGATCGTGGACAGCACGCAGGCCGATGACGGCCTGCCCGTGACCATCCGACGCCGTCCCGAACTGCTCTACGCGCTGAAGAACTTCACCGAAAACGCGGTCGATTTCGCCCGGTCGCGGGTGGCCCTGTCGGCCCGCGTCGAGACCGGGATCATCACGATCACGGTGGACGATGACGGCCCCGGCTTCGATCCGGTCGTGCGTGCACGGCTGGGACAGCCCTACGTCACCACGCGCTCGCGCGGGCGCAGCGCGGGCGGTCTGGGTCTTGGCGTCTTCATCGCCTCGACCCTGATCAAGCGCACGGGCGGCACGGTCCGGTTCGAGACCGCGCCGTCGGGTGGGGCCCGGGTCCGCTGCACCTGGCCCGTCCAGACGCTCCAGGCCTGAGAGCGTCGCGACGCAGGCAAACCCCGCCTGCCGCCAAGCGACTGCGACAAAGCGGCCTCGATGCACATCCGCGCCAAGCCAAGCGCCCCCTCCGTGCGTATCCACCTGCGAGACAAGGAGACGACATGACCGAATATTCGCTTCCCGACGACCCCACGCTGATGATCCTGGACGACGACACGCCGTTCCGCACACGTCTGGGCCGCGCCATGGAGCAACGCGGTTTCGACGTCCGCACAGTTGAAACTGTAGGAGAGGCCAAACGCGAGGTCCGCGACAACCCGCCCGCCTTCGCCGTGCTCGACATGCGGCTGGAAGACGGCAACGGCATGGACGTCATCGACCAGCTCCACGAGGCCCGGCCCGACTGCAAGATGGTCATGCTGACCGGCTACGGGAATCTCGCCACGGCCGTCTCCGCCGTGAAACGCGGAGCCGTGGACTATCTTGCCAAGCCTGCCGACGCCGACGATGTCTGCAAGGCCCTGCTGGCCGAACGCGGCGAAGCGCCGGAACCGCCGGAGAACCCGATGAGCGCGGACCGCGTCCGCTGGGAGCATATCCAGCGTGTCTACGAGCTGTGCGGCAAGAATGTCAGCGAAACGGCGCGACGGCTCAACATGCACCGCCGGACCCTGCAGCGGATTCTCGCCAAGCGCGCCCCACGCTGAAACGGACGGTTCAGAGCGAGCCGTCAATCAGCTTCATGACGCCCGAGAAGTCGAGCCCACCCTCTCCAGCCGCTTCCATCAGCGCGTAGAGCGCTTCCGCCTGAGCGCCGAGCGGCGTGGCCGCGCGGGCCGTCGTCGCGGCTTCCTTGGCCAGGCGCAGGTCCTTGAGCATCATGGCCACCGCGAAGCCCGGCTGGTAGTCCCGGTTGGACGGCGCGCTCTCGACGGGACCGGGGGCGGGGCAATAGCTGGTCATGGACCAGTTCTGGCCGGATGCCGTGCTGCTGATGTCGAAGAAGGTCTGCGCGTCGAGCCCGAGCTTCTCCGCCAGGTTGAACGCCTCGCACGTCCCGATCATGTGGATGCCCAGCAGCATGTTGTTGCAGATCTTGGCGACCTGCCCATTGCCCGCATCGCCGGCGTGGAAGACGTTCGCGCCCATGATGTCCAGCAGGGGTTTCGCTAGCTCGAAGGCGTCCGGCGTACCCCCGCACATGAAGGTCAGCGTGCCGTCCGCCGCGCCCTTGACGCCCCCAGAGACAGGCGCGTCGATCATGGCGAAGCCGCGTTCCACGGCCTGAGCGATCACTGTGCGCGCACTGTCCACGTCCACCGTGGAGCAGTCGATGAAGAGCGTCCCCGACGCGGCATGGTCCATCACGTCGGAATAGACGGACCGCACGTGTGCGCCCGCTGGCAGCATGGTCACGACGGCGTGCGCACCGGCGACAGCGTCGGCCACTGTCCCCGCTTCCGAACAGCCCGCTGCGACCGCCTTGGCCACGGCGTCGGCGGACAGATCGAACGCGCGCACATTGTGCTGTTGCGCCAGGTTCGCGGCCATTCCGCCGCCCATGTTTCCGAGACCGATGAAGGCGATGTTCATGCGTAAGTCCTTTCATCCCGTCATTGCACGACTTGATCGTGCAATCCACGATACGGAGCGATGACGCCAGCCGCATGGATCGCACAGTCTAGCTGTGCGATGACGAAGCTAGCTTGAAGTCAGGAATTCCAATCGCGGCTCTGCCGTTTCGCGGAACATGCGCTCCACCTGCTCGGGCGTCACGGCCTGCACGCTCTCATGCGACCATTTCGGGTTGCGGTCCTTGTCGATCAGCTGCGCGCGGATGCCCTCGTAGAAATCCTGGATCGTCAGGAAATTGAGCGACAGGTCGAGCTCCATCGTCATGGCGTCGCGGAAATCCATCCCGCCTCCGCGTTTCAGCGCTTCCAATGTCGTGGCGAGGGCCAGCGGACTCTTGCGACGCATGGACTTGGCCTGCTTGGCCGCCCATTCGGAGCCGTCGGCGTCGAGGGCCGACAGAATATCCGCCACATTGTCCCGGTCGAAGAGCTGGACCTCGGTCGGGACATTGCCGCCGCCCTCGTCCTTCCCAGCGGGCGTGGCCGCGAAAGACTGGATCAGGCCGGCCACTTCGCCGGGTGCCTTGATATCGGCCAGCGACTTGACGAGCTGGGCGTGCCTGTCGGTCGGCACGACCGCGGTCGCCACGCCGACCTCCAGGCATTCCGCGGGACCCAGCCGCGCGCCCGTCAGGCCGAGCCAGTTGCCGATATCCCGTCGCAACCTCGGAAGAAAATAGGTCCCGCCCACGTCGGGAAAGTAGCCGATGCCCGTTTCCGGCATGGCGAACAGGGTCGTGTCGCCCGCCACGCGGTGCTGCCCGTGCACCGACAGGCCGACCCCGCCGCCCATGACGATTCCGTCGATCAGTGCGACATAGGGCTTAGGGTATGTGTGGATCAGCTCATTCAGCGCATATTCCGTGCGCCAGAAGCTTTCCGCCCGGCCGTCTTTCGCCTTGCCGCTATCGTGCAGCATGACCACGTCGCCGCCCGCGCAAAAGGCCCGGTCGCCCGCCCCGTCCACCACGACGGCCAGAACGTCCGCGTCGTCCCGCCACTCCAGCAGGGCGCGGGTCATGCCCTCGCACATCTCGGTCGTCAGCGCGTTGAGCGCGGCAGGCCGGTTCAGCGTGATGCGACCGATGGCGCCTTCGCGGCGGGCGATGATGGTGTCGGTCATCGACGAACTCTCGTTTGTTGAATAATTCGGCGGTTTATCTTCTGTCTCCAAGCAAGCTGCTTTGGAGACAGTTTACGTTTTCGCCGCGTCTGCATCAGAAAATTATATTCATTTACATAAATGTAACCAGCATTCTGAGCATGAACAATCAAGTCCTCATTCGGCGCAGCATTATCGTCATCAATTATTCGGCGCAGGCCTGCAAACAGACTTCCAGTATCAAGCTCAATGAATTTCTTCACGCATACATTGCCGACATAGGTCCTATTACCGTTTCTCGTATTTATGAGGTGACAGAGCTCTTTAATTTCTTTGCCACAGGGACACTCGTCCCAGTCGTCTTCAAGTGTAAAACCACCAACAACCCACTCATTTTTGGCATCAAAAAATTGGTCACTTTCCGATAGTCCAATAATATGATCTTTTAATGCTTGCTGGCTGCTCATATTACTGCCTCAGAAGCCCGCGCGAGATGATCACGCGCATGATGTCGTTCGTGCCTTCGAGGATCTGGTGGACCCGCAGGTCGCGCACGATGCGTTCGACCTGATAGTCGGCGAGGTAGCCGTAGCCCCCATGGACCTGCAGCGCGTCGTTGGCGACCTTGCTGCAAAGGTCCGTCGCGAAGCGCTTGGCCATGGCGCATTTCATGCCCGCATTCGGGGCCTTGTGGTCGAGCGCATCGGCGGCCGAGTAGATCATGAGCTGCGAGGCTTCCAGCTCGGTCGCCATGTCAGCGAGGCGGAACTGCGTGTTCTGGAAGTCCGCGATCGGCTGGCCGAACTGCTTGCGCTCCTTGGCGTAGCCGCGCGCGAGTTCCAGCGCGGCCGCCGCGCCGCCCAGCGAGCAGGCACCGATATTGATCCGCCCGCCGTCCAGCCCGCTCATGGCGAAGCGAAATCCGTCGCCTTCCGCGCCGACACGGTTGGCCACTGGCACGCGCGCATCCTCGAAAATGACCTGCGCGGTGGGCTGGGCATTCCAGCCCATCTTGCGTTCGGGCGGACCGAAGCTCACGCCCGGCATGTCCTTGTCGATCACGAAGCACGACACACCGCGCGCGCCGTCATCGGACGTGCGCGCCATGACGACATAGACGTCCGACCAGCCCGCGCCGGAGATGAACTGCTTGGCTCCGTTCAGCACATAGTCGTCGCCGTCTTTCACGGCTTTGGTGGAGAGCGACGCCGCATCCGATCCGGCCCCCGGCTCGGTCAGGCAGTAGGAGGCGATCAGCTCGCCTGCCACAAGCTTAGGAACGTAGCGGGACTTGAGGTCCTCGTCGGCGTAGGATGCGATCATCCAGGTCGCCATATTGTGTATGGTCATCATCGCCGTGTGGGACACGTCCCCGGCGGAGAGCTGTTCGAACACCATGGCCGAGGCCAGCCGCGACAGGCCCGTCCCGCCTTCGTCTTCCGGGATATAGATGCCGAGGAAGCCGAGTTCGGCCGCCTTCTCGAACACGGCGCGGTCGAGATATTTCTCCCGGTCCCAATGCTCGGCGTGGGGCGCGAGCTCGGTAGCGGCGAAGGACGCCGCCATGTCGCGGATCAGGGACAGGTCTTCGGTCAGTTGGAAATGCATGGCCCGCATATGCGGGCGCGCGCCGGCGAAGACAACGCGCGAAGCGGCCGCATCGCAGAGAGGATCGCCCGCAAAGCGCGGATCAGGCGGATACGGCGAAAACCTTTTGCGCCGCGCCCTTGCCTTCCTACCCTCCGCCCTCGCCCGACCCCTAGTCGATGCAGAGCCCGGGACCGGCGCGGCCCGCCACCACTTCCGAGAAGCAGCCGAACGGATTGTCATTGGCCTGGCAGACGCCCGTGACGGGCGTGCCGGCGGCGGTCCCGACATCGGTGCGGCACTGACCCTGGCACTGGGCGCTGTCGAGACACGCCATGCCCGCATCGCCGTAGGGGCGCGTGCAGCGCTCCGCGCCAAGTATGCCCGCACGCTCCACCGTCCCGCCCGTTTTCAGGCAGGTGCTGCGCTCAGCCTCGGACACGCGCCCGTCTTCCGGCGCGGGCGCGGGCGTCAACGGCGCGGCCGACGCACTCAGCAGGCTGGTGAAGGGCTGCAGATAGTGGTCCGCTCCGGTCATGCGGGCCAAAAGCCGCTGCGGTTCCAGCGAGATCATGACCTTGGACACCGGGTCGAACAGGAAGACAGAGACCTCGTCGAAGCCGATCTGGTCGTAGGTGAAGACCTGACCGTCCTCGGTCGTCTGCTGCCAGCTCTTGTCGCCGGTCTTGAGGAACTGCCCGCTCTTGTAGGTCGCGATCTGCAGGTCGCGAGGCAATGGCAGGTCCGTATTGGGCGGCTGTGTCACGGGCGGTTGGGGAGCGGCAGGCTGCGTGACGGGGGTCTGCGTGACGGGGGGCTGAGGCGTCGGCGGTTGCGGCTTGGCGCGCGTCTTCACGTCGGTGATGGTATAGACCGTCTTGAGCGTCTGGCCCGGCCACTGGCCACGCACCACCTTGTCCTTCAGGTCCACGAACAGGCGCACCATGCCCTGCGGTCCCGTCAGCTCGATCACGTCTTCGGACGCCGCCGTCTGGTAGAACCGGTAGTTGACCTTGCCGTCATTGCGCGTTTCCGCCCACTGGCCGGGTGACTCCTGAACGAAACGGCCGCCCCGGAATTCGATGGCTTCGATATGGGCGACGGGCGAGTTCAGGACAGGCATGGGCGGCGGCGCGGCCTGGAACAGAACGCCGACCGGTTCGCCCGTGGCGTTCAACACGGGCTGCGCTTGGGCCGTCTCGATCTCGGGCGAGAGCATTTCGTAGGGCTCCACCTCGGGCGCCTTCATCGGTGCATCCGCGATGGACGGCGCCTTGGCGGGCGCGGATTTCGACGGCGCGGCTCCGGCCAGCGCGGGCGGCGCGGCCCATACGGGTCCCGCCAGCGAAAGGCCCAGACAGACGGCCAGTCCTGCGAAAACGGATTTCATCATCGTCACCTTCTTGCCCCGGCCCGCGCAGACCGCCTGCGACACCCCTTGGCATGTTCATTACACACCGGATGATCGCACCGTGCCGTTTTACGCAGCCTTGCGGCAAATGTTAGGCCCCCCGCCATGCAAAGCCTGTTCCAGATCCCCCAGCCCATCGAAGACTATCTGCAGACGCTCGACGCCTTCATCGACGCGGAGATCCGGCCCCTGCAGGACGCGGACGACAATATGCGCTTCTTCGACCACCGCCGGGAGGACGCGCGCACGGACTGGGACCGGGACGGGCTGCCGTCCGAAGACTGGGAAGCCCTGCTGGCGGAAGCGCGCCGCCGCGCGGACACGGCCGGACACTACCGCTTCCAGCTTCCGGAAGAATTCGGCGGTCGGAACGGCGGCAATCTCGCCATGGCGCGCATCCGCGAACATTTCGCCTCCAGGGGGCTGGGCCTGCACAACGACCTGCAGAACGAGCATTCCATCGTCGGCAATCTGGTCCAGCCGCTGATGGTACGCGATTTCGGAACCGAGGCCCAGAAGCGCTTCATCGAGCCGATGTGCCGCGGGGAGATGGTGTGGAGCTTCGGCCTGACGGAGGAGGATCACGGCTCCGACGCCACCTGGATGGAAACGCGCGCCGTGCGGCACACCCAGGACGGCGTGGACGGCTGGCGCATTAACGGAAACAAGATGTGGACCACGGGCCTGCACGTGGCGACCCACGTCATGTGCTTCGCCCGCCATTCCGGCGATGATGGCGACGCGCGCGGCATCGGCTGCTTCGTGGTGGACGTGACCTCGCCCGGCTTCGAGGTGGGCGAATATCTCTGGACCTTCAACATGCCGACGGACCATCCGAAATGCACCTTCACCGACGTGTTCGTGCCCGACGACATGATCCTGGGAGACCTCGATTTCGGCCTCGCCTGCGCCCAGCACTTCGTCCACGAAAACCGCATCCGCCAGGCTGCCTCCTCGCTCGGCGCGGCTCAGTACTGCATCGACGAAAGCGTGAAATACGCCAAGGCGCGCGCGCCCTTCGGAAAAGCCCTCTGGCTGAACCAGGCGATCCAGTTTCCCCTGGTCGAGCTTCAGACGGAAGCCAACATGCTGCGCCTGCTGATCTACAAGACCGCGCACGAGATGGACGGGATGAGCAAGGTCGAGGTCGCCAAGCGGCTGACCGACAAGGTCTCCATGTGCAATTACCGCGCGAACCGCCTGGTTTGCGAGGCAGCCGACCGGGCGATGCAGGTCCATGGCGGCCTCGGATATTCGCGGCACAAGCCGTTCGAGCACATCTACCGCCACCACCGCCGCTACCGCATCACGGAAGGGTCCGAGGAGATCCAGATGCGCAAGGTCGCTGCCGTCATGTTCGGCAAGATCAAGACCTGAGATGCGTCTGCGGCCGGGTGGCCGCGCCGGAAACCCGACCAACGCATATCGGCAGGCATGGTAACCTCGGGCAAGATTCTTGCCGGGGTAGCGCCCCCGACCTAGAACAGGGCGTGGCCGACGCTCTTCAGATCCAGGTGCCGGCGCCCGAAGCCGGCCCACCGACCCATGCGCTCGACGATGCGGAGCGCCTGGAGGCGCTGTCCCGCACCCGACTGATGGACAGCGCGCCGGAGCCCGTTTTCGACCGGTTGAGCGAACTGGCCACGCGCCTGCTGGGCACGCCGGTCAGCCTCGTCTCACTGGTGGACGACCACCGCCAGTTCTTCAAATCCGCCTGCGGCCTGCCCGAGCCGCGCGAAACGCCCCTGTCCCATTCCTTCTGCCAGCATGTCGTGACCAGCGGGGAACCGCTTGTCATCCCGGACGCCCGCAGGGATCCGCGCGTCTCGAAAAATCTCGCGATCCCCGACCTCGGCGTGATCGCCTATCTGGGGATCCCGCTGATGACGCTGGACGGGCAGCCCTTGGGGTCGTTCTGCGCCATCGACGGCGAACCGCGCCAGTGGACGGAAGACGATGTGCGCCTCATGTCCGACCTTGCCCTCGCCGTGCAGAGCGAGATCGGGCTGCGCCTGACCCTCGCCGACGCGGAAGCCCTTGCGGAGGAGCGCGACCTGCTGATCGCGGAGCTGAACCACCGGATGAAGAACGTCTTCGCCATGGTGAACGGCATGATCGGCCTGACCGCGCGCAACAGCGCGGACACGGCCGACATGGCCGAACGGCTGCGCGGCCGGGTGACCGCCCTGTCGGACGCGCACGCACTGGTCGAACCCGCCATTACGGGGCGGATCGCGGCCAATGGCGGCCTGCCGCTGGGCGAGATCGTCCGCTCCATCCTGACCCCTCACCATCTGGCGGGCGGCATCGATGTGCGGGGCGAGTCCTTCCAGCTCGAGTCCCAGGCCGGGTCGCGCCTATCGCTGGTCCTGCACGAACTCGCGACCAATGCCGCCAAGTACGGCGCTCTGTCGCAGCCGGGCGGGCATATCACCGTGGACTGGACAGAAACCCACGACCATCTGTTGATCGGCTGGACCGAGACCAACCCCAATGTGAACGTGACCGAACCGGTGAAAGCCGACCACGGTTTCGGCACGCGCCTGATCGAGGGAGCCGTGCGCGCGCAGATGGACGGGACCGTGAGCCGCCACTGGGGAGAAAACGGACTGTCCGTCTCGCTCGTCCTGTCCCGCAGCCAGGTGGAACAGCGCTAGAGCCGCACCTCCACGGCCGTCGCGCATTGTTCTGCCCGCGCCCGCGCCGCATCCACGGTCTCCCCTGTCGCCAGGGCCACGCCCAGCCGCCGCGTGCCGTCCAGGGACGGCTTTCCGAACAGGCGAAGCTGCGTGCCGGGCACGGACAACGCCTCGGACAGACCGCCGAAACGCGGATCGTCCGACGTCCCCTGCCCCAGCACCACATGGCTGGCCGAAGGGCCGAGCGATCTGACGGCCGGAATGGGCAGGCCGAGAATGGCGCAGGCGTGCAGGGCGAACTCCGACAGGTCCTGGCTGACCAGCGTCACCAGCCCCGTATCGTGGGGCCGCGGGGACGCTTCCGAGAAGATGACGTCGTCGCCGCGGACGAACAGCTCCACACCGAACAGGCCCCAGCCGTCCCGCCCCGCTCCGACCAGCGCGGCGCAGATGCGTTCGGCCATGGCGTTGGCGGCCTCCAGCGCAGCTTCGCTCATGGGCTGGGGTTGCCAACTTTCGCGGTAGTCGCCCCCGACCTGGCGATGGCCGACGGGCGCGCAGACCGTGGTCGCCGTTCCGCCCTTGCCGTCGCTGTGCCGCACAGTGAGCAGCGTGATCTCATAATCGAAATCGACGAACCCTTCCACGATGACGCGCGACGCGCCCGTGCGGCCGCCCTCCTGCGAATAACGCCAGACCTCCGCCATGTCGGCGGCCGTCTTCGCCACGCTCTGCCCCTTGCCGCTGGAGCTCATGACGGGTTTGACCACGACCGGATATCCGATGGCGGCGGCGGCGGCGCGGGCTTCGTCTTGCGTGTCGGCGAAGCGGTAGGGCGAGGTCGGCAGGCCCAGCTCTTCCGCGGCGAGGCGGCGGATTCCTTCCCGGTCCATGGTCAGCCGCGCCGCCCGCGCCGTCGGCACGACGTGAAGTCCTTCCTCTTCCATCTCCAGCAGCAGATCGGTCGCGATCGCCTCGATCTCCGGGACGACCCTATCGGGGCGCTCCCGCTCGATCACGGCGCGCAGCGCGTCACGGTCCAGCATGTCGATCACGTGGGCGCGGTGCGCGACCTGCATGGCGGGCGCATCGGCGTGGCGGTCCACCGCGATCACCTCGACACCCAGCCGCTGCAACTCGATCGCTACCTCCTTGCCCAGCTCCCCGCTGCCCAGCAGCATGACCCGCGTGGCAGACGGCGTCGTGGCGGTTCCGAGGGTCGGCGAGGCTGGATCATGGGTCATGCCGCGCTCTTGGAATGGGAACCCCATGAGTCGCAAGGGTGCCTTCGTTTCGTCACAGGCGGAGTCTAACCGGCTTTGTCACTATGGGGCGGAGCGGCCGCGCGGCATAAGGCGGCGCGCCGTTGCAAGGAGGAGGGCGACCGACATGAAGCCGTTGATCCTGCTGTGCCTTGCCGCGCTCTTTGCGGTGCAGGGAGCCCCCCTGGCGCAGTCCGCGAGCGAGGGCGCGCGTCCCGAAGCCGGGCGCGCGGGCCTCTACAAGCTCTCGGACATGCGCGTGGTGTTGCGGGACGGCCGACGGGTTTCTCCCGCCGAGCGCCGGACGGAACCGGTGTGCCTGCCGGCCGCGCCGCCAGAGGAGGATCTGCGCCTGCTCGAGCGGCTGGAGCTTCCCGGATGCCGCATCGGACCCGTGGGGCAAATCCAGCCGACGGCGGCCGCAGCCCTGACGGAGGCTGCCTTGCGCGCCAACGATCCGCGCCACCTGCGCGCACTCTACAGCGTGTCGCGCTCGGTGAACTGCGCAGACGGGCGCGACGGCGGGCTGGTCCTGCTGTCGGCGCCCGGACGGACCGTGCTGACCCTCGGCCTGTCCGCTCCGGACGGAACGCAGGAAAGCCGGACCCTCTCCGCCCTGTTCGAAGCGCAGGACTGTCCGCAAGCCCTGGCCTCGACGGGCGAATAATCGCTGACGCACCGGTTCCGTTGCCCTATGCGGCCTGCATGGTGACTTGCGATCTGCTCATCATCGGCGGCGGCATCAACGGCACGGCGATCGCGCGCGACGCGACCGGGCGGGGCCTGTCGGTGGTGCTGTGCGAGAAGGACGATCTGGCGCGGCACACCAGTTCGGCTTCGACCAAGCTGATCCATGGCGGATTGCGCTACCTCGAATATTATGAGTTCCGCCTGGTGCGCGAAGCGCTGATCGAGCGCGAAGTGCTGCTGCGGTCCGCACCGCACATCATCTGGCCGATGCGTTTTGTCTTGCCCTACGACAAGGGGTTGAGGCCTGCCTGGATGCTGCGGCTGGGCCTGCTGCTCTACGACAATCTCGGCGGACGGGAGCTGCTGCCGGGCACCCAGTCCGTGGACCTGCGCGAGCCGCCCCATGCGGGCGTGCTGGAAGACCGGCTGAAGACAGGGTTCGAATATAGCGACTGCTGGGTGGAGGATGCGCGCCTTGTCGTGGCCAACGCGCTGGATGCGCACCACCGCGGCGCGGACATCCGTGTCGGGCTCGAGGTCGTGTCGCTGGAGGCCGCGGACGGCGGCTACAAGGCGCAGCTGTCGGACGGTTCGGTCGTAAGAGCGCGCGGCGTGGTCAATGCCGCCGGGCCGTGGGTGGACGAGGTGCTGTTCAAGATCAAGCAGGGCCGCAACGATGCCGGCCTGCGTCTCGTCAAGGGAAGCCATATCGTCACGAAGCGGCTCTTTCCGGGCGACCACGCCTACATCTTCCAGAATGCCGACGACCGCATCGTCTTCGCCATCCCCTATGAGCGCGACTACACGCTGATCGGCACGACCGACGTGCCGTGGGAGACGGACCCCGGGCCGATGGAGATCAGCGCGGAGGAAGTCGACTATCTCTGCGAGGCGGCGAGCGAGTATTTCGCGCGCGACATCGCATCCGCCGACGTGGTGTGGAGCTATGCGGGCGTGCGGCCGCTCTATGACGACAAGTCCGAGAACGCCTCCGCCGTGACGCGCGACTATGTGCTCGACATCGACGAGCTCTCCGGCGCCCGTCCGGTCCTCTCCATCTATGGCGGCAAGATCACGACGTCGCGCAAGCTGGCCGAACACGCCATGGACAAGCTGGCGGACTATTATCCGGAGGCCGGGGACGGATGGACCGCCGACGCCCAGCTGCCGGGCGGCGACATTGTCCTGAGCGAGGGGCCAGCGGACGATTTCGACAGTTTCTTGCACGCGCAGGCGGCGCGCTACCCCGGCGTGCCGGGCGACGTGCTGCTGCACCTCTGCCGGGCCTACGGCACTCGCATTACGCTGGTCCTGGGCGACGGGCCGGAGGTGGATCTGGGCCGCCATTTCGGGGCGCAACTCCATGAGGCAGAAGTGCGTTACCTCCTCGCGCATGAATGGGCGCGAACGGCCGACGACATATTGTTCCGCCGCACCAAGCAGGGCCTGCACCTTACCGAGGCGCAACGGGCGGCCTTTGCGGACTGGCTGGCGGAGGTGAACGGGCCTTAACCCTCTTTTCGGAACATCCTCCCGATCTTTTCGTTGTATTGGGGCAATAAACGAAAAGAGAGGATTTTCAAATGGATATCACCAATACCCCGACCCCCGGCGTCCTGACCAAGGAAGACACGATCGAGGAGCTGAACGACGTGACGCGTCTGATGATCGACAGCTTCAAAGGCTACAGCGAAGCCTCTGAAGAAGCCGATGACAGCTTCGCGCTGAAATCCGAATTTGCCAACCGCGCGGAAGAGCGCTCCAAGCTGATCGCACAGGTCCAGAACCATGTGCGCGAGCTGGGCGGCGAGCCGTCCACCCACGGCACCATGCGCGGCGCGGTCCACCGTGGCTGGGTCAACTTCGCCAACGTGTTCCGCGATGATGAGCACGGCGCGATGAGCAGCGTTGCCAATGGCGAGCGCTTCCTGGCCGCACGCATCGAAGACTGCATCGAAGACGGCCAACTGGACGGCGAAGGCGTCGCCCTGCTGCAACGCGCTCATGCCGATGCCTGCTCCGCCGCCGCAGAGTTCGAGCGCCGCGACGACCGCTAAAGTCTTTCGACAGACTCAAGAGAAACCCGCCCCTCGTGGCGGGTTTTTTTATGGACCGAAGAAGCGAGGGGTTTTCGCGCTAGTCGGCAATCTGCCGTCCGCTGCAACGGCTCCCGGACCGGGACCATAAGACAAAGGACTGGACAGGTTTATGCGCGGATTGCCCTTGCCCCTTTCCGCAAATAGTTTCATCAATCCTGCAAAACATTGCGGCGCAGGGGATGGTGCCGCGGACAAGGGGACATGATGACCGCACCTGCTTACACCGGAACCGTGCCGCCCGCCGCGAGGCTGAAGCCCAGCCTCGCGCTCTTTTCCATCATCAACATGGCGGTCGGCTTCTTCGGACTTCAGATCGGCTTCGCGCTGCAGAACGCCAATGCATCGCGCATCTTCCAGAGCCTGGGCGCGGACTATGGCGCGCTGCCCCTCTTCTGGCTGGCCGGACCCGTCACGGGCCTGATCGTGCAGCCGATCGTGGGCTATTTCTCCGACCGGACCTGGAACCGGTTCGGGCGCAGGCGGCCCTATTTCCTGGTCGGGGCGTTGCTGGCGAGCTTCGCGTTGATCGTCATGCCGACCTCGCCGGTCCTTTGGATCGCGGCCAGCTCCCTCTGGATCCTCGACAGCGCGCTCAACATCTCCATGGAGCCGTTCCGCGCCTTCGTCGGAGACAATCTCAACAGCCGCCAGCGCAGCGCGGGCTATGCCGCCCAAGGCGTGTTCATCGGGCTGGGAACCTATGTCGGCTCCAAGCTGCCGGAATGGCTGGGCCTGATCGGCTACGCCAACACCGCGCCGGAGGGCAGCGTCGCACCGTCGGTGAAAATGGCCTTTCTCGTCGGGGCGGGCATCCTGTTTCTTGCCGTGCTCTACACGGTGCTGACCTCGAAGGAGTACACGCCGGAGGAGCTGGAAACCTTCGAGGCCAATGACAATTCCGCGCTCGGCCAGGCCCGTCGCGTGGAAGCCGTCGTGCCGGAACCCGGCTTCTTTTCCCGCTGGGGTTTCATCGCGGTGGCGCTGGGTATCGCTCTGATCGCCGCTGTCTTCCTGCTCGGCACGGAACGCCAGTTCATCGTGTTCGCCATGCTGGTGATCCTCGTCGGGATCATGTTCCTCTACACGTCCGCGCGCCTGCGATCGGGACGGCCCTCCAACATGGTCAGCGGGTTGATGAGCGACCTCGTCACCATGCCGACCCTGATGAAACGCCTCGCCGCCGTGCAGTTCACCAGCTGGTTCGCCTTCTTCACCCTGTGGGTCTATCTGACGCCCGCCGTCACCTTCCACCATTTCGGCACCTCCGACACGTCGACGGACGCCTATGGCACGGGCGCGCTGGCCGTGAACGACATCTTCGCGCTCTACGGGATCGTGTCCATGCTGTTCGCCGCCGTCATCCCGCTCTTCACCCGCCTGATGGGGGTGAAGCCCTTCTACGCGCTGACGCTCGTGATCGGCGGCGTGTCGTTCGCGGCCATCCGCTTCGTGGACCCGTCCCTGTTCTGGCTCGCCGCCACGGGCATCGGCATCGTCTGGGCGTCCGTGCTGGTCCTGCCCTATGTTCTGCTCAGCGACGCCCTGCCGGCGGCGCGGATGGGCACTTACATGGGCATTTTCAACTATTTCATCGTGATCCCGCAGCTCGTGGTTGGCACGCTGATGGGCGGTGTGCTCAACAGCCTGCTGGGAGGCGACCCGTCCCTGACCCTCGTCGTGGCGGGCGGGGTGATGACATTGGGGGCCGTCCTGCTGATATTCGTGCCCTACGAGACACCCACGGACTGATTCCATGAGCAAGAAAGTCAGGCTGGAGGACATCGCCCGGGAAGCCGGCGTGTCGATCGCCACCGTGTCGCGCGCCCTGTCGGACAATCCGGCCGTGTCGGACAAGACCAAACGCCGCGTCTGGGATCTCGCCCGGCGTCAGGGCTACAATATCCGCTCGCTGCCCAGCGGCGGGGCGTCCGCTGTATCCACTCTCTCCGTGATCGTGCCCAAGCCGCAGGGCCGCGACGGCTGGATGCTGGATCCCTTCTTCCAGGGCCTGCTCGGCGGCATCGGCGAGGCGGCGCGCTCCCTTCGCTGCGACTATGTCGTCAGCCACGCCGACCCGCAGAACTATGACGACCTGTCGCGCCTGCTCGACAGCTCGCGCGCGTCCGGGATCATCTTCCTGGGGCAGAGCTTCCTGCACGACCGGCTGAACCGGCTCGTGGGCCACCCGATGAAGTTCATCGTCTGGGGCGGTGACCTGCCGGGGCAGGACTATGCCTCCGTCGGATCGGACAATTTCCGCGGAGGCGAGATGGCGGCGGCGCATCTGGCGCGGCTGGGCCGCAAGCGCATCGCCTTCTTCGGCGACACGGACGCGCCCGAAATCGCGCAACGCTATCAGGGCTACCGCCGCGCGCTGGAACGGTTCGATCTCGAGATCGACCCCGATCTGGTCTTCCCCGCCCATTTCGAGATCGAGAGCGCGGCCAATTCGACCCACTCCATGATCTCGCGCGGGCAATCCTTCGACGGCGTGGTCTGCGCATCCGACCTGATCGCCATCGGCGTGATTCGCGCTCTGCACCAGAGCGGACGCTCCGTCCCGGGCGATGTCTCGGTGGTCGGCTATGACGACATCCACTTCGCCCGCTACATCGAGCCGCCCCTGACCACGGTCGCGCAAGACCTGACACTGGCCGGACGCCTGCTGGTCATGAAGCTCCTCAACGCCAGCGGCCCGGACGACATCCGTTCCGAACGCCTGCCGACCGAACTGATCCAGCGCGAGAGCTGTGGGGCTTTGTCGTAGAATTTCGTCCGGGGGACGAAATTCCGACAAAGCCGCGGAGCGACAGCGGAGCGGACCGCAGGCCTGTTCGTCCGGGCGACGAAACAGGAAGAATTTGGGACCTGTCCCTTGCACATGTTGCCGGGGCCTCCCGGCTTGGCTTGAGCCACGATAGGTCTAGTCGGCATGGGCGCATGACCGAGGGAGGCCCCGGCCGTGAAGGCCGCGGATAGCGGCTTGGAATGCAGCCGTCCGCGTTCGAGCGTCTGACAAATGTGGTTGTTTCAAAGGCTTGCGGGAAGGTCCCGCAATCTAATCCGCGCCGTCCGCTCCTGCGCTATAAGCGTCCCTGTTCGGTCGGCCCTTCTGGCCGTCCGCAACACCCCCTTCCGCGAGGGTCCGGCTGACGCGTGCCGCGCCCCGCAACCCCTATCGTCCACTCCAGCCGCAGGTGGTTTCACCCGGCAGTGGCACACCAGAAGCGTCCGCCGCCCCTCGCGGAAGGCCCTTTTCCTACCCTTTGCCCGGATCAGCGCCGGAGCCGCACCGTCAGCCGTGCGCGGCTCTCACCCTAGCGGGGACACAAACCCCGAATAGGCCGGCATGATGCCGCCCTCGGGCCGGTCCCCCACGCACAGTTCCGCCGCCGTCGGGCCTCCATAGGGCAGCGCGCCCGCGGTCAGATTGAACACGCAGCGGCGCATCCGGCCGTCCAGCACGCGGTCGAAGACGAGCAGATCGCCCTCCTTCTCGGCGAAGCGGATCGCGCCTTCGCGGATCACGCGGCAGCTGTTGCGCAGGGCGATGGCGGCGCGCTGGAAATTCAGCACGCTGTCCGGGTTGCGCTCCTGATAGGCAACGCAGTTCGTCCGGTGATGGTCCTGCAAGGGCAGCCAGGGCTTGGCGTCCGAAAAGCCGCCATAGTCGTTGCTTGCGCCGTCCCACGGCATGGGCGTGCGCGCCCCGTCCCGGCCCAGCGTTTCGGGCCAGTTGGTGATCGCCTCCGGATCCTTCAGATCCTGATAGCCGATCTCGCCCTGCTCCAGACCCAGCTCCCCGCCATAGTAGACGAAGGCGTTGCCGCGCAGGCTGGTCATCAGCAGCGCCAGCAGCTTGCTGTAGCGTGCGGGTTCGCACGCGCCGCGCCAGCGCGTGACGGCGCGCGGGGCGTCGTGGTTCTCGAACGCCCAGCTCGGCCAGCCCTCCTTCGTTCCATCGGAGCCCGGTGCGCCGGGCCACTGCCGCTGCGTTTCGCGCACGAGGTCCGCGGTGAGCGCGTCGGCGTAGAGGAAGTCGAAGGCGTAGGCGGAATTCAGGCGATGGTCGCCCTGCGTGAAGGCTTTCATTTCCGCCAACGGGCGCGGGCCGCCCACTTCGGCGACGGTGAAGACGTCGCGGTCATAGCTGTCGATCACGCCTCGAATGCGCTCGATGAAGGGCACGATTTCCGGCTGGCTCATATTGTTGACGTGGCGCTGGAAGTCGAAGGGCCGCGTGGGCGGGCGCTTGTGCTGCGTCTCCACCGGATTGTCGGTGAGCGCGCGGTCGTGCATTCCGAAGTTCAACGCATCCAGGCGGAAGCCGTCCACGCCCCGGTCGAGCCAGAAGCGCGTCACGTCGAGGATCGCGGCCTGGACCTCCGGATTGTGCAGGTTCAGGTCCGGCTGCTCGCGCAGAAAATTGTGCAGGTAGTACTGCCCCCGGCGCGCGTCCCATTCCCACGCGCCCATGCCGAACACGCTCTGCCAGTTGCTGGGCGGGCTGCCGTCGGGCTTCGCGTCGGCCCAGACATACCAGTCGGCGCGGGCATTGTCGCGCGACCGGCGGGACTCCTCGAACCAGGGGTGCTGGTCGGAGGTGTGGCTGTAGACCTGGTCGATCGTGACCTTCAGGCCGAGCGCATGGGCGCGCTCGATCAGCGTGTCAAAATCCGCCAGCGTGCCGAAGATCGGGTCCACGTCGCAGAAGTCCGCCACGTCATAGCCGAAGTCCGCCATGGGCGAGGTGAAGAAGGGCGAGATCCAGATGGCCTGCACGCCCAGCGAGGCGACATGGTCGAGGCGCTGCGTGATCCCGGCGAGATCGCCGATGCCGTCGCCCGTCGTGTCCTGGAAGGAGCGCGGGTAGATCTGGTAGATCGTCGCGCCCTTCCACCAGGGCGAACGGGTGGCGGTGTCCACACTGTGCGGCTGATCGGTCACGGGCGGTTCTTGCAGGATCGCGGTGGGCGGCGGAAGCGTCATTTGGCGTGCCGCTCCGCCCGGCCGTCCGCTTCGCAGACCGCAATGCCGAAGGCGGGCAGGTCGAGGCTGGCCGTCGCCGTGGCCGATACGCTCGCCGGGCAGTCGCCGAACAGTGTGCGGAAACGCGTCGTGTCGGGCTCCACGCGCGTGTTGATGCGCAGAGGATCCGGACCCGTATTCACCGCCACCAGATATTCCTGTCCTGTGTCCGGATCGAAGCGCGAGAAGGCGAAGGCACGCCCGGTGCCGTCCGATCCGCCCACTTCGAAGAGGCGCGCTTCCATGGCCCCGCGGCGGAAGGCAGGATGAGCGGTCCGGATCGCGGCCGTCTCCGCGATGTAGCGGTAGAGAGGATGAGCGGTGTCGAAATTGCTCTGCGCCGTCGTGGCGTCCGTGCCGATCAGGTCGTTGTCGTTGTAGACGTCAGTCA